>DASYSA010000218.1:0-32337 GCA_036003885.1 Blastocatellia bacterium | reverse complement strand
AGTTGCTGGACGAACTCCGTGGGAGTCTTGCCGGCAAACGACCGAAAATCCTTGATGAAGTGGGCCTGGTCAAAGTAGCCACAGTCTTGCGCAAGACGGGTAAGGTCGGCATCAGGGTCAAACATAAGACGCGTTTTGGCTCGATCAAATCGTAGTGTTCGAGCGAGCGCCTTTGGCGAGATGCCAACAACTTGCTGAAAGCCGCGTTCAAGCTGCCTCACGGACATGTGACAGTAATCGGCCAATTCGTCTATTCGATGCTGGCCCTTTGTGTAGTGCAACAGTTTGGCCGCGGCCTGAATGTGTTTCAGGGGATACGTCCGCAACAGCGCGCTCTCAATAAAATACTCTTGAAGTGTCGTTGCGGCTTCGGGGTATTGCTCCTGTCGGACTTGCGATTCGAGGTTTTGAATGAGTTTGTCCCAGCCGGCGCCTGCGGCTCTTACCTCATGAGTGAACCTCCGAATGTCTTCTCCGAGTATGGCGACTGCGCCCCAGGCAAACAATCGCGCGGCGACAACCTTCACAGTGCCCTTCACCCGGAACTGTAGTGTCGTGTTCTGAAACCCTACGACAGATGCGATTGGTAGAGTATAAGACTTTGTGGGCGTTAATAATTCATAAGGGCTGCCGAAATTGAAGATTAATTCCACGCAACCATCCGGCACAACTTCCTGAATACTCTCAGAAGCATGATCCACTTCGAGTATCCAAAAGCACTTGACGATATCTTGAAGTATGGAATGGGCAGCGTACTCGTGATATTTCATGCACAGAAAAGGTGTGCCGGGAAAGTGCGCCACTTTCGCCGAGCACTATAACGAAGCTAACCTCGGCACGGAGGAAGAACATCGACAGTATTCTCTGTGCGCCGAGAATGTCAAGAAGTGGTCATGGGCGGCTAGACATCGACTGCGGTTATGGCCAGATTATCGGCAGAGCCCGGATAATCACTTCCTATTTGCAGCATACCGAGTAGGGCAGGGCCTCACAACGCTAAGATCTTCGCCATTTCTCCTAGCGCATCCCTGTCACTGGTTGCTAATCCTTACTTTAACTTTGCCTTCGCGGCTTCCAGCTGTGATCCAGTTTGATCCGACTCTCACGGGGATCTCCGTGACAGATCCGCGCGGAACGCAGGGAGAAACCATGGCCCTATTTGTCCTTCTTGCCTTGGGACAGGGCGCGGTAGGGATCGGCCTTCCGGGGTTTGCCCCACAATAAGAAGGCCAGCAGTCCAAGTGCCGCTGCCACACCTACTGAACGCGCGTCATTCGACGGACTGTTTGAAAGCAGCCACACGGACAACGTTGTTGCGGCGACTGCAACGGCTACGCCCGCAGGCGCCCTGAATCGGGGCAACGGCGCGTTGTTTCTGAGCCGCAACACCGGCAGGGAAATACAGGTTGCGATATAGGCCAGAAGGCGAATCACCGTGCTGATCGTAACTGCAGACATGAACGTGCCCTGCAATGTGACAACGAGCATGACGGCAGCTGAGATCAGAATCGCAATGTGCGGTGTGCGGAAGCGTCGATGGGTTGCTGCCAGAATCTGAGGAAGCTGCCCCTGTTCCGCCATCGCAAACAAAATACGAGGCCCCCCCAGCATAGCCGAGCTGAGAGTGCCGCTAACGGAAACCAGCGCGCCGACCGAAAGGATCGAAGCCCCTGAGGCGCCGAGAAAGTTGCTGCTTGCATCCACCAGTGGTCTTTCGGAATTGGCCAGTCCCGGTAATGTCCCGATGCAGACGATTTGAATCATGAGATAGAGCAACGCCACTATGCCCGTTGCCGTCAGCAACCCGAAGGCGATGTTACGTTGTGGATCCCGGATCTCGCCTGCTGGGATGACCGCTGCCTCAAACCCGCTGAAGGCGAAGACCAGCAGTAGTACGGCCCTGGAGAAATCGCCGAAAGTGGGCGCCGCAGGCGCTGTGAACGGCTGCGGACTGAGGAAGAATAATCCGGCTACGACGAAGAGCAGTAGCGGCGCGAGTTTGCTGATGGTGAAAAGATTGCTCACGAGCGCAGCCTCGCGCACGCCGACAACATTGACTGTCGTCAATGCAATGACGACTGCGGTGATCACCGAGGCGCGCGTCCAGCCGGACCCGGCAGCCGGCCAGAAAAAACTGAGATAGCCGAGTAGCAAATTGCAAAGGGCTGCAAACCCGGTCAGCCGCGCCAGCCAGAGCAACCATCCCACCTCAAAGCCAATAAAGGAACCGAGGGCAACACGCGTGTACAGGTACGAGCCGCCGGTCTCTGCAAACCGGCTGCCCACTTCGGCAAAACAGAGGATGATGAGGGCAGCGAGTACGGCACAAACCAGATACGCGAGCACGCTCCAGGTTCCCGTCAATCCGTAGATTCTGGAAGGGAGGCCGAAGATGCCGGCCCCAACCACGGCGTTGATGGTCAGGGCCACGAAGTCCCATCGCCTGATCCCGCGAACCAACCCCTCTTGTGTGTCTGCTCCATGGTTTGGAAAGGCACTCGCAGGGATTGGTTCGCTTCCGGGCGCCGACGTATGACATTGACGACGCATTTCAGAAGATCAGCTTCAGCCCGAATTGACCCGCTCGCGGCCCGCCTTCGCCCAGCCGCGGATTGCCTGCTGTTACGTCCGGCGTGTCGCTGATCGAGCCGAAGGCCGCGCTGTTGAAATCGACGTTCGGCAGACTCAAGTTGGCGCGGTTGAAAAGGTTGAAGAACTCTGCGCGGAACTGCAGCGCGAAGCGTTCGGTGAGCTTCGTCGTTTTGCTCACAGAAAGGTCTACGATCTGTAGGTTTGGTCCAATGATCGTGTTGCGCGCGGACGAACCGAAAGACCCCGGCGCTGGGCGCTCGAAAGCAGCTTTGTTGAGCCACTGCGCTGCGTCGTGCGGCGCGCCTGAGTCCGGATTACCGACCAGATTTGGCCGGTCGTTGAGTTCGCCTGTCCCGCTCACGTCCACTCCGAGAAACGGCGTGATCGGCAATCCACTCGCTCTGGTGTAAATCCCGCTGAGCTGCCAGCCTTCGGTGAGACGCTTCGGCCAATTGGCCAGCCCTTGCGCAAGAAAGTCCAGATCATAAGTGAAATTCGCGGAGAAGCGATGGCGAGTGTCGAAGCTGGACACCGCGCGCTCGGCCCGCAGGTTGTTGCTGTCCTGCGGGAATGAGACGCCGCGCGTTCCGCCGTAGATGCCGTTCGACGCGTCGTCAATTGACTTCGACCAGGTGTAGGCGACGTAGAGATTCAAACCGCGCGTGAGGCGCTGCTTGAGCGTCGTTTGCAGGGCGTTGTAATTGGAGTTCGCCGAAGTCTCCAGATAGTCGATAAACGAATACTGAGGGAACTGCGCATTGAAAGGCCGCCGCGATTGGCGTGTCGCCGCCGGCCCGGGCGTCGCCTGATTGATGTCACGCACGCGGAAGAGCTTTGTTCCGCGCGAGCCGACGTAGCCGACTTGCAGAACCATCCCCGGTCGCAGCTCCTGCTGCAGGTTCAAATTGTAGTTGTGAATGTAAGGCGTCCGCAGCTTCAGATCCACGGCGAAGAGCGCGATGTTCGAGGTCGGCGCCGCCCCTGTGGCATTGCCAAAGATCGCTACATTCGGCCCGTACGGAATTGTCGCCGTTGGGCTGAAGGTGACGTTGAATACGCCCAGGCCCGGCAGCGGGTTGGTCGCCGGGCTGCCCGGCCCGCCGTTCTGAAAGCCCTGCAACAGGAAGAAATCCTGCGATGGAGTATCGTAGTAAAAACCGTAACCTGCGCGCAGAATCGTCCTCCCCCGGCCCGTCAAGTCATACGCGAAGCCGACACGAGGGGCGAGGTTGTTATGATCCGGCTGATACAAATCCGACAATCCCGCGTCGCCCACCCGCACAAGTCCTGTGTCGGGAAGGAAATTCGCGAGCCGGTTGCCCTCTTCTTTGAAGATGCCGAGGTATTCGTATCGAAGTCCAAAATTGAGCGTCAGTCGGGACGTGAATTTCCAATCGTCCTGCGCGAAGAGGCCGTAGTTGTTGGTAAAGGTGTCGCGCCGCGTCGCGCCGCGCAGGATCGCCGTGCCGGAAGTCGAAACGCGGCCCGCCAGGAATTCGGCCAGGTTGTTGAAGTTCAACAATCCGCGCGCCAGCGTATCGTTGAAGGAATTGACTGTTGCGCGCCGGTATTCGCCGCCCGCCTTGATGGTGTGCGCCCCTCGCGTCCACGTCAGATTGTCCACGAACTGGTAGGCGCTGCTGACGCGCCCGCGCGGCACGTTAGTAGGCCCGCCCAGACTGAGGAAGCCGGCGATCGTTATCGTCGGCAGTGACTTCGCGCCCGTGATCAGACCGATGCTCGCCGGATCGAAGGCAGCGTCGAGCGGTGTGAACGTCTGAACGAAGCGATTGTAGCCGACCCGCGTCTCGTTGATCAGGCTCGCGCTCAGAACCTGCGAGAGATTCAGGCCGAACAATTGAATGCGCGTCGGCACGACCGTTTGATAAGCAGGTAGCGGCGAGCCGTTGCCGCTGGTGAGCGGAAACGTCTGGCTGCCGTCGCCGAAAACGTAGCGTCCGCTCAGATGGAACCGGTCGTTGAACCCGTGATCGATCTTGACCACAAAGTTGTCGTTGTTGTTCGTGTTCGGCGCGGCGAACGAATAATTGTTGCCCGTGGTCACGTTCAGATTCGCTGCCGGAAAGAGTTGCAGAATGCTCGTGCTGAGCGCGTTCTCAGTTAACCCCGCAGTCGTATTGAGCGCACGTGCGGCGGCGATGTCCGCCGCGCTGGGCACCCGCACGACGCTCGGCGAAAAGACGAATTCGCGCTGGCCTTCGTAGCCGCCGAAGAAGAACGTTCGGTTCCTGATGATGGGGCCGCCAAGCACGCCGCCGAAGTTATTGTTCCGAAATTCATTCTTCCGCGACTCGAAGAAGTTCCGCGCGTCAAGATTATCGTTCCGCAAAAAATCGTAAGCCGCGCCGTGAAATTGGTTCGTGCCCGATTTGACGGCGACGTTGACGATCGCGCCGGAATTGCGTCCGTACTCCGCCCCGCCTTGTGTCTGAATACTGAACTCGGCCAGCGCATCTACGGGGAACAGTGTTGCCGGCGCGCCGGTCACGCCGCCCTGATTGAACGACGGCTGGTTGCGGAACGAGTCGTTGTTGTCCACACCGTCAATCAGAAAGATGTTCGCTTTTTCGCGCTGGCCGTTGACGGTGAACGAACCGAGCGACCCCCGAAGCGAACGCGGCGCCGAGCCGCCCACGAGCGTCGTCAGGCGTCGGTAATCGCGACCGTTGATCGGCAGCCCGTCCACCTGTTTGTTGTTGATTACCTCGGCCAGGGCGCTGCTGCCCGGCTGTAGGAGCGGCGCTTCGGCACGCACATCCATTGCCGACTCCCTGCCCTGCAGCGTCAGCGTGACATCCAGGCGCGTTTCCGCGCCGACATCCACCTTGACGCGCGCCCTGGTCGCGGGGGCGAAGCCGCCGCCTTCAACTTTGAGCGTGTAAAAGCCGATCGGCAATTCGGGCGCTACGTAAAAACCATTTTCGTCCGACGTCACGCGCCGCTGCGCGCCCGTACCTTCACTGGTCAACGTCACCACGGCGTTCCCGATGACCGCGCCCGCTTGATCGGTGATTGTGCCGGCGATCCGGCCGCCTATTGATTGAGCCGGCACGTTGGCCACAGTCAACATGCAACAAATCAACGCCAGACACCAATTTTTCAACGCATCAATCACTCGGCGCCTTCGCTCATTGATTAAAGTAACTTCTTTTGTCATTATCATTCCTCCTCGGAAGCCTTACCCCATCGAGGCAAGGCAAAGTAAAATTCACGCAAGACCGCCAGGGGCGGCACAGTGGGATAAAAATTCAACTGCTGGTGGCGGATCAGAACTTAGGGCTTAGGTTCCCCTGGTTTTCTTTTGTTTTCGATCCACCGCAGCTACAATCGCGGCGAAGGCTGGTGTAACCGATGATTTGAAGAGGGTATCGAGTGCGGAAATCGTAATGCCCCCGGCAGCAGCCTTACATTAATAGAATTGCGAACCAGCAATTTGTCGTCTTTATTCACAGAGGTAGCTGCGGATAAAGGCTCGATGATGCAACATACGATGCCAAGATCATTCTTTAATCGCAGGACAAGGGTAGTCCTGGTATGGCGGGAAGTCATAAAACTGTAGTAAATGTGCGGTAATGTTTTGGTAATGCAGGGAAGAACAAGATGAGCGATCGCGGTTTATCAGCGCTAGCCACCGCCTTAATAAATAAACAGAGTGAAGAGCCAACCTCCAACACCTCACATTCGGCGGCATTCGGGACCACTGCCGCCAACTCCGGCAGCGGGACGAGACCCATGCCGGAGAACCAGTGGCAAATCGAGTCCCAATTGTTCGGCCAATCGTTTATGTAATACTGCGTTCTGTTTGTACGGATTGTTGTCACTACTACTGGAGTCAACAGTTAATGACGAAAGATGCCCCGAATTGCCATCCCTCAACCCAGAGTGGACAGATAGTCCGAGCAAATGTTGTAAGTCATAAACCAGCCGCAAACCTTCGATATCATTTGGAAATTGAATGGGGCATGAAAACCGGATAGTCTTCGATCCCTTTTGCCTGGACCTGGCAAGCGAGTGCGTGTGGCGAGGCTCACAGGCAATCAAACTCAGACCCAAAGCCTTCGCAATGCTCGACTACCTTCTCGGTCGTCCGGGCCAGCTCGTGACCAAAGAGGAACTCCTGGCCGCCGTCTGGCCAGAGACGTTTGTCGGCGAAGCCGTCCTCAAAGTCACCATTCGTCAGCTCCGCGCGGCTCTCGACGATGATCCAAAGTCTCCTCGATTCATTGAGACCGCACATCGTCGGGGCTATCGCTTCATCGGTCAAATAGCAGAGGGCGGGCAGCTGCTCGCGAAAAGTCAGGAGACCGGCAGCTACAAAGGCGTTTTGGCCGCACCGCTGCATGCCGCGTACTCTCCTCCGGGAGTCGTCGGACGCGACGAGGCTCTCTCGCTGATGCGAAGCTGGCGTGACAAGATGCTCGCGGGAGAACGTCAGATCGTTTTTGTTACAGGAGAAGCAGGCATCGGGAAGACCGCCCTGGTCGACACGTTTGCGAGGAGCCTGGCCTCTGACCGAAGCATTCGGATAGGTAGAGGGCAATGTCTGGAACAGTACGGCACGAGTGAAGCGTACCTGCCGGTTCTTGAGGCTATCGGCCGATTATGTCGACAGCACGGGCGGGTCATCGATGTGCTGCGAGATCACGCGCCGATGTGGCTGCTGCAAATGCCTTCTTTGGTGAGCGCTGACGATCGCGAGTTGTTGAGTCGAGAAGTGTTCGGAGCGACGCGCGAACGCATGCTTCGAGAGATGAGCGAAGCATTGGAGGTGCTGACCGCAGACCTGCCCCTGGTACTCATATTTGAAGACCTTCACTGGAGCGATTACTCGACGCTGGATCTGATCTCATACCTGGCAAGGCAACGTCACGCCGCCCGGCTCATGTTGATTGGGACCTATCGAACTGCGGAGTTGATTGTAAGCGGGCATCCGCTCAAGGCGGTCAAGCAGGAGTTGTTGGCGAAACAGCAATGCGAGGAGTTACCGCTCGAATACCTCGGCGAAGATGCGGTTGCCGGGTATCTGTCCGTCAGATTTCCCGGCAATCGATTTCCCGCGGGGCTTGCGGGGTTGGTGCACGCACGAACAGATGGAAATCCGCTGTTTATGGTCAACGCGGTCGACTACCTGTTGGCAGAAGGGTTGATTGTCGAGCGTGAAGGGGGTTGGGAGTTAGTTGTAGGGATCGAGAAGGTAGAGGTTGGAGTGCCCGACAGCATCAAGCAGATGATCGAGAAGCAGCTTGACCATCTCGATGCAGAACAGCAGCAAACACTTGAGGCGGCGAGCGTCGCCGGAGCAGAGTTTTCAACTCTCGCCGTGGTGGCGGGATTGAGGGAGAATCGGGAGACTATAGAAGCGCGTTGCCATGAGATGGCTCGGCATCATCAGTTTATTCAGGATTGCGGCATTCAGGAACTACCAAATGGAGAAGCGGCAACGCGGTATGGCTTCATACACGCTCTGTATCAGAACGTGCTGTATGAACGGATGTCAGCGTCGAGGCGGGTTCAACTCCACCGACGAATCGGGGAGCAGGGGGAAGATCTCTATGGCGAGCGCGCCAGGGAAATCGCAGCGGAGCTTGCGATGCACTTTGAGCGGGGGTCGAAATATGAGCAAGCCGTGCAATATCTTCAGCAGGCTGCAGAAAACGACATCCGCCGGTTTGCGTATCAGGACGCGGTCGGGCTGGCACGGCGAGGGTTGGATCTCCTCGGGAGACTGCCGGACACTCCTGAACGAGCCAGGCAAGAGCTCCGGCTGCACCTCACTCTGGGCGTGCCGTTGATTGCGACCGAGGGTTATGCGGCGCCTGATGTAGGAAGTGTGTACACGAGAGCTCGAGAGCTGTGTCAGCAATTGGGCGAGACGCCGGAAATCTCTCAAGTACTCTGGGGACTGAGGACATTCTATACAGTGAGGGCAGAATTAGGGACAGCGAGAGAGATCGCCGAAGAATTCCTGCGCCTGTCTGAGCGCCTCCCGTACCCCGACCTCGCAATGCGAGGTCACTGGGCGATGGAGATCACCTTCATGCATTTGGGTGATTTTGCTCTTGCCATGGAGCACTTTGAGAAAGCTCTCTTACTCTACGATCCTGAGCGGCATCGCGATGATGCCTTCCGCTACGCACAGAACCCGGGAGTTGCGATGCGGTGCTTTGCCGCCTGGGCGCTGTGGTTTCTCGGCCATCCCGATCAGGCTTTGGAGTTGATCCAGGAAGCACTGACCCTGGCGCACGAGTTATCCGAACCTTATGGCCTGGCCCACGCCCTCTTCTTTGCGGCGATTCTTCATCACCTTCGTCGGGAAGAGCGGAAGGCACAAGAACACGCCGAGGCCGCCCTCGCCGTTTCCAGCGAACATGGGCTGGTGCTGTATCAGTCGATGGCAACGATTACGCTGGGCTGGGCGCTGCTTGAGCAGGGGAAGCGGGAAGAAGCGCTTGAACAGATGCGCCAGGGGCTTGCCGCTCATCAAGCCACCGGCACTGGAGTCGTACTTCCACACTTTTTGGGTTTGCTGGCCGAAGCGCTTGGAAAGGCACGCCAGGCCGAGGAGGGACTCCGCGTATTGGAGGAGGCACTAGAGGTGGCCCGCCACGGGGATAGATGCTACCTCGCCGAGCTCTATCGTATTAAGGGTGAACTGATCCTTATGCAGGCTTCAGGGCGAGGCCTTTCGCGAGCGGCCACGGTCGGAAGAGCGGTTGTTCAGGCCGAACCGCCTGCGGCTGCCAGGGCCGAAGGTTGTTTCAAGCAGTCCATGGAGATTGCGCAACAGCAGCAGGCGAAGTCCTGGGAGCTGCGCGCAGTGATGAGCCTGGCCCGTCTCTATCAAAACCAGGGTAAACAAGAAGAAGCGCGCACGCTCCTCACACAGATTTACCTCTGGTTCACCGAGGGATTCGATACAAAGGACTTGCGAGAAGCGAAAGCGCTGCTCGACGAGTTATCGTAGGCGATTGCTGACATGAAAACCCTGGTTGCGGAGGGCTTCCAGAATTTCAACTCCTCGGTTGTGGTAAGATTTTTCCGGCTGATCACCTGGTCTGAAAAAAGTTATCTTCCATGGATCTGTCTCCCTTCAACGTCATCGCAATAATCGCCATAGCGTTTCTGAGCCTGACGCTGTTTCTCGCCCTGTTCGAACCCGGCCTTCCTTACAAGGTTCGAACCACCACTACGGCTCCACTCGATTCGCCCGACTTCCTGCGCATCATCGCGGCCGTATCGGACGCCCAGATTCATGATGGAATACGCGTCGATGTCCTGACTAACGGCGAGGTCTACTACGACGCGGAATTGGATGCGATACGACGAGCCTCTCACAGCATCAATATCGAAGCCTACATATTTCAGAAGGGCCGGATTGCCCTCCGCTTTGTCGAGGCGCTGGTGGAACGTGCCCGGGCTGGAGTCCAGGTAAACATCGTGCTCGACGGTATTGGCAGCTTCGCCACATGGAATAGTTACTTCCAGGAGCTGGTCGCAGCCGGGGGCCGCGTGGAGTGGTATCACCCTCTCCGCTGGCAGATGTTGCCGCGCATCAACAACCGCACCCATCGCGAGATCATAGTCATCGACGGTTGTGTCGGTTTCCTCGGCGGCGCCGGCATCGCCGATCACTGGCTCACCGGCAGAGGCAGGCAACCTCGCTGGCGTGACACGATGTTTCGCGTCGAGGGGCCGGCAGTCAACGCCTTGCAATCCTGCTTCGCGGAGAACTGGATCGAGGCGTCGGGTGAACTGCTCACGGGAACGGACTATTTTCCGCCCTGCCTTGAGGAAGGGGAAGCCCGGGCGATGATCGTCGACAGCACTCCTTCGGCAGGGAGAGCAACCCGGGGGCGTATGTTGTTTCAGACGCTGCTCGCGTCGGCAGGCAAGAGCATTCACATCACGACCCCTTATTTTCTGCCCGACTACAGCATCCGACAGGAGATGATAAGAGCCATCACGGAGCGCGGCGTTGAAGTCAGGATCGTGGCCCCCGGCAAACACATGGACCACTTGCTGACCCGACGTTCGAGTCGTCGCCTGTTCGGTCAGTTGCTCGAGGCGGGGGCTCAGATCTACGAGTATTGCCCCTCGATGATTCACACGAAGTCCATGGTCGTCGACGGGATCTGGAGCGTGGTGGGCTCGACGAACTTCGACAACCGCTCGTTCGGGTTGAACGACGAGGTCAACCTGGCAGTATTTGATGAAAGTGTCGCGGCGCGGCTCGAGGAGGACTTTGCGCGTGATGTTGGGGAGAGCCTCCCTGTCTCTTACGAGGATTGGAGGCAACGTTCCATCCTCGAGCGCGCACATGAATTACTGGGATGGATACTGGAACGGCAGCAGTAATCAGCGGTAATTTGGGCTTTGGATCGGGTTCACAGTGTTGACGAGGGAAAGGCAACAAGGTTCAGGTGCATAGGATTCGGATAGCGACTTATAACGTTCATAAGTGTCGCGGGCTCGATAGCCGGGTGCGCCCCAGGCGAATTGTCGATGTACTTCGCGAGATAGATGCAGACATCGTCGCGCTACAGGAAGTCGTCAGTGTCGACGATGGATCCCGCGAGGACCACCAGGCGCGGTTCATTGCCGAGGAGCTGGGACTGGCTTATTGCATTGGCGAAACCCGCCGGCACAAGGGGGGAGCCTATGGCAATGTCATCCTTAGCCGCTTTCCATTCATTGGGACTCACACATATGATCTCAGCGTTGTAGGACGCGAGCGTCGCGGTTGCCTGCGCGCCGACGTCGATCTGGAGGGGTTCGGCGTGCTTCACGTGTTCAACGTTCACCTGGGCACCGCTTTTCTCGAACGCCGCCATCAGGCTCGGAAGCTGATGGAGGGGGCCATACTCAAGAACAAAGAACTGGGCGGCGCGCGGATCATGCTGGGAGACTTCAATGAGTGGACGCGAGGCTTGACCACCAAGCTGCTCTCGGCACACCTCAAGAGCGCCGACATACGGAGTCTGCTGCAGCGATCCAAGACTTACCCTGGCGTGATGCCCATACTTCACCTGGACCACATCTACTTCGAGGACTCGCTCGAGATGGAGAGCCTGGATCTGCACCGCAGCCGGCGGGCCCTGATGGCTTCAGATCATCTTCCGCTCTATGCAACGCTGAAGGCGACGGGCAAGGCCCAAAGGGCAAAGGGCTAACAGGCTCTGCTCTTTGACCCGGCGACACCTTGCTCTTTGCCTTTCGACTATGAGCTACGACATCGTCATCATCGGCGGCGGAGTGATGGGCGCGGCCGCGGCCTGCGAGGTTTCGCGCGACGGAGCCACTGTCGCGTTGATCGACCAGGCAACGCTGCCAAATCCACGCGCCGCTTCAATAGACCATTCCAGGGTGTTCCGATTCACCTATCCCGATCCACTCTATGCTCGAATGGCCGTCGACTCTTTGGAGTTGTGGCGTGGGCTCGAGGCGGATACCGGCACGCCTCTGCTCACTCAAACCGGGCTCCTGATGACGGGTCACACCGAGCCGTCATTCGAATCTGCATCCCTGGAAGTCCTGCAATCCCTCGGTCTCGAGGTCGAGAGGCTCACAGGCTACGAAGCCGCCCGGCGTTTCCCGCAGTTCAACGGCGACGCGTTTCCTTACGCAGTCTTCGATCCGAGCGGCGCCATCCTGCATGCCGAGCGGATTGTGAGTGCCCTGATCCTACTCGCCCGGCGACACGGAGTAGAAATCATTGAGGTCGATCGCGTTGTGAGCATCGATCACGGCAAGAAGTCCAAGGTCATGCTAACGACCGCATCCGGGAGCGCGATCGAATGCGGGCGAGCGATGGTAGCCTCAGGGCCGTGGACGCTGAAACTGGTTCCCGACTTGGCAGGGGTTCTCAACACGACTCGGCAGGAAACGATCTACTTCGAGCCCCGGCCAGGAACAACGGCGCCAACAAGCAACTTCGACGTTGGAAGCTTCCCGATATTCATCGACATGGACTCCGGCTACTACGGTTTTCCGGTTCACCATTCGGGGGCGATGAAGATAGCAAATCACCAAAAGGGCGAGGCGGTCGACCCGGACCGGCGCAATGAAACTGTCGATGGTAATTCGATCGGCCTTTGTCGGAAATTCTTTGCGCGGTTCATTCCGGAACTGACAAGCGCGCGAGTGATCGAGACAAAGGTCTGCGTGTACAACAACACACCCGACGACGATTTCATTATCGACTGGCATTCGGGCATCGAGAATGTGCTGCTCGTGACTGGATTCTCGGGCCACGGCTTCAAGTTTGGCTCACTGGTTGGACGCATCGCTGCCGAGCTGCTGGCGACCGGCAGGACTTCATGGGAGATTGAGCGTTTCAGGCTTGGACGATTCGGTCCCTGATAGCGCAAGATAAGACTCGGCGGGCGCTCAAAACAAAAGATTAGGCACAGAGACCACAGGCCGGCCTGCTTGAAATCCCGGCCCTGACCTCACTATTCTACTCGCGCTCTGGTTCTCTGTGGCATTGAAAACGGGGGGTTACAAAGATGACGTTTCTTCCGGGACGTGCGGCTGTCATCGACAACGCACCACATTCAGAACGCGAAGGCACCCGCAGCTTTCACATTCCCATATCTCGGGCGACGGGAGCGCTCGACCTCACCCAGATTATAAGCGCCTACGATTCCGGGCTTGCGCCTGCGCGACGCAATCCAACCGGCGAAGAAGTCGTGTACGTCGTTCGAGGCACGGGGACCTGTTACATCGACGGCCATCGCTATCTGCTCGAGCGAGGTGTCGGGGTCTATATTCCTCCTGGAAGCGTATATCAAATCGAAAAGGATGTTGAGGAAGTCGGCGGCGACAACCTGCTCGAGACTGTGAGCGTAGTGTGCCCCGAAGATGACGCGGCTGAGAGCGGGCTGTCGCCTTTGACTGCAAACCCACTGGACACGACCCCGTTTCGCACGATCCGCGAAGACCAGGAGAAATCAATTGCGGCCGGCGATCGCACGTTCAAACTGCTGGTCAGTCGCAGGCTCGGATGTCAGAACGTGACGCAGTTCGTCGGAGTAATTCCATCGGGCCGCGCTCCCATGCATCATCATACTTATGAAGAGGCGATCTACATCCTTCAAGGTGAGGGACGAGTCTGGATAGAGGACGCTGGGGCAGACTTCAAAGCCGGAACGAGCATTTATCTTCCGCGCGGCGTGAGTCACTGCCTGGAGAATACGGGTACTGTAGACGTGCGGTTGTTAGGGGTTTTTCACCCCTCTGGCAGCCCGGGCGAGGCTTATGAAGACTGAGTGGACTGTGGGAGTATGGGAGAGATGAAAAGGAGAGAACATGTCACAAAGTGAGACGCAAAGAGTTTCCGAGGATGCTCCGCCATCGGTGCAGTTGACGTCGATGATTTTTGGTTTTATGACTTCGCAAGCGATTTCAGTTGCGGCAAAACTCGGCGTGGCTGATTTGCTCGCAAATGGAGCGAAGAGCGCAGACGAGCTGGCCCAGGCGACCGGAGCGCAAGCTCGGCCGATGTACCGCATCATGCGCGCGCTGGCGAGTGTTGGCATATTTGCCGAAGATGATGATGGACGCTTCCGGCTAACGCCGCTTGCGGAACCCCTGCGCGCTGACGCGCCTGATAGCTTGAGCGCCCTGGCGATTTTCTTTGGCTCGGACTGGCACTGGCGGGTATGGAGCGACCTTTCCTACAGCGTTCAATCCGGACAGCCCGGGTTCGAGCACATTTATGGGAAAGCTTACTTCAAGTATCTGGCCGAGAATCCGGCGCCCGCTCAAGTCTTCAACAATGCGATGACAAGCTTCAGCTCAGCGGTCAGCGCGGCGGTTGTCGATGCTTACGACTTTTCCGGAATCAGCAGCCTCGTCGATGTCGGCGGCGGGCATGGATTTCTCCTTGCCTCGATTCTGGAAAAGTATCCGCAGATGAGCGGGGTGCTTTTTGACGCGCCATCAGTGATTGATGGGGCGAATGAGATCATCGACGCGCGCGGAGTAGGCAAACGCTGTGATGCCGTTGGGGGCGACTTCTTCGCGTCCGTTCCGGCCGGCAGCGATGCTTACCTCATGAAGCATATTATCCACGACTGGGAAGATGAACGTGCGTTGACGATCCTCCGAAACTGTCATCAGGCGATGACCGAAAATGGCAAAGTGCTGGTGGTAGAAATGGTGATTCCGGAGGGCAACAGTCCATCGCTCGGCAAGTTACTTGACCTTGAGATGTTGCTATTGTTGCACAGCTACGAACGCACAGAGGCCCAATATCGCGCGTTGTTCGAACAAGGGGGCTTCAAATTAACAAGAGTGGTGCCAACGAAGTCACCACACAGCATACTAGAAGCAATACGCGTGTAAGGGAGGATGGGAGCGTGGGAGGAAGAAATGCGAATTTCGAAATTCGAAATTCGCATTTCGCATTTCTTACTTCACTTCTTCCTTGGCGATTCCCAGGATAGCGCCGCTGCAAGCGACCTTGCTTCAGCGGGCATTGGCACTGTTCCTTCGAACAGTATGTCACGCGCGTTGATCTCTTTTCCGTAGAAGTCGCGGTTGTCATCCTTGTCCTGCTTGACCACCGCGCCATTCAGCGTCACGCCCGCAAATAGTCCCTTGGCGCGCGAATAGGTAAGTATCTGGGCGTCCATTCGAATATTGGTTTCGGCTGATGCCTGCCGGCCGACCGGGCCCGCGGCGGCCGAGATGTCCGCTCCAACTGTAAACTTGTCCCCTACCAGTTTCTCCATTCCGTCTCTGTTCATCACTAGCATCACCAGATCGATCTGCTGATAACCGATCTGCAGTCCAATGCTCCCGCCTTCGACCGTCAGAAACGAGGGTGCCGACCACTGCCGGTCCGGCTTACGACACATGACAACCCCTTTGCCGTAGCGGCCGCCGATGCCCAGGCCTCCTTTCTTCAAACCGGGCACGATTGCAACGCACGACGACTTGTCGAGCAAATCGCCAGGTATGCCTTTGTCGGGCGTGCGCATGATCTCTCTGAAGACTTCAGTCGCCCGCGCAAGCCGCTTCACGTCGTCAGCTCTGCCCTCTCTGGGAGCACCGGCCAGGGCGACTCCTGAAACCAACAACACTAAGAGAAAAGATGTAAGCGTGGATCTCATTCGATAGACCTCCCTGTCTATGATGGGTGGATTCATTGCGCCCGCTTTTAGTCTACCGCACCAGGCCAGGAGTGGTAAGCCGGGTCTGCGTATCACCCCGGGAGATCCGACTTGACCGATTTCTCTGGATAGATCAGGCGAAGTTGATTATTAGCTCGCGCCCGAAATTGAACTGAGGGCGTCTTCGCTGTTTGAGCGCTTTAGTACCCGTCTGCGAGAGGGACGTAACCAGAATGGGCATCGCAATCGTGGGGTCGCAAAGCACGGAGACCGTCTTGGCATCTTTGGCGATGCGGCCCCAGGTCTGCGACTCCTCGAAGCTGCGGCCCGAGGTGGAGCTGCTTTCAGGGAGGTCGAGTCCGATCTGCATCGCGAACTTGTGCCCGCGAACCGTCTGCTTGATGATCGAAGCGGTGACTTCGGTCTGATGAAGAAAGCTTCGAGGCGACCCGCCTCCAAAGAGAATCACCGAGGTATTGACAGAGCGAGCGATGATCTGCGAAGCCTCGACCACATCCTGAATGATGTCGAACTGAAACGGGTTCTTGCGGTTGATGCGCGAAGTTGCGATTCCAACCGCGATCGACGAGTCCGCGACCGCCGGGCAAAAGATCGGAACCTTCGCCTTGTAGGCTGAAGTCAGGATCCCATCTTCGGTTGCAATCTCCGCCAGTTCGCGGCCCAGCAGGTGCAGGAATTCACGCGTTGAATACGGCCTCGAGTGATCGACGGTGTTCGCGAAGTTTCCCACCCACTCGTCGGCCTCCCGGTATTCGTGCTCGCTTGCCAGGGTGTCATAAAAGCGGCCAACCTGGGCATCCTGAAGTTCGTCGTCGGTCATATCCGAGGCGGCCTGATAGTGATACCGGCCCAGCGTCTCGTGAAGGTCGTGAAACAGATTTGCCCCGGTCGAAACCACCACATCGACGTAGTGGTTCTTGATCAGATATGAGATCAATCTGCGCATGCCCGCCGCTACCAGAGCGCCCGACAGCCCCATGAAGATAGTGCCGTTGTCAGCCAGCATTTCGAGCCATAAATTGTGCGCCTCCGCGAGCGTGCGCGCCTGAAAACCCGCGCCCTCCATCTTCATGAGTATGCCGGCCACCGAGCGATCTCGGTCTATCTGGACCGGACGGGTAGGAGCGGTCAGGTACTTCGCGCTCTTCTGTTTCCTCATCATCGCGCTGTTGGTCCTCTTCGTATTAGTATCGTTCATCGGTCTCCCACTCGCTATTCTAGATATGTGTATCGGTTGATGTCGCTCTCGTACTGTCTTACCAGGGCCGCAGCCTGTTCGTCGGTTATGAAACCAGCTGCAACGCGCGCCCTGGACATTCGCTCGAAGTTCTCAATCGACTGAGTCTTGTCGTAGCGCGCATAGGTGAGCATGTCGCCGATCCGGCTGCCCTGCACCAGTTTCTTGATGTGATAGCGGCCCTCAGTGTCGATTATGACGTGCGCCTCGTTCGGCGCACCGAAGAGGTTGTGGTAGCTACCCATAACTTCCTGATAGGCGCCCACCAGAAATATCGCGATGTAATAGGGATCGCCGGTGAACGGGTGAAGCTCCAGCACTTCCTTCACGTCCTTCAAGTCGACGAACTTATCTATATGGCCGTCGGAATCGCACGTTCTGTCGACAAACGTAGCGTAGTCGGTGGGCTGCTCGTTCAGACGGTGGATCGGCATGATCGGGAAGAGTTGATCTATGGCCCAGTGATCCGGCACCGAACGAAAGACTGAAAAGTTGCACAGATACTTCGATGCCAGAATCTTCTTGAGGTCGTCGAACTCTTCTTCCTGCACCTTGGCGCCACGGGCGAACTTCGACGCGCGCGCGCACACCTCCCAGAACAGGACTTCGCCCTTAGCTCGGTCTTCAAGGTCCATCAGCCCGAGGTTGAACTGCGTATGCAACTCGTCCTTGTGGTCGAGAGCATCATGGTAGTACTCACGGTAGTTCTTCGAGTTTATGTCGTCGTATAAGGCCTTCAGCTCGGTTATTACCTGCGGATCGTCATCGGTGACGGTGATCTCGGGCTGATCGTCAGCGAACGTCTCTATCTCGTCTCGAATGGAAGTGACGAACACGGCGTGGTATGCCGACATCACCCGGCCGCTCTCGGTGACCAGGTTCGGCTCGGGCACATTCTCGTCTTCACAGACCGACTTGATCGTGTAGATCACGTCGTTCGCAAACTCGTCTGGTGTGTAGTTGACCGACGAAGCATAGGTAGTCTTGGACCCGTCGTAGTCGACCCCCATACCCCCGCCGATGTCGAGATACTCAATGTCGATGTGCATCAGCCGTATCTTGGAGTATACGCGGGCAGCCTCCTTCATCGCGTTCTTCACACGCTTGATATCCGTGATCTGGGACCCGATGTGAAAGTGCAGCAGCTTCAGCGCGTCGATCATCTGAAACTCGCGAAGCAGGCGAATGCATTCAAGCATCTCAGACGGAGTCAACCCGAACTTGGCGGACTCGCCTCCCGATGAGGCCCACTTTCCGGAACCCTTCGAATAGAGCTTCGCCCGAATCCCGATCCAGGGCTTGAGCCCGGTCTCCTGAGCCCTGCGAACGATCATCTTGAGCTCATTGAGCTTCTCGACGACGATTATCACGCGCTTGCCTATCTGGACTCCCATCAAAGCGAGATTGACGAACGCCTCATCCTTGAATCCGTTGCAAATGAGCAAGGATTCAGGGGTCTGTTCCATCGAAAGCGCCGCATAGAGCTCGGCCTTGGAGCCACATTCAACCCCAAAGTTGTACTTGCTTCCCTCGCGCAAGAACTCCTCGACGACCTCTCGACGCGGATTGACCTTCATCGGGAAGACCCCGAAGTGAAGGCCGGCATAGTTGAACTCCCGGGACGCCTCTTGAAATGAGCGGTGGAGTTTCTTTAGCTGATTGGTGAGTATCTGCGGAAAGCGCAGCAGGATCGGAAGTTGAAGCTTGCGCTGGTCGACCAGATCGTCTATCAGTTCCTTTATGTCAACAGATCGAGGATCGCCCTCCGCCGGGCGGACCGCAAGATGGCCTTTTCGGTTTACCTCAAAGTATCCTGCTCCCCAATTCTCCACACCATAGGTCTGAATGACCTCTTCCAGTGTGATGTCTCTCATCTAGTTCCTTCCCTGTTGGATCTGGCGCATGCCGCGACAACACAGAGATGCTTATAAGCCACAGATTCTATAGGATACAAACAGAGGGTGTAAAGAACTATTTTTTTGAGGCTTTCGCATAAATACCGCTTCTCGTCTGTCGTTTCTCGTTGTATGTCGCTTATCGTCAAGCAGGGCCTCTGGCGGCCTTGCCAGGTCAAAAAGAGATCTCCCTGCGGCTGAGGTTGTCAACGACCCCCGCCTTCCTCTAGTATTTCTGTTTCCTTAGGAAACCAGCTCGACTGCTTTTGAACCTGGGAGGCAATAATCGGTATGTTGAAGTTCCTTAGCAAGCGCAAGCGATCGCGTAAAGTATTGCTTTTGGCGTTCGTAATCCTGCTGGCCATCGGCCTCATAAGTTTCTTCGGACCCGGAATGAAACAAGGGGTCATCGGCAACTCCGCAGGCAATGACACCGTCGTCGCCAGGGTGGCAAACTACGAGATCACCTTGCGTGAACTGCGTGACGGGCTGGCGGCTTTTGGACAGCAAATGGCGATGGGACAGGGATCGTCTCGAGTGGAGGACCCGACAACTACTTATCGGCTTTACGGACCTCAGGTGTTGGATAGCATGATCCGCGACAAGGTAGTCCAGTATGAAGCCGACAAGCGCAACATCGGGGCCACCGATCATGAAGTGCAGGAGCGGCTCAAACAGATCTTCGCGCCCTGGCCCGGGCCCGAGGCATATCGAACGCGATTGCAGCAGGCGCGCCCGGGACTGACTCCGGCCAAGTTCGAAGACAGCCTCCGCGCCCAGATCTCTCAGGAAAAACTTCGCAGCTATATCACCGCTCCAATCCAGGTGCCCGACAAAGAGGTTGAAGACGAGTATCGCCGCAATAACACCGACTACAAGATCATGTGGGTTGAGGTTGCCGCCGAGAAGTTCCGCGATCAAGTTACAGTGAATGACGCGGCGCTCTCGGGATTCTTCCAGCAGCACAAGGATGATTTTAAGGTTACGGCCGAGCAACGCCGCGCGCGCTACATCTTCATCGATCCGAAGAAGGCCGCCGAGACCGTTCAGATATCGGACGACGATCTCAAGAAGGATTTCGTCCCCGAGCGCAACATTCAGCAGGTACGAGTAAGCCAGATAGTTCTCAACATACCAAAGGTAACGCCTGCGTCGAGTAAGGACGGGAAGAAGGAGACTCCTGCAGCTGCTGGCAAGGATGCGAAGAAGGAGACTCCTGCCGCCGCAGCCAAGGAGCCGACCCAGGAGGAAAAAGAAGAGGAAGTGAGGAAGAAGGCCGAAGACCTTGTGAAACGCGCGCAGGGCGCCGAAGGCAAACCCGGGGAAGACTTCGCCGACCTCGCTCGCAAAAACACCGAGGACGCCAGGAGCAAGGCTGCCGGCGGCGACATCGGCTGGGTCAACAAGAAGGACAAACGCGACACGGACGACCCGCTAAACCGCGTCTTTAATATGCAGAAGGATGAAGTCGGCCAGCCTACCAAGAAAGGCGACAAGTTCTATATCTTCAAGGTAACCGACCGCAAGATGCCAAGCTTCGAAGAATCGCGTGACCAACTCCTCAAAGATGCCAGAAAGCAAAAGGGCTACACCAGAGCGATTGAGATCGGCAACGAGGCCGAGCAGAAATTCAAAGAGTCTAAGAACGCTGATGCCGTTGTGGCCGAGATAAACAAGAAGAACGGCGCCGCAGTCGCTTCCGCTAAGGAGACGCCCTTCTTCGCCGAGGGCGATGTGCTACCCGAACTCGGCGCCGCTTCAGAACTGGAATCGGCTATCTTCGAACTTAAAAACACCGGTGAGATCACCGAACGCCTGAACCTTACCGAAGGCCAGGCCATCGGTCAGTACACCGAGCGGCGCGACCCCCCCTACGAGCCGAACTTCGATGAAGTGAAAACAAAGGTCGAGGACCGCTATCGAGCCGACAAAGCAAGGGAGCTGGCGGCCGAACGGGCCCGTCAGCTTTGTCAGGCGAAGAGTCCTGACGCCCTCAAGGCCGCCGCAATCTCGATGAAGCTGAAACCAGACGAGCGCGCAGGTCTAACCGGGGATGCCAGCGTCGGCCCATTGATTACCGAGGCTAATCGGGCCCCCGTCTACAAGCTGAACGTGAACGAAGTCACCCGAGAGCCAATTAAGGTCGCCGATTCCGACAACTACGTGGTCGCGTCGATGGTCAGCCGCAAGGACGCCGACATGGCTGGCGAGTTTCAGACAAAGCGTAAGTCGATCATCGAGGGCCTCCTGCAAGACAGGCGCGAGTCCTTCTTCTCCGCTTACCTCGCCTCCGTTGAGAAGAGTCTCAAGGCCGAAGGAAAAATCAAGATTTACCAGGACTTAATCGATAACGCTATGGACGTCGCGTCACCCGCCGCGGGTTCCCAGCAATCGATACCACGTACTCCGGGATTCCCAGGTGCGGGCGGCGGACCGCGACGGCGGCGAACGCCTCAGGGGCCGCAATAGAGAGGATTTAGGATCCAGGATTTAGGATCCCGGCGCGAAGACTTCGGCGACTCAGCGCTCGTGGGGAAACTCGAGCAGCCTGCTAGCGGTGGGCGAGCGAGGTGACTCTCGTGAATCCACTCGGGACGTCGAACTGATCCGGCGTGACATCGGTCCTTACGTCACGGCGCTCGGTTAAGACCTTGATCCGGGCGGCCGAGCCCTCGGTTTCACTTTCGACGCGGATCGCCAGCCCTTCGAGATCGGGCGAGCGAAAGGTCCTGACCGTTTCGATCAGACCATTGGTGAACACGGCTCGTTGACGAAAGACGCGGCATGAACGGCCGTCAATCACCACCTCGGGCAACTCCTCGGTTTCCACGTGTTCCGGCGCAGCCTCATATTCAAAGGCCCGGTCGACCTCATCAGGGTCGATCTTCGGACTCATCCCAGGCGCTAATTCGTTGGGGCGCCGGTTCAATCGGCCACCGGAGGGGTCCGGTGAGGCGCTTTCGCCTCCAGGCATCCAAGCGCCGCTCAGGTCGGACTCGACATATGCTCTTCGTGCGAGCGACAGGAGAAAGACCTTGCCCAGGTCGGGACGCCAGATACTGACGAGCGTCTCTCCATCCTGATTCCACTGCTCCCTGAGCATCTCGCCCAGGCGAGCGAACCTGGTCACCGTCACCTCCTGGTGTGCGCCGTCATCTACAGTGCGCGAGACAATTGCGGAGTAGTTATGAGGTTCGCCCGGGATCTCAACCCCCGCCGGACCTCCCTGGGGGTTCCTAGTGGTGGGGCAGCCGCTCATTAGCGCGGCGGCGACCGCCAGGAGACAGATGAGGAATTTCGAATTTCGGATTTCGGATTTCGGATTTTCCGGGGCCGTTGTCATTGTGATTGATTCTACCACCGGACAGGAAATTCGAAATGCGAAGTTCGAAATGCGAAATGCGGATTTCCGCCCTCATTTCGAATTTCGAGTTTCGAATTTCGCATTTCTCGTGGTTGGCGTGGGGCGTTTGAATTTAGTATTCTCTGATGTTAAGCTGCGCCCGTTGAATTAGCGGTTGCTAATCTCGGATTGGCGCTCTCAATTACTATCTTCGCGTTTTTTTTGTGGCTCAGATAGCAGGAACTACCATCGGGCACTATAAGGTCCTCTCGCCACTTGGAGCGGGCGGCATGGGTGAAGTGTACCTCGCGGAAGATGGCCGGCTGGGGCGCAAAGTTGCGCTGAAACTGCTTTCGGCGGATTTCACCCGCGACGTGGATCGAGTTCGCCGTTTCCAGCAGGAGGCCCGGGCGGCGTCGGCGCTCAACCATCCCAATATCATCACCATCTTTGAGATCGGTCAGGTCGACTCGTCTCATTTCATCGCCACCGAGTTCATCGACGGCTCGACACTCCGACATCGAATGAGCGACATAATGTCGATCCGCGAGGCCCTGGACATCGCCATCCAGATAACGACGGCGTTGTCGGCGGCTCACGCAGCCGGGATTATCCACCGCGATGTTAAGCCCGAGAACATCATGCTGCGGCCCGATGGGTTCATCAAGGTGCTCGACTTCGGCCTGGCAAAGTTAACCGAGAAGTCGGCGGAGTGGGAAGCGGCAGGCGGCGATCCGGAGGCGGCGACCCGAGCGTTGGTTACCACAGATCCCGGCATAGTGATGGGCACGATCAGCTACATGTCGCCCGAGCAGGCTCGAGGGCTCAGGGCCGACGAGCGGACCGACATCTTCAGCCTGGGCGTGGTGCTTTATGAGATGGTCGCGGGCCGCAAGCCGTTCGACGGGGGGACGATTTCGGACGTAATCGCATTGATCCTGGGCAAGGAGCCCCCTCTGCTGGCGCGCTATTCACAGGACGTTCCCGCCGAGCTTGAGCGCATAGCCACAAAGGCTCTGACGAAGGACCGCGAAGAGCGCTACCAGACCGCCAGGGACATGCTGATCGACTTGAAGCGGCTCAAGCAGCGAATGGAAGTTCAAGCGGAGTTGGAGCGCACGGGTCATTCCGGGTGGGACAGCGGCAATGGGCTTACTTCGAGCGGCTCCAAACCGTCCGCTGTCACCACGATCAGCGAAGTCCCATTTTCTCTCTCCGACTCGGTTGCGATCCGGCCAGCTTCGAGTGCCGAGTACTTGATCAGCGAGATCAAGACTCACAAGAGAGGCCTGGCGTTGGCGATGGCCGCTCTCATTATCGCAGGGGCGGCAGTCGCTTACTTTGCCTTCGGCGGAAATGGCGTCAAGCCGATCGACTCGGTGGCGGTGCTGCCGTTTCAGAGCTCGAACGGCGACCAGAACTCCGACTCTATGAGCGACAGCGTGACTGAGAGAATCATCAACAGCATGTCGCGACTGCCGGGCGTGCGTATCATGTCATACAGTTCGGTCCTTCGCTACAAGGGACAGCAAATCGACCCGAGGGCGGTAGGGCACGACCTGGGTGTGCGGGCGGTGCTGACCGGCCGGGTCGTTCAGCGGGGCGACAACCTGACGATATACATCGAGCTTGTAGACGCGTCAGACAACAGTCGCATCTGGGGACAGCAATACAATCGAAAGTTTTCGGACGCTCTTCTGGTTCAGGAAGAGATTTCCAAAGACATCGCGGACAAGCTGAGGTTGAAGTTGAGCGGAGCTGACCGCAAGAAGCTCGAAGCCGCTCAGCTCTATCTGAAGGGCCGTTACTACTGGAGCAAGCGGACCGCCGACGGACTGACGCAAGGCGCTGAGTATTTCCAACAGGCAATCGACAACGACCCCAGCTATGCGCTCGCCTACGTAGGGTTGGCCGACTGCTACAACATGCTGGTGGTGTACAGCAAACTCCAGCCGAATGAGGGCTTTCCAAAGGCCAGGGATGCAGCGGTCAAAGCGCTGGAACTGGATGATTCGCTGTCGGAAGCTCACAGCTCGCTTGCCTTCGTGAAGGCCAGATATGAGTGGCGATGGGCCGAAGCCGATCGTGAGTTTAATCGCGCGATTGAACTGAATCCGAACTACGCCCCGGCACACCAGTGGTACTCGAATTTCCTTGCCTCGATTGGACGTTTCGACAAGGCCATCACGGAGTCGAAACGCACTCAGGAACTCGACCCGCTGTCGCTGATCGCAAAAGCGCATCTGGCCTGGATTTACTATTTCAATGGTAAGTACGACCTCTCGCTCGAGCGCTCCAAGAAAGCGATAGAACTGGATCCGACCTTCTTCGTCGCGCGCCGTTATGCCGGTCTCGCTTATCAACAGAAGGGCCAGTATGACGAAGCCATCGCCGAGCTCCAAAAGGCTGTGAGTCTCTCGAGTGGATCGTCCCTCACTAAGGCCGAGCTCGCGAACATCTATGGCGCAGCAGGCAAACGAGCAGAAGCCGAGCAGATCCTTGCGGAGCTGACAGACCAGTCAAAACGAAACCAGGTATCCGCTTATTTGTTCGCGCTAATCTACGTGGGCCTCGGAGAGAAGGACAAAGCCCTCGATTCGCTCGAGCAGGCTTATGAGGAACGAGCAGAGTTTCTCGTCTATTTAAACGTCGACCCTCGCATGCAGAGCTTGCGTTCAGACCCGCGATTCGGCGACCTGCTCAGCCGCATTGGGCTGATTTTCTGAAGCACCTGGGTACACACGCTTCCAGCGTGCGCATCCCACCAGCCCCACGCTGGAAGCGTGCGTACCCAGATGCAGTCAGTACTCGCAATAACACACAAATATCATCGGCAGCATCACGGGTCCTCCTGAACAACCTGGCGAATGGGAATGACTGGCCTGTGGGCCCATTTAGGAGCTCAATGCTAAGCTTGTACCGTCCGCGGTCGAACGCATGACTCAGAGGGGAGTAATGCCTTCCCCTGGGAGGATCGAATATGGAAACACTGATCGTCACCGGAGGGGCCGGTTTCATCGGCGTCAACTTCGTAAGACACATTCTCCAGCAGACCGATGCGCAGGTGGTGGTCATCGACAAACTGACCTACGCCGGAAACCTCTGCACCCTTGAGGACCTCCTGGATAACCCTCGGTTCGTATTCATCAAAGCAGACATCGCCGACCGGACCACGATGGAATCGGCGTTTCGCGAGCATCGTCCCACAGGACTATTCAATTTCGCTGCGGAGACGCACGTGGATCGCTCGATCGACGATCCAACTCCGTTCATTGATACAAATATCGTTGGGACATTCGTGTTGCTGGAAACGGCTCGGCACTTTGTCGCCACCCTCGATGAACATCGGCGATCGGGCTTTCGCTTTCTGCACGTGTCTACCGACGAAGTCTACGGCACACTCGGCGCTAGCGGGTTATTCTCTGAGACCACGCCTTATGCGCCCAACTCGCCTTATTCGGCGTCCAAGGCAGCCGCCGATCATCTTGTCCGAGCCTGGTCGGAGACCTATGGACTCGCGACGATCATCACCAACTGCTCAAACAACTATGGGCCCTATCAGTTTCCTGAGAAGCTGATCCCGTTGACGCTGCTGAATGCCGTCGAGGGCAAACCGCTTCCCATCTATGGCGACGGCGGAAACATTCGCGACTGGCTCCATGTGGAAGACCATTGCTCGGGCATCCTCCAGGCATTCAGGAATGGAAAGCCCGGCGAGAAGTACAACATCGGCGGGGACAACGAGCGAACCAATCTTCAGGTGGTCGATCGCATCTGCGCTGTGCTGGACGAACTGCTGCCGGCTATCGGAAACGCCGCGCTTCGGAAGCCGGGCGTCGCGAGCTACGGCCAGCTTAAGACCTTCGTGAAGGATCGGCCCGGGCACGACCGCCGCTACGCCATCGACGCCTCGAAGATAAGGCGCGAGCTGAGATGGGCACCGGCGCACGATTTTGACAGCGGCATCGCTCAAACGGTTCGCTGGTATCTGGAGAATCGGAAGTGGTGCGAGAGGGTGCAGGCTGACAAGTACGACAGAAGCCGGCTCGGAACAACGGAACAGTAGGCAGGAGGCGATTGCGGACTTGGGATTGCGGATTGCGGAATCCGAATTCCGCAATCGGTGGAGGAATTAAAATGAAGGGAATTGTTCTGGCGGGCGGCTCGGGCAGCCGGCTCCATCCAATTACGCGAGCCGTAAGCAAGCAACTTCTCCCTGTCTACGATAAGCCGATGATCTACTATCCTCTGTCCACCCTGATGCTGGCGGGGATCCGCGAGATTCTGTTGATCACGACCCCCCAGGACCAGGAACACTTCTATCGCTTATTCCAGGACGGCACTCAACTCGGCCTCAACATCAGCTACGCGGGCCAGCCGAGTCCCGACGGGCTGGCTCAGGCTTTCATCATCGGCCGCGAGTTCGTGGGGAAGGATCCGGTAGCCCTGGTGCTGGGCGACAACATCTTCTACGGCGACAGTCTCCCATCTTATTTGCAGAGCGCCGCGCGAAGGACCGGCGGCGCCACCATCTTCTCCTATCAAGTGAAGGACCCCGAGCGCTATGGAGTGGTAGAGGTCAGCTCAGACGGCCGTCCCATTACTCTCGAAGAGAAGCCGGCAACCCCAAAATCACATGCGGCCGTCACCGGTCTCTACTTTTACGACAACCGCGTATTGGACATTGCCCGCGCCCTGAAGCCGTCGCCCAGGGGGGAGCTCGAGATCACCGATGTGAACCTGGCATACCTTCGCGCAAACGCCTTGCACGTAGAGCGGCTCGGGCGCGGCATCGCCTGGCTCGACACCGGAACGTACGAGTCGCTGATCCAGGCGTCGAACTTCATTCAGACTCTTCAAGACAGACAGGGCCTCATGGTCGCCTGCCTCGAGGAGATCGCTTATCGTATGGGATACATCAGCGCCGATGAGATGGCTGCTCTTGCGGCCGCGATGAAGGGAAACGCCTACGGTCAGTACTTAATGAGAGTCTTTGAACAAGGCGACAAGGGATGAGGGAGAGGAAAGAAAGAATGGGAGAAAGGGAGAGTGGGAGAAGGGGAGACTGAAGTGTCCAACATCTCCGCTCTCCCCTTCTCCCTTTCGGCCCTTCTCCCACTCTCCCACTCTCCCACTCTCCCTTTCTCCCCTTCGCTGGCATCCATCCCGCAAAACCTCGCATCAGAGTTCGCGCCGCGGATCACAGAGCAGATTAATTTGGAAGTCGACGTGTGAGTTCAGAGTCGAGCACCCGCGCGACGAAACCTTACGGATGAAACCTGAACTCACTTATCGCTTTCGCGTTGACTGATTAGGAGGACCTCGCAATAAATCGGGATCACCTGGCGGTGTAGTCCACCAGAACTTTCTTCGGAGGAACCATGGCCAAGACAATAGCCAGCATAGGATTCGTGTACGTAATAGCGACACTCGGATGGGTCTTTCTTGGAAGCACGATTGTTTATCGAACTGAGGATCAGCAATCCACCCTAAAGCGAGAAGTCGGCCAGTTGTGGGGTGATCCCCTCACACAGCGTGCGCCATCATCCCAGCTCAGTGTCGAACGCACCGTTCAGACCGAGGTATGGGACGAAGCCCACAAGAAGAAACATATCGAGAAGAGCAAGGTCATCGACAAATTCGGCATCCCCATAACTCAGAGCGACATCCGGCTCGACTTTCATTTAGATCAGCGACAAAAGGGGTTGCTGTGGTATTCGACCTATGGCGTCACGTTCTCGGCCAACTATGTCTTTCAGAACATCCAGGACAAGAGCGGAGAGATGGTCTTGAACTTCGCCTTTCCAGCGCCGGACGGCCGTTACGATGACTTCAGATTCGAAGTGGACGGACAAGAGGTTCCGTTGACGCGGGATGAATCAAAGGGACTGATTGCGAGAATTCCCAGCGCGGCGAAAGCGCGTCACACGTTCTCAGTGAACTACAAGTCCCAGGGGCTGGATCGCTTCCTCTACCAGTTCGGCGATGGGATAAGCGAAGTTCGCAACTTCACACTTGGGGCCACAACCGACTTCGCCGCAATAGACTTTCCGGCGAACACGAGCTCGCCGAGCTCCAAGAAACGGGAAGGCAGCGGTTGGCAATTGACCTGGAACTACACCGATCTGGTCAGCGGTAACGGCATCGGCATAGAAATGCCGCAGAGACTCAACCCGGGACCGATGGCTTCGCGCATCTCTTTCTTCGCTCCGGTCTCGCTGGGATTCTTCTTCTTTCTCATCTTCATCGTGTCGGCGCTGCGGGGTATTCGGATCCATCCGGTGAACTTCTTCTTTCTCGCCTCGGCGTTCTTTGCCTTTCATCTGTTGCTTGCCTACCTGGTCGATCATGTTTCAATCCATCTGGCCTTCGCGATCTGTTCGGTGGTCTCGATATTCCTCGTCGTCTCGTACATGCGCATCGTGACTGGAGCGCGGTTCGCCTTCATGGAGGTGGCGCTCGCACAGGTGATCTACCTCGTCGGCTTCTCTTACGCCTTCTTCATCGAAGGGTTCACAGGCCTGGCGGTGACGATAGGCTCGGTGATCACACTGTTCGTGGTTATGCAGATGACCGCGAGAATAAACTGGTCTGAAAGGTTCGGAGATCGAGAGCTGGTGCGAGCAATTGAGCAAGCGGACCCGAGGCCGGCGGGCATCCTGAATTCGGTAGACCACGCAGAAAAGGACGGAGCGAACGCAGTGTGACGCGATTTTGGATTTTAGATTTTGGATTGCGGCCTTCTGCGGAATCCAAAATCCGACATCCATAACGGAGTCAATCTATTCCTGGCCGACGGAGAGGCAGCTGGTCAGGAAGTTTTCCACCTTCATCTTCATTTGTTCCCTCGCTATGAAGGGGACGGGTTTCGATTCAAGTTCAATCCGAGATATTCACAGAAACCGGACCGAGCCGAACTAGACGCGGTTGCGCGGAGAATCAGAGGGTGCGCGTCACGATTTTGCGCACTCACAGCCTGTAGCGGAATTCCCGGGGGAGTCACAGAGGGCAGAGTTGCCGCGGGGTCAGGCACCTCGATTCCTCGATTCTACCTTTCTTGACGGGGTCAGGCACTCGAATCCTCGATTCCCGCGACGGATGACATCAAAGTCGTGGAATCGAGTGCCTGACCCCGTCACCCCGTCTCTGGCTTCTCGCGCAAAATAGTGACGCGCACCCCGAATCAGAGAAGCTCTTGCCATTACGATTTGATGGCTTTATCTTGGGTCTGATCCCTCTGCGACCTTATCGAGACGCTCGCCATTCGTCCGGATCTTCCACCGCTCCCAGACCAGCAGCGCCATCGTGGGAATGTAGACTGCGCCGCCCAGCCAGAGAGGCACCTCAGGGTAGGCCAGGGGTGTGTACCAGAGCAGATACAACAACACCGTTGCTCCGGTCAGATATATCCATCCGACCCTCGGTGCAAAACAGAGATACGGGATCAGCCACGCGTAGTGCCAGGGATAACGCGGCGAGGTGATGATCAAGTAAGGACCGATCAATGCCAATGCGCCGCTCGCCACATCGATCTCGTTCTTCTTCTGTTTGAGCAGCCACCACACCCCGATTCCCGCCAATAGCAAAGCCGCCAGAATGAGAAAAGCTGTCGTCGAAAGAGGGAAAACTCTTCGACATAGAGCGAGCAGAAAATAGCGCCCGCCCTTCTCGACGAATCCCTCTTCGCGAAACTCGCTCCCAAGAGAACCAAGCACCCCCGTGCCGACGCTCAGGTACGGCGAGTAAGCCAGCGCTATCGTCAGAATAAAAGCGCCACAGAAGAGGAGGTTGAATCTGTTCAACAATCCCGCAGTGAGGCGTTCCCACTGTATATCCTCACCCTTTTCATCATTCGCGTCGTTGTTTGCGACAAGGAAGGCGGGCAATAGCAGCGCGGGGTAGAACTTGACCATAGTCGCAAGCCCCAGAGCTATTCCCGCAAGCGAGGGCTTCCGACAAGACCATGCCAGGAGCCCCAGCGCCAGAAAGGCTATGAATGCTGATTCGATGTGCCCGCTGTGCGCGGCTTCAAAGATCAGCAGCGGGTTCCACGCGAACACGACCACTCTCGCTGGCTCAAGCCCGGCCCGCGCCAGCACCAGCACGAGCGCCAGCATCGCCAACAGGTCAAACATCGACATCGCCGACTTGAATCCGGTGACGCTCGATGGCGCAATCCAATAGATCGCGGCGTAGATCATCTGTGCCATCGGCGGATAGGGCGTGACCGCATAGTCGCCGCGGTTGATCTTCGGATAGATATTCTCGTCGCGGAGATCGGCCAGCTCCGCGGCAGACGGGACATAGCGATATGGATTTATCCCGGCGGCCTGGACTCGCCCGTCCCAGATGTACCGGTAAACGTCAGTGGAGAGGTACGGGCGTTTGCCGACTAATTCAGCCCTAAAACTCGCGGCCAGGATCAGGACTATCACCACGCTCAAGACCGAAGCCGTGTGGGACAACCTGCCCGGAAGCCTCACCACTGCGTAACACGCCGCCAGATAAATCGTGAACTGGGCAACGAACAGACTCTCGTAGGCCGCAATCCACTGCGTGAAGCGATGAAGGTCGCCTGCCCAGAAATACAGCCAGGCACTCGTGAGGCCGAGCGCCATAAGAGCCGCCGGGACCGAGGTGACGTACGCCACAGTGCGGCTACCACGCGGCAGGTCAATGATGCGTTGCTCGACGGCCGGCGATTGTGGCGCAGTTTCTGAACTCATCACCCACTCACAGTTTCACTGCGGAGCTTCCAGTGCTCCCCAATCAACAAAACCAGCGCCGGTAGATACAGGGCGGCTCCAAGCCAGAGGGGCACGCCTGGGTGGCCATCGGTGAGCCATAACAGATACAACAACACCGATGCACCCGAGAGGTAAAGCCATCCGGCTCGCGGAACAAAGCAGAGGAACGGAATGATCCAGGCTACGTACCAACTGTATCGCGGGCTGCTGAGTACCAGGAACAGCCCGACCATCGATGTGGCGACGCCTGCAACATCTGCCGCGGTCCGCTTGTGCAGGAGTAGAGCCCGCAGAGCGAACCACCCAAGCACAAGCGCCGCCACCGCGGAATAGAGGACCGCCGGTACATTCGCAACTTCGCGAACAAGTCCCAGCAAGAAGTACCGGTTTCCGGAGTCGACGAAGCCCTCCTCCCTTAGGTAGCCCGATAGATATCCTGTGACTCCCGATCCGACTGTGAGGTAGGGCACGTAGGCAAGAAGAACAGTCGCTGCGAATGCCGCCAGCATTCGCAGATTGGACTTGCAAAGACAGATCGCGCGCAGTCTGGCGAGCCGTCCTCCGGGAGTCGACCTGCCTTCCTGACCTCGCCTTTCGCTGGAGCCGGCCACGCCCGACATCATGAAGACCGGCAGCAGGAGCGCCGGGTAAACCTTTACCAGCGTTGCCAGCGCAATCGCAGCTCCGGTCAGCGCAGGTTTCTTATATGACCAGGCGAGAAGGGCCGCCGCCAAAAAGGCCAGGGCAGCCGATTCTATGTGACCGCTGTGCGCGCTCTCCCAGATCAGCAGCGGGTGCCAGGCAAAGACGATCGCCTGGATCGGGGCCAGGCCGCTTCGCCAGAGCGCCAGCATGATTGCCGCGATCGCTGCCAGGTCGAAGAGCGACATTGCAATCTTGAATCCCCGGACGCTCGAGGGGCTGATGAGATTGACGCCAAGGAATATGGCCTGAGCCACGGGCGGGTAGATGGTGTGCGCGAACTCGCGCCTGTTGATGTAGCGGTAGATGGCGTCGTCCCGAAGATCAGCAAGTTCCGGGGCCGAGGGCACGTAACGGTACGGATTTATCCCGGCCGCCTGAACGCGCCCATCCCATATGTAACGATAAACGTCGCTCGACAGGTAAGGCGGTTGGTCTACTAGTTCGGCGCGGAACGACGCGGCAACAAGCAATACGATAGAGAGGGCGGCCAGCTTGGCCCAGCGGCCGGCGCCGGCCCAAAGTGATCCCCTATCACGTAACACCAGATAGCATGCCCCAAGGTAGAGCGAGAACTGTACGAGAGAGACAATGATGTATTCCGAGATGCCACCCTTCAGCGAAGGCAGATACCTCGCCTGCCAGTAGAGCACCCCGCCGGCAA
>DASYSA010000217.1:0-17457 GCA_036003885.1 Blastocatellia bacterium | reverse complement strand
AGCGCGAACAGGGTTAATTTACCGGAGCAATCTACATAAACGTCATCGCGACCGAGTCACTGCTGATTGCCGCGGTGTTGATCTACTTCAGCACCTCGGTCAAGTTTGATCAGAAGCTCTTCACAATTCTGTTTGTGCTTGGAGCAATACTGCCTGTTCTGTTCTTTCACCACAGCCGCAGCCTGTGGCTTGCCGTTGACCACATCATCGATCCGTGGAAACCTGGTACAGACCTTGAATCAGTTGAGCGCGAACAGTGGAGGTAATCCTCGATGCGAAGTCACAGGAAAGAGCTCTGGTTCAACATTCCCACCCGCCGTGCCTTCATAAACATCACGCCCCAGGTCGAAGAATGTTTGCGCGAGAGCGGCGTGAAGGAGGGGCTTGCGCTGGTCAATGCGATGCACATAACCGCGTCCGTGTTCATCAACGATGACGAAAGTGGTCTGCACAGGGACTACGAAGAGTGGCTCGAACGTCTTGCTCCGCATGAACCGCTCGATCGCTATCGTCACAATCTCACCGGAGAAGACAACGGCGACGCGCATCTGAAGAGACAGGTCATGGGACGCGAAGTGGTTGTGGCTGTAACCGAGGGACGCCTGGACTTCGGGCCGTGGGAACAGATTTTTTACGGTGAGTTCGACGGCGGGCGACGGAAGCGAGTGCTGGTCAAGATCATAGGCGAGTGACGGCCGGCGTTTCACGTTTGTCGTTTCGCGTTTTGCGTTACACAACCCGCGAAAGAACGCAAAACGACAAACGCAAAACGCGAAACGTTATTGTGTCCGCGTCTTCGAGCGGTCTCGCGCCGGAGATTGTAGATCGAGCGCCCGGTCTGCCACGATATCCATCTTCGACTGATAGTTGAAGTAGGTTAAGACGTTGCGGTACCAGATCAGATCGAACGGCCCCCCGAGCGGGGAGATCTCATCGTTGAGATTGACTCGATGAAACTCGATGATCGGCCCAACCTCAGATCCGACTTTCGCCATTTCATCTTCCGAGCTCTTCTCATCCGATCTCTCCGAAGGACAGCTATCCTCCCGCGCACGAGTCGAAAGGTCGGTGGTCAGGATCTGTATCCGCCAGCCCAATTTGGCGGGAAAACGCTCTAACAAGGCGAACGCAAGTGAATAAGGCTCATCTCCATCGGCGGACGCCATGCTCCATATGCGGATGTGGCGCGCTCGAGACCCGGAGGCGGCCTGCGCCTCCCACTCCGGAAAGAGGTGGTGCTCGATGAATTGCAGGTGCCCCACCCCGTGGAAGAACCGGGTTTGCGTAGTGCTGACAGAATCGAGCGCTAGATCGTTTACAACATACTCATTGAAATACATAGTTGCCTTTGCCTCAACGTCAAACCGTGTGTCGGTTCGGAATGCGGAACGGATCAGGCTACTTCAACCTGAAGTTTCATGCGCTCGCTCACGTTAGCTGCGACCTTCAGTCGTTCCTGGATGCCGGAGCAGTAGAGAGCCATTGCCGCATGAGTTGCAAGAAGGTCGAACAATTCGTAGTCCAGGGACCCGAGTCCAGACTTTTGGGGGAGTAGACTGAAGATCGCGACAGCGCCCGTCACTCGATCGCCGAGTTTGAGCGGAATGCACGCGATCACATCATCGTCCTCTGTTAGTTCTTCGTAGCCTCGCCGTTCAGCTATGTACGGCCGGCCCTCGACGGCGACTCGACCGATCAACCCTGATCCAAGAGGTATATGCCGGTATTTTTCCGGTTCGATCCCAAACGATGACACAAGATCGAGGAATGACCCGTCCTGGTCCACCTCGAATACGGCGAGCTCTTCAGAGCCGATGAGGTTAATGATGATCTCCTCGATGACCGACAGCACTTCGCTGCGTTCGAGGGTTCCGTGCAGACGGTAACTGACCACGTACAGATTGGCCAGGTTGGAGTTGTTCTGCTCTACCTCGAGGAACCTCTCAGAAAAGCCTTGATTCTCAACCTCGATTTCGACCAGCCGCCGCTGCAATTGAGCATGCTCGCGCCGGTCGCGCTCGATCTGCTCCTGCAATGCGAGCAACTGTTCCTGGGCCCGCCCCTTTTCGTTCTCAGCCGTAGCGACGCGAGTCCGCAGTTTCTCATTCTCGGCCATGAGGTCGTTAGCGAATCGGTGCGTCTCGTCGCGTACTCGATGTACGTAGGACGCGCGTTCTCCTGTATCTCTTTCGCGCATGGTTCGCTCCTCCTTCAGGCACCGATGAAGCTCTTCACCGTTGAGAGCAGCTCACGGCTGTTGATCGGCTTGGTGACGTAGGCGCTACACCCACTCTCATAACTCGCTTCGACGCTCTCGATTTCGGATCGAGTCGAGACCATTATGATCGGGATCTCTCGGGTCTCTGCGTGTGCGCGAAGTTGCCGACACGTCTCGATTCCACCCTGCATGGGCATCATAACGTCGAGCAGGATCAAGTCCGGCTGGACGGCGACCGCCTTCTCAACCGCCTCCAATCCATTGCGAGCCGTAACTATTTCGTAAGTCTTACCAAGAATCATCTGCTCCATCATCACGATGGTCGCCGCGTCATCTACAACTAAAACTTTCTTGCGCATACCTGCACACTCCTGATTGGATTTAGAGACGGGCCAGCGATCTCTTCCCGATTGTCAGGAAACCGGCCCCCACACGTCAGCCAAAGAATTGATAACCCGATCTGATCGACCGATCCTCAACAGAATCCGCACCAAAACCCGTCCATGTCTGGTTGCTGTCCCCGTCAATAGATACTTATCGGCCGATTTGTTTAGAACTTTAGGTTGAGGGTAAGAATTCGGACCCTTGCGCGCTTCTGGTCGATATGGGGAAGCGGATCGACGAATGCGAATGTAGATAACCCGGGCAGGGACCTCCGTCGCCCCCAGGCTTCTTTTGTCTATCGTTGAGGTCTCGCGATCTACAGGCGAGACGACGGAGGGTCGCCCCGTAACGGGGCGCTCGCTTTGCTCCAAATGCAGGCGATTATGTTGTTCAGCCCTGTTTTTCGCTAAGGCTCGACTGCTCTCTTCACCACGCGCTTGGTTCCACGTCCGAAATTCCTCCCAGCGTGTCCCATGTGTTTGCCGAAATGCTTTCCCCCGCGCGCGAGCCGGCCATGCCTGACGTTGTGACCCAGGCTCTTGCCTGCTTTCCCCACCTCTTTGCCCGATTCCTTATACTGACCCTTTGCGGTGGTGGCCCCCTGCTTCGTGTCTTGCTGCGCTGAGGCGGAACTGACCAGAGCAATCATTATGGTCAGGGTGAACGCCGCAATGAGTTCCTTGATTCTCTTACACATAGTTTCCTCCGATTAGCTGAGTTAATTCCGTCCCCACAAGAGAAACTTTCGTGCCACTACCGGCTGTTTCCCGTGGTGCTCGAAAACGCCCCGATTTCAGACTGCCACACCTTTGTCAGCCCACTAGCGTTCCAAATGAAATCGGCGGCTGTACCCAAGCCGGACGTTCTCTACAGCTGACGCGCGCCTGGGTACGCACGCTTCCAGCGTGCGAGACTCGGCGCTGCCCCCATGGGATGCTACTGGCCATTTCGCTTTACCGGGTGATGATCGACGACCCCTCAATAAACTGGCCGATCTCGGCGGCTGACATCGAGCCGCGCAAGTAAACCGGGTGAGTGATCTGATTGTAAGGGTCAAACAGCCTGTCGCATAAGCCATCAATCTCTTGCTGAAACACCACATCAGTGGAACGAAACCCATCCGGCGCAAGCTGCTGCGCGATGGGGAGGCGTACAAGCAGATCATATGTGTCCATCCACGAGCGACAATATGACCCCAGGCCATCAGCCTCCTTGCCAATGTCGCCATAGCGCCGAACATAGTAGGCAAAGTTGTCCAAAACCGATCGGTCGCAAACGAGTATGTCCGCTCGCGGCGACTTCTCTATCTCGAGTTGGACCTGTCGCGCGATGATCCAATGATACGCCTCGCGGCTCGCGTGTTCATTGAGCGGGAAGGGACACTCGCGGGCGATTTCGGTCAGCAATTCGACTGTTTTGCCGCGCCGCTTGAGCAATCCGGCGAGCTCGTAGGCAAGGGTGGTCTTGTTGACGCCATGCGTTCCAACCAGTGCGACCTTGAACAAGAATTTCTCCCTGATTGCCGTTTACCGAGACTGATGAAAGCAATCGACACGAGATCGATCACCGTTATCAGTGACGTCTCCAACTCTGAAGGCTTCACATTCTAGCAGCGATTGCCGCCCGATCAAACCACGCCTATTGAACGGGGTCAGGCCCTCGATTCTGCGATTCTGATTTTCAATTCGTTCCTCCCGTGACCGGTGTTCATGCGGTGAATAGTCTTTTTGCGGTCAAGCGGTCCCTGGACTCTCGCGCTGAATCTTTACGCGCACCCCTTGATGACCTCTAAACGGCAGAGTAGTATGCCCCGCTGAATGAATCCCGGAGGAGGTTCTAAATGACCGCCGGCCTTCCGAGGCCAAAGGACGAGCCGAGCACCAGGCGTGATGGACCAGCCGCGCGCCCACGCATTGCGATAATTCTATCCGCCGGCTACTTCGGTTTCTTCGCTCACGCCGGATTCATGCTTGCAATCGAGGAGTTGGGCATTGACTATCGCGCGATAGCCGGTTCGAGCGCGGGCGCGATCGTCGCTGCCCTGCACGCCTCAGGTGTTCCGGCAAACGAGATCGTAGATATGCTCACCAGCGTACGTCGCAGCGACATCTGGGACAGCACTGGGATCACGGGAATTGCGAAAGCTCTCTTCAGACAAGGCCGCGGCTGGACAGGCTGGCTGAAAGGCAACCGTTTCGAAGAGCTGATGGAGCGCCACCTGCGAGCGAAGACCTTTGAAGCATGCCCTCGGGCTCTTTATGTTACAGCGCTTAATCTGACGCGGGGCGCCGATGAGACCTTCAGCTCCGGACGGATTGCCGACAAGGTTCGAGCCTCATGCGGTTACCCGTTTCTGATGTCACCGAAGTCGCTGAACGGTTGCCAGTATTGGGATGGCGGATTTCTGGCTAAGGTCCCCCTCGAAGTGATCCTGGAATCGGAGCAACCGGACCGCGTCATCATTCACTATCTCCCAACGCGGACCGAGTCGACCCGATTCGAGGAGCGGACCTGGTCGGTCGTGTCCCTGTTCGAACAGGCCCTCACCGCGGCGCGCAAAGAGATCGAGCAACACCGGCTAAAGGCGCTTGGCGATGCCAGGAGCCGGATAACGTGGGTCGAACCAGTTGTACCGCCAATCGGACCGAAGACCCTTTCAGAAGGCCGAGCCGCCGTCGACGCCGCTTATCACCACGCGATCGATTTCCTGTCGTCCCGGCGTGGCCTGCTCACAGCCGTAGGTTGACGAGCTTACTTCAGGTACTGTGGCTAACCACATTGACCAACCAACAGACCGGCCGTAGCATCAAAGCCGCCGACCAACGTTACCGGAACATTGCCGCAATAGGCAGTTCCCGGTATAGAGAGCGCGGAGGCCGTCGATGCGAATGAAACGCAGGTTTTTTCCGATCGCCCTCATAATATCGCTACTCGGCTGTTTCGTCGCAACTTGGCTGGCAGGAAGCGCTCTGAGCGCACCCTGCCAGCAAGCCATCGGCAATCCTCCTGAAGATCTGGAAATCGAACGCGTTGAGTTCCACAGCGAGTCGGGATCGACAATTCATGGTTGGTTCATCCGCGGAACAAAAGGAGCCGGCTCGGTAGTTCTGATGCACGGTGTTCGCGCGAACCGCCTTAGCATGTTGGGGCGCGCTCGCTTTCTATCCAGGGCCGGCTATTCTGTTCTGCTTTTCGATTTTCAAGCTCATGGGGAGAGCATTGGCAGGCAAATAACTTTTGGCCACCTCGAGAGCAGGGACGCACAGGCCGCAGTCGCTTTTCTCAGGGGGCGGCTGCCCGATGAGAAGATCGCCCTGATTGGAACGTCGATGGGAGGGGCAGCGGCCTTGCTCGCCTCACCGTCCCTGGACTCCGACGCGATGGTACTCGAGCAGGTTTACCCCGCAATAGATCGAGCCATTGCTAACCGGTTGAAAGTACGACTTGGTTTCTGGGCTGGTGCGCTTACACCTCTGCTCACAATGCAGCTTGGTCCTCGTTTGGGAGTTGAAGCCGACCTTCTTTGTCCAGTCGATCGGGTTAGTCAAATCGCCGCTCCCAAACTATTCATCGCCGGCTCTCAAGATCGAGCCACGACGCTCGACGAGTCCAACCAGCTCCTCAACGCCGCGAGTGAGCCGAAGGAGTTCTGGGTCGTTGATGGCGCGGCGCACGTTGACTTGCACCACGCGGCGACGCAGGAGTATGAAGACCGGGTGCTCGCATTCTTCGACAAATATCTGCGCGGACGTCCTTAGAACGCGCCGGAACAGAGAGAATGTTCTGGAAATGCCCATTCTGATAGCCGAAGACAACATCGCCCAGCGGCGCTATTTGCGCGAACTCCTCGAGCGTGAATTCCCGTCACACACACCCGTGCTCGAGGCGGGAGACGGAGAGACCACGGTGGAGCTGGCGCTTGAGCACAGGCCTGAACTCTGCGTGCTCGACATTCAAATGCCCAAACTGTCAGGAGTGAAGGCTGCTCGGGCGATATGGCGAGGCTTCCCAGGCGCTCGAATAATCTTCTGGACTCAATTCCCTCACGAGGTCTACATCAACGAGATTCGCAAGATCGTCAAATCGGTACACCCGCAGCCGGCCTACGGCTTCATCGACAAGAACAACCCTGAGACTCGCTTCCTTCGTTTTGTCGCCGCGGTGCTTGAGGACGGCGCCGACATGATCGACCCGGCCTTCAAAGACTCGTTCAAGCGTCCATTGCTGACCGAGTTCGAAGCCGAGGCGTTGTACTATCTCGCCCTCGGGCTCTCGAACTGGGCCATCGCGCGAAAGTGTAGCTTGAGCTTACGCGGCGTCGAGAGCCGGCTCGCGACCCTCTATGAAAAGCTGTTCGCCTCATCTCCTGAGGGCACTCCCAACGAAGCTTATGACAAGCTCGCATATAACATTCGCACACGGGCCTTCTTCGAAGCGCTGAGGCGTGGGCTTATAAACAGTGACGAGCTCGAGAAGGCTGCCAAAGAGCTTGAGGGCTGGATCGACCGCGACCGGAAAAAGTGCGTTGATGGCGAAATCGGGCTTAAAAAGAGTGAGAGCTGACCAGGGCCATGACCGCTAAGGGATACACTGACAGGCGTCTGCTTCTCGGGATCGCCGGAGTCACTGCGCTCTTGATTTATGCAGTGACCGCCCAGGCACAGTCACTCATCCCTTCCACCTCCTCCGCCAATCTCCATCAATGGGGATCGGTCACTCTATTTCATGGTCTGCCTTCAGATCACGTCCGGGTCATTGCCCAGGACACCGAAGGGTTTCTGTGGCTCGGAACTGACGGCGGACTCGCGAAGTACGACGGTCGCCGCATTCACAAGATCGTCGCCGAAGGCCTTCCCGCAGGTCGCGTACGAGCAATCAAACTTGATAGCCAGGGCGTGTTGTGGATCGGAACAGACTCGGGTGCGACCCGGCTCGTCGGTGGCGAATTCAGGCCGATTCCGGAGACCGTCGGCAAGCCGATAACCGCCATCCTGACTTCCGATTCCAGCCGCGTTGTTTTCGCGAGTGAACAGGGATCTATTTTCTCCTGCTCACGGCAGGCCGACGGCTCGCTAGCCGTGCGCACAATCAAGTCCGAAGATCACCCCCTTCTCCAATCAGATTCGGCGAGCCGTAGTCCCCTTCCCCTTACCAGTCTTGCGCTGATGGGTAATATGCTGCTCGTCGGCTCTCATAGCCGCGGATTGCTGGCAGTCGAAGGCGACGAGGTGAGAGAGATTCTCAGCAGGCCGCGCGCATTCTTTGTCGAAGCTATCGCGATCGATGCTCGGGGCCGGCCGTGGTTCGGCGCGCAGACAACAGATCGGGACAGCGGACTGTTTCAGAGCGCTGACCTGATCCGGCCGCAGAAGCTCGCGATGAACACGGGAACCGTTACTGCTCTGGCGTTTGATCCGCAGGGTGCCTTGTGGGCCGGCACCGAGGGACAGGGCGCATTCACGTATGGAGAGTCCCACAAGCTCGAACACTTCACCTTCGAGAACACCGCAGGCGGGCTTCGCTCAAATCACATCTACGCCGTGTTCGTTGACCGTGAAGGAGTCGTGTGGTTCGGCACAGATCGCGGAGCGTGCCGTTACGATCCCCGGAGTCTTCGGATCGAGACCGTATCGATTCACCGGGAGAGCAACTTCACCCGTGCGCTCTTTCAGTCGAGAGATGGCTGGATCTGGTGCGGGACTAACCGGGGGCTCTTCGTTCGTAGCGCGAAAGCGGAAGCGTGGCATGAGATCAAAGAGCTACAAGGCAAGACCGTCCATTCGATTGCAGAGGATGCCCCGGAACATCTCCTGGTCGGAACTGCGTCCGGTCTCTTCACCGGCATCAAGCCGACTACCAAACAGCGCCGCGCTCACGGGATCTCAGGACCGCTTCCGGGGGACCGGCTGTTTTCAAGAATCGAGCCCGCGGATGAAACAGGTGCAACCGGCGACAGTGTGCGAGCGATATGCGAGTTTCAGGGGTCATTTTACATCGCCAGCTTCGGGCGAGGTTTGGAACGGCTGGAACGCGATCGGCATGTGCTGGTCTGGCCGGGTCAGTCGGCCGTCAGCCTTCATTCCGACAATGACAAGCGGCTTTGGATAGGGACCGCCGGCGACGGGGTTTTCGTCTTCGATGGCAGAGAGGTCCGTCGCGAGGCTGCGCTCGACTCCATGAGCGGCAAGACTGCCTGGTCGATTGGTGGCAGCAGTGACGGAACGTTGTGGCTTGCGACACCCGACGGCTTGAACGCATACAGGTCCGGCCAGTTGCTAACGCTTCTCGAGGGCAACGATGTGCGAAAAGTCATTGCAAGGGCAAACACCGCCTGGTGTGTAACCGCAGGTGGCGGCCTGTACAGGATCCTGATCGACGACGGCGGTGGTCCGGTAATCGCTCGGCTGGGAGCCGAACAGGGTCTGCCCTCACAAAACGCCTTCGCGATTCTGGCTACAACCGAAGCATCAGGCGACGAAGTGTTGTGGATTGGAACCAACCGTGGCGTTGCTCGCTACATACCCGGTCACATCGCTCCGCAACTCAGAGTTGCTCGGGTGATGAGCAAACGCCTTTTTCAGCCTGAGGAGATTCACGCGGGATTGAGTTTGGACTATCCGCAGAGCGGCCTCCTGGTTGATCTTGAGGCGTTCAGCAGCCGGACCTTCCCCGAACAGTTTCAATACTCGTTTTCGTTGTACGACTCCCATGGCAAACTGCTCGGTCATAAACTCGCTCGTGATTCGCAGTTTCTGATTGAGAATCTGCGGCCGGGGCGCTACCGCGTCGAGGCGCGTGCATTCACCAATGACCTGGCGGCTTCTGAACCGTTTGCGCTTGACTTTCAAGTCGCGCGCGCGCCGTTTCCCTGGGCCAGCAGCGGACTGGCGGTTCTCCTCGCATTGGCGCTGGTTGCGATGTGGTGGGGACGTCGTCAGAACTTGCGGCTCACTCGCACAAATGTCGCGCTTGGCGACGCGAACCTGCAGCTTGCCGACACTCGAATGCAATTGGCGAATGAGACCGAGGCCGAGCGCAGGCGAATTTCGCGCGACCTGCACGATCAGACACTCGCCGACCTGCGACGGCTGCTGCTGCTCACCGATCAACTGCCGGCGCGTGAGAACGAGAACGGGCGCGAAACAATCGACCCCGCCGTTCTCCGCGGCGAGGTAGAGACAATATCAACCGAGATTCGCCGCATCTGTGAAGATCTCAGCCCTTCGACTCTGTCGAATGTCGGATTGGCGGCCGCACTCGAATGGGCGATTGCGGATGCAGTTGCGCACATGCCCAGCGATCACAGGTTCGAGTACGAATTCGTTTGTGACGATGCCATCGAAGAGAGGCTGCGGCTTGCCCCGGCCGAGCAGATCCAGATCTATCGGATCTTGCAGGAAGCGATCAGCAACACCTGTCATCACTCGAACGCAACTCACGTCCGGCTAGTCGTCACGAGCGAGACGGATGGCGGGTGGGCAATTGAACTTGAAGACAACGGAAGCGGCTTCGATGTCGGGTGCAGGGTCTCCATGGGTCGCGGATTGGCAAACATCCGTTCCCGCGCCAGCTTGATACAAGCTGAGGTCGAGTGGAGCGGGGGGCGCGGTGGAGGAACCATCTTCACTTTGCAAAGGGCAGCAAAAAGGAACCACGAATGACACGAATTCGTCATTGGTCCGTTGTCCGTGGTCCGTGGTCCGTTGTCTTGTCGCCAAGGATTAGGCGCCTTTCGCGGATTGTCAACTGACCACGGATCACGGACCAATGACAAATGACAAGTGACAAATTCACAATCACAGGTATAATCCCACTTCTCTTACAGATGTCTCAGGAGTAACCGATGCAGGCTCTAGTCGGCGTGATTATGGGTTCCAAGTCGGATTGGGAGACCTTGTCCCATACGACCAAAACCCTGGAGGCCCTTGGTATTCCATTCGAAGTGCGTGTCGTTTCGGCGCACCGCACCCCCGACCTGCTATTCGAATATGCCTCCTTGGCGGAGAGTCGAGGGCTGGAGGTCATAATCGCAGGGGCGGGCGGGGCGGCCCACCTTCCCGGAATGACTGCCGCAAAGACTGTCCTACCGGTGCTGGGAGTGCCGGTGGAATCGCGAGCCCTGAAGGGAGTGGATTCGTTGCTGTCGATCGCGCAGATGCCGGCAGGCGTTCCGGTTGCAACGTTCGCTATCGGAACGTCGGGTGCAGTCAATGCTGCTTTGTTTGCGGCCGCGATCCTCGGCATCCGACATCCTGAATTTCGCGAGGCGCTTCGGCGTTATCGTGAGGCTCAGACGCGGACTGTGCTGGACAACCCCGATCCGAGGACTCAGGGATGATTATTGGGCTATTGGGAGGCGGCCAACTCGGGCGAATGCTGGCGCTGGCCGGGTATCCTCTGGGTCTCCGCTTTCGCGCGCTCGATCACAATCCCGACGCTCCGGTTAGAGACGTTGCTGAATTGATGACCGCCGAGTTTGATGACTTGAATGCGTTGGAGCTGTTTGCCGAGGGTCTCGACCTGGCATCCTTCGAGTTCGAAAACGTTCCAGTTGAATCGCTCCGATTTCTCAACGAACGAGTGACCGTCTTTCCGCCGCCCGACGCGTTGGAGTGGGGTCAGGACAGGCTGCTGGAGAAGAGTTTTTTCCAGCGACTCGGAATTCAAACAGCGCGCTTCAGCGCGGTGAGATCAAGACAGGATCTCGAGCGAGCGGCAGGCGAGATAGGTCTGCCGGCAATGCTGAAGACGCGGCGCCTCGGCTATGACGGTAAGGGTCAGTTTCTCTTGCGGACGCCTGAGGATATCCCAACCGCGTGGAATTCAATCGGGAGCCCTCTGCTAATACTGGAGAGTTTTGTTCCCTTCGAGCGCGAGGTGTCCATCCTGGCGGTGCGAGGACGAAAGGCCGAGACCGCATTCTATCCGCTGGTCGAGAATCACCACGAAGGCGGGATTCTGCGGCTGTCACTGGCACCTGCACCTTGCCTGACCCTGGAGCTTCAAGCCCTGGCAGAAGATTGTGCGGCTCGAGTTCTCGAAGCCCTGGAATACGTAGGCGTGCTGGCGATCGAGTTCTTTCTTTATGAGGGTCAACTGTATGCCAACGAATTCGCGCCTCGGGTGCACAACTCCGGCCACTGGACTATAGAGGGCGCCGAGACCAGTCAGTTCGAGAATCATTTGCGCGCGATCCTCGGCCTTCCGCTGGGCTCGACGGAGGCTCTGGGCCACTCAGCTATGATCAACCTCATAGGTACTCTTCCCGATCCGCGCCCGGTGCTGGCGATGAACGATACTCACCTCCACCTGTACGACAAAGCGCCGAAGCCTGGACGCAAGCTGGGGCACATCACAATAAGGCGACCTGACCCGATATCGCGAGAGGCCGGAGTAATTCAAATTCACAATCTGTTGCGAGGGTGAGGCGGAAGCCGCTGAGGGACAACTAGACTCCGTTGTTCTTAGCGTGAACGTATTGAGCCAGGGACAAAACCAGATGTCCCATCTTCGGATGCTCCGGAACGACATGAGGCGTCACCCCGAAGGCCTGCAAGACACCGGTGCAGGTCGGCCCCACTGATGCAACGATCAATCTCGTGTTGAGTGCCTCAGCTAACTCTCGTGACCGCCCGCTCTCTTCGGCCATCTGAAACAGGTGGCGAATCTGAATCTGGCTCGTGAATGCGACGGCGCCCAGACTGCCGCCGATGATCTCCTCGACCAGATCCCTTAGAGCCTGTACGTCTTCGGGCAGCTGCCATTCATACAGACACATCTCAAAGAGCTTTGCGCCACGCGCTTCAAGAGCCTCGGTCAATAGCACATTTCGTTCACCATAGTGCGTGAGGCCAACCCCTTTGCCTCGAATGTCGAGTGAGGCCATTGCCTCAAGCAACTCAACCGTTGTGTTCGGCTCGGGCGCCACGATCGAGATATGCACTCCAGTTCGCTTCAACACGGCTACCGGCTTCGGCCCGCGACACACGGTTGTCACTCTTTCCAAACCTTCAAACAACTCAGGCCAGCGCCCGAGCTTCTCGGCTTCCAGAAACAGGGTCCTGGCTCCCACCCCTGTCAAAAAAATGATGACCTGGAGCGAGCCTTCACTGAGACTGCTGATGAAAGCGCCTACCTGGTCCGCGCACTCGAGGGGGGACTCACGCACCGCCGGCACACAGTAAGGATCTCCGCCGTATCGGCGTATGAGATCCGCCAGTTCGTTTGACATGCGCGCTTCCAGAAGACCAACGCGCATTCCATCAAGCCTCATATCCATAATCCAACCACCAGTGCGGTGAGTATACCACTCGCATATCGCGGATTTCGCAGCTAGAACTCAAGAATTGTTAAACTGCCCTACTTACTACTTACTGCCTGGTGTTCTTCATCTGTCTCATCTGCGCAATCTGCAGATGACTCTCTCCGATCAGCTGCGGATGGCTGCGGCAAGTCCCCGTGCCAAAGGACCCGTTCGCCCTACCTCCACCGAGTCAAGACAAAGCCAGAGCGCCATCGTTCGAAGTTCCGCGGCAAGGGCCTCGCTGACCTCGCCGATCTTCACGCCGGACTCGATGTGTGCCGCCAACACCAGCAACCGGTGCTCGGCACGGTCGGCTTTGAGATCCACCCGCGCTACCAGTCGATCGCCGAGCAGGAACGGCAGAACGTAGTATCCCCATTTGCGCTTCTCCTGCGGCACGAAGATCTCGATAGTGTAGTCGAAATCGAATAGCCTTGCCGCGCGCGCTCGGTACCACACGACCGGGTCGAAAGGCGACAACAACGTTGATGCCTCGATGCGGCGTGGTAGTCGAGCCTTGGGATGGAGATAAGCCGGCTCGCGCCAGTCGGCGACCTGAACCTTGCGCAATTCACCCGACTCGACCAGTTCAGCGATTCGCTCGCGCGCTGCTCGTATCGGCATGCGGTAGTAGTCGGCCAGGTCGGCAGCCGTGCCGACCCCGTGTGCTCGTCCGGCCAGCCTGAGCAGCTCGCGTTCCGCCTCCGCGTGGTCCACCCTGCGGTCGTGATGTTCCGAAGGGAGCACGCGCTCTGCGAGATCGTACAGACGCGCGAAGTTGGGCCGACGGTCAGCCACGGCAAAGAGCCCTCGCCCGAAGTAGGCTTCGAGCACCGCCCTCTGTACGCTTGCATGCCAGGCGCCGGGAATCCGGTCGGAGGTCCCTTCCGGCCCCGTCAGGTCGTCGGCAGTCAGGGGACCGCGTGCGCGGACTTCCTGCATGACCCACTCAACGTAACTCGCTTGCTGCTCCAAAAACGACTCGAAGCCATACGGACGTACCCTGTGCACCTCCATGCGATGGCGCAGCAGTGGCCAGGTCTCCACTGGAACAATCGAAGCCTCGTGAGCCCACTGCTCTGTGAACTCGCGACGCCTGTAGATCAGTTCGTCGAGTCGTGACCGCTCGTAGGGACCGAGCCGCGAAAAGAGCACCTGATAATGAGCGGGAACGAGAACATTGACGTAGTCGATCTGCAACAGTCCGAGTTGCCGGATTGTACGCCGGATATGATTCAGCCCGACTGCGGCGGTCGGGCGCGGCCGATCGAAGCCCTGAGCCGCCAGCGCAATGCGACGCGCCTCACTCAGTGAAAGATGATCTCGCGACATCGATGCTCCAACCTCCTCCACAGATTACGCAGATAACGCAAATGAACAACCACGACAAGGACGGACTGAACCGCCGTGAGGTCCGGCTTCACAATTCTGCCCTTACATCTGCGGAATCTGCGACATCTGCGGATAGTTACCGATCAAGGTCGCCGCATGGTAGCCAAACCAACTCCCGCGCACACCAAAAATGAACCCGGCACGCCTTCCCGAAGCGCCGCGAGGCGTCCACGCTTGATCAGTCAAGACTCCTGCAGCAGGAATTCGGTGGTCGCAAATAACAACCAGGTCTTAATGGTCACAAGGTCTCCATTTGTGGATATGGTCGAGCAACAAACGGAAGGGTGATTTTGCCACGAACAGACCGATAGACAAAGTGACTTCTCAGCGGCTGGTGGAGTGACGGGCTTTCGCTACCCGCTCTGGGATCGCTAACCTCCAGATTCGCTCGAGTGATGAAAACTCTTCTGCACTTGTATAATATTGAACAGCGTTTCTACGTGAACCTGAGGTGTCGTTCGCGGTTGCGCATTTCCAAAGCATACTGTTGAGAAAGAGGCTGTAAGAAATGAAGAAACTCATTCTATTGGCAACGCTCTTTATAGCGCTGGCAGGGACGGTGTTCGCAGTTCCCGGGCTTGACGCCGAGCGAGGACTAGAGATTCGTGGTCCGGAAGCTACCATGTCCCAAAGAAGGGCTGTTCAAAGGCGCCAACGCAGATGGCATCGTCGAGTTCGGCGCCATCGGGTCCACATCATGCACTCGCGGGGGCGAAGACATGTTCCCCCACCGCCGCCTCCTGAAAGACGCCGACCTTAAGGAGCTACTAGCGACTCCCGGCCGGATACACACTGCGAAGTCAATGAAGCAACGGCTGCCAGACTGGCAGTCAGCGGCGGGGATGTGCTTTATCTGACAACTGGGGCTCGGTTGCGCCTGGGCGATGATCCCATGGAATTTCTACAGCAAGTCGAGCAAGTCGCTCTCTCTCGAAGTCGCTACCGACTCGGACCGAGCGCGCACCTTCCTGAACAGTGAGCTACCTCGCAGGTATTAGGTCGCAAAATAGGACAGGGTCGGAAAGTGATCCTAACTCGATTACAAGGGGCGTGCCGTTGCGGAACAAAGCGTGAACAATCATGCTGAGAAAGGAAAACAGCTAAGTCTTGATTCCTAGTCTATGCGTAAAGAGACGGTAACGTATCTAGGTCAAGCGCCAGCCCGTTTAACTTTCTATGTCCACCCAACAAGACCGAGATCACTTGAACTCATATGGAAGACGTTGCCCGCTGCGAGCGCCCGCCGCGCCAACGACATGAGACAACAATGCGCAGGTAGTTTAATGTAGAGGGCGAGAGAGAAGAACCCCTGATGACTACCGCACGCATTGATCCTAGGGACCAGGCCGTTCGGTCCACCCCTGATCATCGACCCTTGATTCCGCAGTGCGACTATTTTGCTCTATCTTGAATCTGCTTAATGGCATGCTTGACAACTACAGTTTCCGGTCGAACTAGGTTCAAATCGCTAGTCGGTTCAAGGAGTCTCTGAAGAACTGGCAACCCGCGCGGATCGCCGATTTCCCCGAGTACCATTGCTGCTCGCAGTTGCGTCCTCGCGGTCTGCGTCATTACGTATCTAGTTCGCTCTTCATCGGTTCGCGGATCGGGAAACTGTACAGATAATGCTTTCTGCTTCGCGGTCTCAATTGAACTAATAAGATAGGGAACTGCAGCCGCACCGATATTGGCCAACGCCGTCATTTCCGGACGCATTTTTTCAAACAAGTTGTCCATAATTCGGTTCTCCATTATCTCGACGAGCAGCGGCGCAGATTTAGCGGCTCGCAATTCGCCGAGCAACGCAATAACGTCATTCCGCAGTCGGGCCGTGATCTCAATGTCAAAGAACGCCGCTGCGCCAGTTCTCGGCACTTCCAGAAACCTCTGCCATATCTCCGAGCCACGCTGCTCGAGCCCGGTTGGGAATCGGGGTTTCTCTGGATTTCTTATTATGTCAATCAGCAAAGAAATAAGCGGATCGATAGCGTCGTTTCCTATTCGAACAACCTCTTTCTTCCCAAGCTCCCTCTCAGTTTCCTCAGGTGACCAGAGCCGTCGAATGGCTTGCTGAGCCTCGCGGACACGAGAACGGTCCTGCTCCACGGCTTGCGCTACCGTTGGAGTTTCCAAGGTTGTAAGCACGGGCAATATCATCAAAGAAATCCAAAGCGAAGGTTTCATTGCCCTCCCATCTCTCCCTAAAATCCTCGTTCGAGTCAGTTCCACGCGAACAACCCAAAGCGTCTGGGTTTCAAACGACTAGAGCCACTTTCCTATGCGATCCTTGACCTCCAGGTGCAGACTGAATGTCGTGCGACAGCTAGCTCCAGTCGGGTGAATCGCTGTCATGGTGAATCTGAAATCGAATGATCCCTCAATTACCCTATGCGGCATTCTATCATCTCCGGGTATCTGGCGGCACCACGACACACTTTGTGTGGTAAGGAAAATGCTTCGCAACGAATTCCACGACGGGCCGTGCTTGGAAGGTGCCCAAAAATCGCAACACCCACCCCTCGCTTTCGGGGCCGCCCCGCCGCCGGTAAGCAGTTCTCGCAGATTTGGTGTTGACCAGGGCGGCGCCTGCCAGTCACACTGTGAGTGTTCTCGGCCCCCGTCCCGAAAGTTTGACGCCCTTACCTTCATGCCACTTCTGACTCGCTGCACCGGTGGTGAAGCACCAGATCTCCGGTGAGGGCGCGACGCATGACCAGATTGGCAACTGCCAACCGAAGATCGTTTATCGTCTGTCGTTAGGCGAGCGATTGTTCTGGTCGTTCTAACAGAGAAACGTAAGCTGTACACCTACCGCAAAGGAGCCGGAATCATGGTTAACGCACTTCTCGGTCTGATACTGCTTCTGGCGCTGGTAAACATCGTATGTCTCGTAGTCTTGCTCTATCGAATTTCGCGCACCTCTGGAGGAAATGCGGAGCAAGCCGTGCGTGAGGAGCTGCGACAGGGTAGAGAGGAATCGGCACAGGCAGCAAGGGACCTTCGAGAGGAAGTGAGTCAGGCGCTGAAGTCAGCGTCTGACACTACCATTCGGACGATCGGGGAGATGGCGCTTCTTCAGAGGTCGCAGCTTGTAGATGCTCTCGGCGAACTGAAGAGTTTGACAGAGATCAGTCAGACCCAGCTTGGAGCTCTTCGAGCA
>DASYSA010000216.1:0-8163 GCA_036003885.1 Blastocatellia bacterium | reverse complement strand
GTTCCCGATTTCGCCCGCCGGAATCGTAATGGTTACGCGCGTTCCTTCGACCTCTACGCCTTCGAGGATCTGTTTGCCGAGCGATTCCTTATTCGCTTTGTTCGACATCTTTCCGCCCTGATAGATCGAGATCGACGTTGCCCCTCCCATGCTCGCTCCCACACCTGAGGCAACTCGCGTCTCGAATTCAAACCTCTCGCGATCTCCCGGTGAGACAGCGCGCGGTTCCTTGGAAGCCGCGGCCTTGATCTTGTCCTCGTCGCCCGTTCTTCGCATGACCACTTCGGGCAGGCTCAACTTGCGCGCTGTGCGGCTCTGCGGCTCGAGGATGTAGTTGACCTGTGCGACGGGATCGTTGATGAAGATCGTTTGAGGCTGATCGCCGGCCGAGGCGTAGGGCCCTATTCTGGCCAGGACCTGGTCCCGTCGTGTACGCCCTTCACTGTCACGGTAGATGGACGCGCTGCTCTTGTGGACCAGTCGGTTTCCATCGGCGAGCGTCTGGATACTTTCGGTGACTCCAACTGCGGAGTAGGGCGCTCCCTTAACAAGCTTGCGATCAAAGCTCATCTCCGAAGCGACGAATACGTACCCGTCACCTCCGTATTGTCCCGCTTGAACCATCTGCGGACCGACGCCGCTGAATACCACCGGCGGAGCCTCCCGCCGCCGTTCCTGTTGCGGCCCCTGAGCGAGCCCCTGAATAGAGCTCGTCAATACTGCAAGGATGCAAACAACCAGAGTGATAGATCTCGTTCTCATTTTGTGTCCTCTCTTTCTGATTAGCAAAGGTCTCAAACTCTCAAGGTCAATGGCGAAGTGCTCCCCAAAAGGGACTGTCGCGTGGGTCTTGCGCCGGCCTCTAGCGGACAAAGCGAATTGCGCGGGCAAGCCCGTCGTTGCCGACTACGACATCGGCTTTGATTCGCTCTCCAGCGCGTTCCTTATTCATCGGAAGACCGAACGACTCGAGCGCAGAGCGCGGCAACTCAACGCGCACGACCGAACCGCCGTCGATCGGGGTCAGGTCGCTCCCGCTCATCGGCATGAAGTCCGTTGCAATCTCCCGGTCCCTCGTTCCCTTGCTCGATTCATCTGTGGGCTCAAGTTGTCTTCGGTGCTCGGCTCTGTAGCTCCCGAGATTGCGGCGGCGGAGCGGCGGACCAGAGTTGCTGGGCGGAACGGGTCCCGGCTGCAGGTCGTGCTTGCTCGGTGCTACCGGCGGGGCCGGTTGTGGTGCTTGCCCGGTCGCTGTCGAGCCGCTACCCGGCTTGTTAGACTCGGTTGGCGCGACCCGCCATGATGTCAGCGCGAGCACCGCCAGAATCGCGGCAGCGGCCGCAGTCGCCAGCACCCATCGCGTCCAGCGTCTCGCCGTCGGGACGAGGCTGGAGGTCGGCTGAGCAGGAGCCAGGATTCGCTCGCGATAAGCTGCACGCAATGCCATCTCAACTCTGCCCGGCGCCTCTTCATTCCTTGTGAGTTCGGCAAGCCGTCCAAGGCCGGCGGTCAGCGTTCGCTGATCCGCAAGCCGCGCCGCACATTCGCGACAGGCTGAAGTGTGAGCCAACATCTCTTCAAGCTCCGGCGTCTCGATCAACTGATCTCGCGCCGCATCAACAATGATGCTCTCCAAATCCTGGGAGTTCATGCAAAACACCTCGCTTGACTAACTTCTTTTGAAGCCGCGCGAACCTCATCGCAGGTCCGGAGCTTTTCAACCAGAAGCGCCCGGCCTCGATGAAGGCGCGACCGCACTGTTCCCACTGCACAGCCGAGGACATTGGCCGCTTCAACGTAGTCCATCTCGTTCAGTTCGCACAGCACGACAACCTCGCGATAGTGAGTTGGAAGGCTGAGTATCGCCCGGCGAACCGCCTCTACAGTTTCACTGCGCGTCAGGTCGCCGAGTGGATCCGCTTCGGCAACAGGTTCGGCTGTCGCCGCTGCATTCGAGTGTTCCGAATCTCCTTCAATTGGAACAAACATTCGGTCCCGCTGCATACGCCGCAATACATGATTTCGCGAGATCCCGTACAAGTATGTAGAGAGGGATCCCTTCGACGGGTCGTAACGCACACCTTCGGAGATCAGTACGATAAAGACCTCCTGGGTAACATCTTCCGCAATTGCCGTCGAGCCGCTCATGTGCAGAGCGAAACGATAGACCGCGCCGTGACGCCGCTTATAGAGGAGCGTGAATGCCTCTTCGTCCCCGGCTATCATCAGCCGAAGCAGTTCCTCGTCGCTGTGAGTTGCTAGTGTCATCAGCAGTCAATTCGATCAGGCATCCGGCTGACACAGTTGATTCACGCGGGACGGGTGAAAAGTTCCAGAAACAGCCGCGGATCTTGCTCCCAGCCAGAGATTACAACCCCGGTTGGGGTCCAGCGGCGCAAAACACTAGAAAATGGCGATGCCTATTCAATACCCAGCCAGTCGCGTGGCCTGAAAAAGTCTCTGGCCGCGTCCTCGCGTGTGCCGGCCTCGGGCTGATAGTCGTAAACCCAGCGGACCAGCGGCGGCAGCGACATCAGTATCGATTCGGCGCGGCCGCGAGTCTCAAGCCCGAAATGGGTGCCCCGATCATACACCAGGTTGAATTCAACGTAGCGCCCGCGACGAATCATCTGAAAGGTCCGCTCTGTTTGCGAATAGACTTCATTGTTACGGCGCTCGACAATGGGCAGGTACGCCGGCAGGAACGCGTGTCCAACCTCCTTCACAAATTGAAAGATGAACTCTATTCCCTGGCTGTCCGGTTGTTGGGCACGTTCAACCCGCCCGTCGGTCAGATAGTCGAAGAAGACGCCGCCGATGCCGCGTGCTTCGTTTCGGTGTTTGATGAAGAAGTATTCATCGCACGCCTTCTTGAATCGCGGATAGTAAGAAGGGTCGAAACGATCACATGCCTGCTTCAGGGTGCGATGAAAATGAACGGCATCCTCAATATATGGGTAGTAAGGCGTGAGATCGGTGCCGCCACCGAACCAGCCGCTGGAGCCTCGTTCAAGATATCGAAAGTTGGCGTGCACCGTTGGCACGAAAGGGTTCAGCGGATGGAGAACCAGCGAGATGCCGCATGCAAAGAACTGAGTGCCCTCGCCGAGGGGCAGCCTGCTGGCGAATGACTCATCGAACTGACCGTGTACTTCTGAGAAGTTCACTCCGGCCTTCTCAAATAGTGCGCCCTCTTCGATGACGCGGGTGCGCCCGCCTCCGCCGCCCTCCCGCTGCCACAGATCCTCTCGAAATCTGGCTTTTCCGTCGATCCGCTCGAGGGCGGCGCATATCTGATCCTGGAGGGCGGCAAAGAAGTCCCGGGCCCGATCTCTGAGGGGTAGTTCGCTCATTGGGTTGGCCCCTTCCGGTGGTCTCCAATTGTAACCATTTCTTAACAGATAGCCGTTGCAACCTCTTAGCGTTCGGGTTATTATAGGACCGTTGCCCGGAAAACTGAATATTAGTTTGCCGAGGGCTGTTTCGAAGGGAGGGTTCGTAATGCGCGTGGTCCGAAGTGCCTCATATTCTCGCAATGCCGTCACGGCATCATTTATCGCTTTAGCAGCCCTATCAGTCAGCTATGCTGCGCAGAAATCAGCTACTCCGAAAACGTCGATCAAGAACTTCGGGTGTGTCAACGAGAAGTTTTATCGAGGCGCCCAACCGGAAGGTCGCGACTATCAAGATCTGGCGGCGATGGGCATCAAGATGGTAATAGACCTTCAGCGCGAGGGGGATGGCGATGAACAGCGCCTGGTTGAAGCTGCAGGTATGAGGTTCGTCCGTATTCCAATGAGCGACAAGTCCTGGCCCACGACCGAGGCGGCCGATCAATTCCTCTCTCTTTCCAGTAACCCTGAGAATCAACCGGTGTTCATTCACTGTCGCGGCGGCAGGCATCGCACTGGTGCTATGACCGCCATTTATCGGATCACTAACGACGGATGGACAGCCGACCGGGCATTTGCCGAGATGAAGCAGTACGACTTCGAGCACGGTTATGGTCACGGCACTCTCAAGGACTACGTTTACAATTACTATGGTCGCATGGACCACAAGGGCGTCGTAGCCGATTCGAAGTAATACTGTCGAGTCACGCGAAACAGATTCAGCAAAGTTTCAAGATATTCTCTGTCTCGTTGTGTGCTCTGACTCCCGCCATAGGATGCGCCCCTGGCGCTCCGCTCAAAGCCTGAAGGCGCCTCCACTTCTCTCTCCAGGATTACTCCTTCGCCTAAGTCTTTAGTCGGGTATCGGGGATCCTCGCTCTCTGAGATCGGTTGAAGAAAACTTCGATTGCCGCGATATTTAGTGGCGCGCAAATACGACTATGGACATCATAAAGGCCAGATGCCCTGAATGTGCGAACGACCTCGAGTTCCCATCAGACTTCGACAACGTCACCTGCGCCAACTGTGGATCGGCATATCTGGTCCGAGAGTATAAAGGCGCCTTTAATCTGTCGATCATTGAAGCGCACCCTGCTGGTGAGAACCGACCTGTCCGCCAGGAACTCGGCGATCTCGATGAGCATATCGCCGAGTTGAATTCTGAGATCGAAGCGCTCAAGAGCAAAGAGCAGGGAGCCCCTCTTCAACTTGGGTGTTCTCTGTTTGGTATCTTTTTTCTGGCTGTATTGGTCATGACTTTCTTCATGACACTTGGGATCAGGTATTTTGGCAAATGGCCTTTCTATGTGTCATTAGCCGTCATCGTGGGGCTTGGCCTGCTGAGAATGCGTCAAAAGCTTCCTGCACCCGCGGAGACCGAGCGCCTCCGGCAGGTACGGGATAGCCTTCAGAACGACCTTGCCAGCCTGGAAATCGAGCGAGACGACCTCGAGAATCGGATCCAGGATTCAGGATCCAGGATCTCTGTCGAACAAGAACAAAAAGATGCATGTCGACGAGGTGAACACTAACTTATCGCTCGTGGTCCGATTACTCACCACGCAGTTTCCCCAGTGGGCAGGCCTTCCCATCGAACCGGTCCCTTCCGCGGGCACAGAAAACGCGCTCTATCGGCTCGGTGATAACATGGCTGTGCGACTCCCGCGTATCCATTGGGCGACTGGGCAAGTGGACAAGGAGCACCAGTGGCTGCCGAGACTTGCCCCGTTCCTGCCGCTTGCCATCCCTTTTCCGCTCGCGAAGGGGAAACCTGGCGAGGGCTACCCCTGGCATTGGTCAGTCTATCGGTGGCTCGAAGGCGAGAACGCGACCATCGATTGCATCGCCAATCCACTCCAGGCGGCGACTGACCTGGCGCAATTCATAGCCGCCTTGCAACTGATCGATGCCACGGGCGGGCCGCCTCCCGGGCCGCACAACTTCTCTCGTGGTTAGCCGTTGGCACTGCGAGACACGCGTACCCGTGACGCAATCGCAACCCTGCGAGGCACGCTCAATGTCGACGCCGTGACAGCGGTATGGGACGCAGCCATCGAGGCACCAGTGTGGCAAGGTCCACCGGTCTGGCTCCATGGAGACCTGCAATCTGGGAACCTGCTGGCTCTACAGGGGCGGCTTAGCGCTGTTATCGATTTCGGGGGGCTGGGTGTGGGCGATCCAGCATGCGATGTGATGGCTGCATGGATGTTCCTTTCTGCAGAAACCCGGGACGTATTCCGCGCAGCGCTACAGGTCGATAACGCGACCTGGGCGCGAGGTCGGGGCTGGGCGCTATCCGTCGGGTTGATTGCGCTCGCTTACTATCAAAGCACCAACCCAACACTTGCTGGAATAGCCCGACGCGCAATCCATGAAGCACTTGCTGACTTCCGGGTGTAACCAATGTCGTGGCACTTGAGACATGAATCCTGGATCCTGTGATTGCGACCGGACACCGAAATGGGCTGCCTTAGCATCCAACCGATTGCCCGCGACCAGGTGGCCACGGGCAGGGCTCAGGACCTTGAAAAGAATCGAATAAGACAGGCAACAACGTATGAGTCTTTTGAAGATATGAGAGATTCAGAGGAGTGTGCAAATGAACATTATCAAGAACAAAGCAACTGCGATACTAGGCGTACTGGCTCTTGTCACATCGATGGCGTTTTCCGCTATTGCGGGCGTCCAGCCGGAAAGCGAGAAGGTGCGCAAGCAGCTTGTTACCCTTCCGTACTATGGTGTCTTTGACAACCTGGCATTCAAGGTCGATGGGAGTGTGGTCACGCTTTACGGCCAGGTAACGCGGCCGACGACAAGCAAAGATGCACAGAGGCGAGTGGCCAGGATTGAAGGTGTGTCAAGAGTAGTGAACAACATAGAGGTTCTACCGCTTTCGTCCTTCGACAACCAGATCCGAGTGCGGACGTACCGTGCCGTGTTTGGGAAGGGGTCCCTCTATCGGTACGCGTTAGGCTCAAATCCGTCGATCCACATTGTCGTAAACCGGGGCAACGTGACTCTCGAAGGAGTTGTTTCCAATAAGGCAGACAGTCAGATTGCCTATATTGCGGCCAACGGGGTTCCGGGGGTCTTTTCGGTGACCAATAATCTGAGGGTACAGAGTCAAGGCTAGTCGTCACCGGTCCCTGGCTGTCACCCTCGACCGAGCGGGAACTTATGTTCCGCTCGGTCGTTTAATCACATCGGGTCCTCAGCACCCGAATGTTTGCCCGAATTAGTACTGGCTTCCAAGGAACGCAACGGGCTAGAATCTAAAGAGCCGTAAAGGGATCAAGGAGGAAGTGAACCGTATATGAATTCGAATAGTGCCAGCAAGAGGTGGAGCCGAACGAAAGTCCTGGTTCTCGTGGCCGGATTAGCACTGAGTGCAGGAATGGGGTATCTGGGGGACCATGAGGTCCGAGCCCAACAGACGCGACAGACGCAGTTGCCTTCTCCAGGCGATCTATCGCGCGCGTTCATAAATGTCGCAAAACAGATCAAGCCGGCAGTTGTGAACGTAGATGTGGTGGAGAAGGCGAAGCCTTCCAGAGGCCGCCGGCTTGAAGGACTTCCGCCGGAAATGCAGGGTATTCCATTTGGTAATGTCCCCCGCCGCCGCGAAGGAACGGGATCTGGGGTGATCATCAGCCCGGATGGCTACATCCTCACCAATAATCACGTTGCGGGAGACGCCGACGAAATAAAGGTGAAGCTTGCAGATGGACGTGAACTCAATGCCAGGAGAGTGGGAGTCGATTCCGAGACGGATCTCGCCGTAATAAAAGTTGACGCCCACGATCTTCCCTTCGCCAGTCTCGGCGATTCGGATAAGCTCGAACAGGGCGAGTGGGTGATCGCGATCGGCAGCCCGTTTGGCCTCCAGCAGACTATGACCGCTGGAATAGTATCGGCGACCGGACGCGACCTGAGGACGGGACAATACGACAACTACATTCAGACCGACGCCTCGATAAACCCGGGTAACTCCGGTGGGCCCCTGGTGAATATGCAGGGCGAGGTAGTGGGCATAAATGCGTTGATCTACTCGCAGACCGGATCCAATTCCGGGATCGGGTTCTCTATTCCATCGAATCTTGCCGGCAAGATCTACTCTCAGCTTGTCAAGAACGGCAAGGTCACTCGCGGCTACCTTGGCGTGAGCTTGAGGCCCGTCACTCCCATCCTGGCCAATGCCGTTGGCTTTGCTGGTACTGAGGGGGCAGTTGTGGATGATCTGGCCGGAGATGCTGCGCCAGCAGCAAAGGCCGGCTTGCGCAGCGGAGACGTCATCGTGGAGTTCGACGGCAAGCCCGTGAAGTCCGCGAAGCAGTTGACTGAAATCGTAGCAGACACTCCTGTGGGAAAGGTCACGCAGCTTAAGTACGTGCGAGACGGGCGAGCTCAGACTGCGACTATCAGCCTGGCCGAACGGCCTCCGCAAGGGAGCGCCCCCGTTGCCGAACCCGAAGGCGAAGATGATCCTGGAATAGGCAAGCTCGGGATAAGAGCGTCGACTGTGAACCCGGAGGTCGCTCGCGAGTTGAAACTGAAGACTCCTAACGGCGCGGTGATCGAGAGTGTTCAGCCCGACAGCCCGGCGGCGGATGCCGGACTGCGGCGTAGAGATGTTATTCACCGTATCAACAGGGAGCAGATCACAAACAGCGCCCAGTTTTCGCGTGCGCTGGCCGCCGTCAGGGGTGATAGGGAAATAGTGCTTCAAATCGAACGTGACGGTAAGCTGGCTTTTGTTACCGTGACTCCGGAT
>DASYSA010000215.1:0-7738 GCA_036003885.1 Blastocatellia bacterium | reverse complement strand
GAATGTTGAACCAGAGCTCTTTCCTGTGACTTCGCATCGAGGATTACCTCCACTGTTCGCGCTCATCTGATCCAGGGTCTGTACCAGGTTTCCACGGATCGATGATGTGGTCAACGGCAAGCCACAGGCTGCGGCTGTGGTGGAAGAACAGAACCGGCAGTATTGCTCCAAGCACGAACAGAATTGTGAAGAGCTTCTGATCAAACTTGACCGAGGTGGTGAAGTAGATCAACACCGCGGCAATCAGCAGCGACTCGGTCGCGATGACGTTTATGTAGATTGCTCCGGTGAAGTAACCCTGTTCGCGCTCGAACACAAGACCGCAAACCCGACAATGATGCTCCATTCGGAAGATCGCCCGATATAGTGGGCCCTGCCCGCATGCCGGACACTTGAGCCTCAGGCCACGCCAAAGAGCTTGTCTTGTTCGGGCGATGTTCATCTCGCAGGGGCGCCCTCAGGCGGCGCCCCCCACGAGGTTAGCACGGTGCGCCTCAGTTGCACACACATGTGTTGTTAGCAGTGTTCTTGTCCGAGATCGTACACAACACTCTGCCGGGCGGCGATTGCAGCGACGCAGAGCCGGCCTTGGCGCTGCCGTCGAACTTGATCAACACTCGCCGAGTCGTGGTTGAGTCTTCGATGGTGACGAGATTTGCCTTCCTGGTGACGCGGCCCGTTCCAGTTATCTTCGTTGTCCCACAGCAGAATTGATACTCCCCTGTGGTCGAGTTGAACAACACGACCGTCCCCGGTACAGAATCGTCCTGCAAGCAGGAGTCAAACACCTTCACCGCGAACGAGCATGAGGCCATATTTCCACTACCGTCGGTCGCGGTGCAACTGATCGTCGTGGCACCCGCGGGCAGGCAAGATCCCGAGGGCGGTGTGCAGACGACTGTCACTCCTGGACAGTTGTCCGAAGCGGTTGCCGAAAAAGTGATCACGGCGCAAGGTGATCCCGGCGGAGTTGCCACTATGACACCAGGCGGGCAGGTGATCGTGGGCGCCTGCGTATCATTGACGGTGATCGTGAATGAACAGGTGCTTCCGCTCACAGCGCTGCAAGTGACGGTCGTAGCGCCCACCGGGAAGAAGGAACCAGACGCCGGTGAGCACGTAACTGTCCCACAGGCGCCGGTAGTTGTGGGAGCGGGATAGCTGACCACGGCGCCACACTGATTGGGATCATTGGGAGTCGTGACATTCGCGGGACAGGTGAGTGTGCAGCAGACCGCATCGCATGCGGCGCCGCTGATGATCAGCGAGAAGGCCCTGATGTTGCCAATATCCCCCGTGAAGAAGTCGGTCACGGTCAACGTCCACGTGCCGTTCGGGTCTTCCCCATCAAAAGCCGACAGTGGGTTCGCCGGCTTGAAACTGCCGGTGAAGGGCGCATTCGCAGTCACGACGCCCTGTATCGAGCCGCCGCCCGACTCGTCATCCAGGACCGTCTGGCAGAAGTTGTTGCCACTCAAGTCGGTTCGATTGATCACGGTGATCTCCGTGCCTAATGGAGACTTCAGCTTGAACTCCAGATCGTTTACGAACGTATGGTCAACACCCACAGTGGTCGACCCTGCGGTCGTACTGCAACTGCTGCCATCGATGCGGAAGTTGAGATCGGTGATTCTCCCAACCACACCGCTCACCACGAGTGGCACAACTGCGGGAGTACCCGGCACGTCCGAACCTGGGGAATCGGCAATCGGGACCGCCGGCCCCGTAAAGCTGATCGTCACGGGCGCAACTACTCCGCCGGTCGGTAAAGTGAAGGTCAGAACTTTCGGGCTCGTGCCGCCCGTGAAGGTGACCGTCAACGTGAAATTCAAGAGGGCTCCACATGGCACACTCTGAGCGACTGAGAAAGCGAACGGCGTCGCGTTGACGGCGCTGCCTGCGGCCGGGATATTCGGGTATGCCGATGCGCCACCCGTTACCGTGACTCCAGGAGTCGAGGAGGTCAGCGTTGCGCTCACACCAGTGGCGGTCGCGCCTCCGACATTTGTGAGTTGGATGCTCAACGAAAACGCTTCGCACGGTTCGATAGCCCCGTCGCCGTCACCAACGACCTGTGTGGGCGTGATCGTACCCAGAGTCGGATTTGCAACTGGAGTGGCCCCAATCGCCTGAAGCGCCTGGAAAGCCATTACGATTCCGGCACCAGAATCTCGATCTACTCCGGCTGCCTCGATATCCAGCGCCGATGAAGTCAGGGCGGTCCTGACCTGCGCGGGCGTAAGGGCAGGATTCGCAGATAACAGCAGCCCGGCAATCGCTGCCGCGTGAGGGGCCGCAGCCGACGTTCCGAAGAATGGGTTGAAGGTGGGTGCGGCGCACGACACGCCATCGGCAGCCGCAATATCGGGCTTCTGACGGATCAACCCGCCTGTTGCCGAGACGTCTCCCGGGGTGATGGGAGTGCTGTTCGCGTTGAAGAAGAGGTGCCGCGGGCCGTCACAACTGAACACCTCGACAGGATTGCCCGCGCCGCCGGTGAATGGCCCTGGCAGCGCAGTTGACGCGTCGACCGCCGCGACTCCAAAAGCGTTTGCCGCAGTGCTATGGCCAAACGTACCGCCCGTCGTGGACTGGCTCAACTCGCCCCGCAAGGTCTCAACACGAATGAAGCGATTGACGCCCGAGAACAGCAATACAACTATGCGTTCGTTGCTGAAAGCCGGCCCGGTTATCTCGAATGGGTCGTCGTCTCCGTCCTGAGTGTCGGTCGAAGCATCGAAGATCGTGGCGAGACCGCTGTCCAGGATGTAGAGGTCGTAGTCGTTCCCCGAAGCGCCGAGCGGATCGGACCAGTTAAGGGTGACTACCTGGCCGGCGACTGTGGCCTGGTCTGACTGGCCGCCGTCTCCAAAGTTGTGGGCGAGGCCGCCCCCCGCGAGAACCGGCGGAGTTCCATTCGGGTTGAAGTTACCTTCCCAGGTTCCCGATGTTCCATCATTCAAATTGCCTTCATTACCTGCGGCAGAGAAATACAGAGCACCGGCAGCGGTCACATCAATGACCGCCTGCGCGATAAGGCCCCCGTTGATTGGTGAAATAACGCTGGCGGCCTGGCCATCTTGAAACGGCGACTCGGAGAAGTAGAAAACGTCGTCTACGATGATATTGCAACCCGCGGTTCGCAGGTCGCGAATGTTCTGGGCAAAGGAAGTGACGCTGGTGAACGCCGTGGCAAAAAAGAGCTGAGCGCCCGGAGCGAGATCGTGAACGATCTCGAGCATGGCCGAACCTTCGTCTCCCGATCCTGCTTGTCCAGGAAGAACGGTGACCGCCGGAAGGTCCCCTGAGGATTGCAGCGTCGCAAGCGAATCGACGCCATCAGAAAGGACGCCGATCTTCACTCCGGTCCCGTCAACCCCATAGAAGCCCCGAGCTTCGGCGGCCCGATGCGTGATATCGCCTTCCGAAACATTAATGGGCGGCGCGAAGCTCGCTCGACTCGCGCGAGCTGCGATTAACGCGCTGCCGATCTGCGATCGCAACCGTGCGGCGCGTAGTTCGAAGCCGGGCCGCAACGAGTTGCTCAACCGCCTGCTCACAGTGTCTGGTCCGGTGACAGGTGCAGCCGCAGCTCGTGAAGTGATTGCCATCGCGGCCGGCCTCACTGACCTGACCTCGGGCAGCCTAGCGATGTCCTCGACCTTGGTGAGAGCGATGCGCGCGCGAATGGTGTTCCCAACCGCACTCAGGATCTCACCTCCCCTGTCGAGCAGGCCCTCCTTCTCGAGCTTCTTTAAGGTAGCAACAGGCCTGTCGCTGCTGAGCCTGATGTCTATTAGTACTCTGTTGTCACTGCTCAGATCGAGGTTATTGCGCAGATTCTCAGTTCCCGGGATCGCATGCCCAAGCTGCTTCGCCAGAGCGTATAGCAACTTTGAGCCTATCTTGCGCTGTTCGGGAGTGCGCGCTCTTTTCTCATCGGCCAGGGCCTGCATCTGCTGAAGGGTGCTGGCGGAGATCTGCTGATTCTCCGACCGCGTGCCTTCCGGGCCGGCTGGGCGACCTGATCTTAGAGTCGCATCGAAGAATGCAGAAATCGAAGACTGAAAGAGTATGAAACCGAATAGGGCGAGAGCCACGAGCAGCGCCGGGCGCTTGTAGCTATTGGAGTGCTTTGAGCTCCTGGGCGCTTGGTTCTTATGTGAAGCCTGCATAGAGTTCCTCCTGAAGATCGAGTGAGAATGGTCATTGTTTCAAGGGTTCAACTGCTGCGGCGGGCATCTGTAGCGTGAGAACCTCGCTCGTCTGATCCCAAGGGGAAATCCCCTGTGTCAGCGTCGACACCTGAGTGAGTTCTACGAAAGACCCGAGGGCGATACTGGAGTCTCTACTCGATCAGACGAATCGTGAGATTCAAGGCGGGGGGCTTGTGCGAAGTCGGAGTCAAATTAGCACGCTGACTCATGGAAGGCAAGTAATTCCGGTTGCCGGCCGAACGATGGAGATTCATCCCTGGTGAAATCTTAGCAAGAGGTCAGGACTTGAAAAATCATTCCCTCACTCCCGAGATGCTGCGCAAGAACTCTTCCCAGGAACTCCGGGGCACATAAGACAATCAGCGATTGTGTCTACTGTACCAGCGTGGCGGTTCCGGTCTTGGCTTTTTCAGAGCTTGATTGGACGGGCTGCGGAGCGGGTGACTGCTGAAGGACGCCGCAGCTGTCGCTGTGCCGCCGAGCGGCCGATGCTGCTGCGTGAAGCAGTTCGTCAATTGTTTGTCCTTCGTCTGGATATCGGGCCAGTCCGAAACTCAAACGAACTCGAGCATGGCGGCTCGGCCTGACTTCAAGGCTCAGCCTCTCGACCTCCAATCGCGCTCTCTCGTACAGCGCAACGGCGTCTCGAGCGGTGCCCTCAGAGACAAGGCAGATGAATTCATCGCCGGCTATTCGGCTCAGCATAAGGGTATCTCGGAGCGCCTTGTACAGCCGCGCCGCTACCTCAGAAAGCATCCGGTCGCCGACGCGATAACCGTAAGAGTCATTTATGACGCGCAGGCCAACGAGGTTCAAACACATGACTGTCAATGAGCTGTTCTGCTGTTCTGCCCGTACAAGTTCTTCCTCGAGGCGCGCGTACAGAGCTCTTCCGTTGGGCAGCCCCGTCAGAGGGTCAGTCTGCGCGCTGGCCTTGGTGAGCTCGTGCAAGAAGGCGTGCTGAAGGGCAGTAGAGGCGAGACGCGACACAGACTCGAGCAAATGCAAATGTTCGCCACCGTAGCTGCTCAATTCATTGGAGTAGAGAGCCAGAGCGCCGATTGTTTCGTTGGCATCAGTCAGCGGGAAGACCGCGGCGGTTCTATAGCCCGTTTTGTTCTCGCCCAGAATCGTGCCTAGATCGAGCATCGGATCGGTGTTTATCATTGGTACACCGTTGACGATGACCCACCCGGTGATTCCATGGCCCACGGCCATTCTGCTTCCTCGAATGATCTCTGCATTCTGCCCGAAGGCGTGAGCTGCGATTGACGAATCATCGGTCTTGTCTCGCAGGTAGACAACGCAGGTGGTGAATGGAATCATTGCCTCAATTCTATTGACGGTCAGGGTCAGGACGTCGCGCACATCCAGGCTCGCGCTGAAGGTCTGGGCCATTTCGTACAAGGCGGCTACTTCAGCTCGCGATGCGTGGATCTGCTTCAGGTAGTCTGGCTGCTCTGGCGCGGGGGCCGCGAGACCGGCAGCCGGCACCGCAATAAGTGCACTTTCTGACAGGCCGGCCTGAGTTGTCGGCGACAGCAAAGGCTCCTGTGAGGCTTTGTGCGCGACAATCTCAGCTTCGTAGCGCGGCAGGTTAGTCAGAAAGGCTTCCACTACTGATGGATCGAATTGGCTCCCGGCGTTTTCGCGCAGGTACTGGCAGGACTCTTCTCTGCTCATACCCTTGCGATACTGCCTGTTCTCGCGAACGGCGTCGAAGCAATCAGCTACGGTGAGTATGCGGGCAGTGAGAGGAATATGCTGTGCGCTGAGTCCGTCGGGATAGCCGCGTCCATCCCATCGCTCGTGGTGATGGCGGACGATTGGAACGACCGGATAAGGGAAGTTCACGCGCTCCATGATCTGAGCGCCCACAATGGTATGAATCTTCATCTTCTCGAATTCAGCCGCGGTGAGCTTGCCCGGCTTGTTCAGGATGTAATCCGGTACGGCGATCTTGCCTACGTCGTGCAGCAGCGCCCCGGCCTTCAACGCTTCGATCTCGAGTTCGCTCAATCCGAAATGGCGGGCAAGCCCGCACGCGTATACGCGGACTCGATAGACGTGATCGTGTGTGATTTCATCTTTGGCATCGATGGCGGTTGCGAGTGCTTCCACGGTAGCCAGATGCATGCGACTGATACTGTCGCTGGCCTTCGCGCGCTCGTCGGCTTGCTTGAAATAGAAGTGACCGGCCGCGAAGATTACCCCGATCAGCGGCACGGCAGCGAGAAGCGTGGCCACTCCGTATTGAAGCGTCAGGTAGATCAGTCCGGCAGCGGAGGCGCTGGCGGCATAGGGCAAGCTCGTCCAGATATAGTTTGTCCACCAGAACTTGAACAGAGAAATGCGGTTTTTTAGCGACTGATGGAGCGCCAGGAGCACGGAGTTAAGGAGAAAATAGAGGAGAGAAAATGAAAGTAATGCGGCTAAAAACGTTGCGCTGCTGAACAGATTAGCCTGGCGCAGCCACTCGATCCCACGCTCAAACGCGGTGGCGGAGATGAATGCAGCGATGGCCATGAGCGCGGGCCCGCCCAATCGGCTGGTCCATCGACGTGATACGCGGCAAGAAACGCAGAAGGCGTCGGCTACGGCAACGAGGGTAGCGGCCGGCGCCCCAAAGAAGATCGCGGAAAGAAACATGAAGGTGTCGCCGGCAGTTATGGAGGATTGGGTTCGTGGAATGCGCGTGGGTCGCAAGCCCACCAGGACAACCAGGGCCATCAGGGTCGTCACCCCCACAAGGCTACCTCGATCCATACGCGCGATGCCGGCAATCGCTAAACCGACGGCCGCTACACCCCCCAGTGTGGTAGTCCACCAGTAGGCGCGCACGGCGCGGTTATAGTCCGACATATCAATCAAAGGCATGCCCTACCCCTGCCCGCTCAATTAGGCTCACCCAGATTGCACGACTCTGTTAGCGTCATTCCTTCCGTGAGTGTCATGCCCTCCGTGAGAGTCATCCCCTCGGTAAGCGTCATCCCTTCCGTGAGCGTCATCCCTTCGGTAAGAGTCATCCCTTCGGTTAAGGTCATTCCGTCGCCTAATATGACGCCTTGGGTGAGAATGATTCCCTCAGTCAAAGTCATGCCCTGCCCTAATGCGATTCCGTTGCTCAGGTCTGACCCCTTCACGAAAAATCCATTGGAACCGGCTACCACGTCGCCGTTGATTACCCCGGCTGTGATTAGCGCTTTGCTGGTTTGCGGCGCCTCGTTGAGGGTTACACGTTCACGCACCCAGACCAGCGCCGGATTATAGATAGATTGATACTTTGTGAAGAGGTCCCGTCCTGCAAGGACGTGGGAGCCGCCCGCAAAGACGTAGCCCGCCCAGGGCACACTCTGTCCGGCAACGGTGGAAGTGGGTACTGGCATCGCAGCGCCAGCAGCCAGAAGAGGATCTCCCAGTCGGATCGTCCCCAGAGCTGTTCTCGACGATATGTCTGAGCGGAGCGCACCGGCCAGACGTGTGGCGCCTTCGATATTCAACAGCCCTGCTCCCTGCTCAAC
>DASYSA010000214.1:0-7547 GCA_036003885.1 Blastocatellia bacterium | reverse complement strand
TATGCGGAGCTTCTCGTATTCGCCCACCCGATCCCTCAAACCATACGCCTTCTCCGCATACTCAGCGGACCGCTTTAGCCGGCCAATGCGGTTGTGCATGACAGACAGCATGCTATAAGCAGAGGCAAAGTCGGGATCAATCTCTACCGCGCGTTCAAAAATCGGAATGGCTTCCATAAACCTGGCGCCGGATGATAGCTCAGTGCCAAAAGCGTATGCCTGGAACGCTTCCAGCTTTGAAGTCGTGACCTCCTGCAGCGGTTTATCGAACCTTTGGATCGAGCTGAGCGACTCGCCCAGCTTCTCGCGCAACTGCGTAGCTGCCTGCGAGAGCGCCTTCAGCACTTGATCCTTTCCTTCGGTTTCGACCTGCGTCAGCGCTATCGTTTCGCCCGTCTGACTATTAATCGCTTCAAGCGTGAGCGAATAGTTGCGGTCGAATCTCGCGACCGCCCCGGTAATCACCGCCTTGAGTCCCCGCCGCAGCGCAATCTCCCGCCCGACCTCCGGCGTCACTCGTTCATCTGGCGGCTTGTTCATAAGCCGTAGCGCCTGCCGCACGCGCTCGTCACCAAAGAGATTCAGAAACGGCGACTGTTGCAGTTGCACCGCCAAACCCTGCTTGAGCGTCGGCCCGTCAAAAACCGGCTCACCCGTGGAGTTGACGAAATCCGCGAGCAGGATCGTGTCCTTTTCGGTCAGGGCGGGCTGACGGTGAAAGTAAGAGTAAGCGGCCACGGCGACGATGATCACCGCTGCGATACTGAGCGAAACCCCAAACTTGTGGCGCTTAAGTTCGTCGATCACAATCCTGGTGCTGGAGGTTGTGCGCGCTGTGAGTACTTCATCAGTGCGAACCGTGTACAACGGCCCGGTCTGCGCTTCTGCCGGCCCGCCGCTCTCAGCTCGTTCGGTTGCAGTCGCTCGATCGCGGCCCTCCTGCCCGATTGAACGTTCGAGCTTCGATTGAAGCTCCAGGTCTTGTTTAAGCTCCCGGAGATCAATCAGCAGGTCCTTGACTCCCTGATAGCGGGCCTCCTTACTCTTGCTCAGCGCTTTGCGGACTATTCGGCGCAGCTCATCAGGCACGTCGGAAGCATATCGCGCAAGCGGCGCCGGCTCCGCGGTCAGGATCGACGAGAGGGTCGCCGCCGGGCTTGCCTCGGCAAACGGATGACGTCCGCTAACCATCTCGTACAGCACCGATCCGAAACTGAATATGTCCGTGCGAGCATCCAGAGTCTCTCCCCGAACCTGTTCAGGAGACATATAGGCAGGCGTGCCCATAATCATTCCCGGCGTGCTCAACAGGCCCTCAGTCCCTGCTTCGCTATCAAGCAGCTTGCCTTCCTTGATCACTTTTGCCAGCCCGAAATCCAGCACCTTTAACTGCCCGTGCGAGTTGATAATGATGTTCTGCGGCTTGATGTCGCGATGAATGACGCCTTGTGAGTGAGCCTCAGAGAGCCCATCTGCAATCTGAATGGCTAGATCGAAAGTATCGCCGAGATCGAGAGGCTTTCCTTGGATTCGGCTGTCGAGCGTCTCGCCCTCGACGTACTGCATAACGATGAAGCTCTGGCCTTCCGCTTCTCCTACTTCGTAGATAGCGCAGATGTTTGGGTGTTCCAGTCTCGCTGCCGCCTGTGCTTCTCTGATGAGTCGCTTCTGGGCTTGCTCATCGGCGGTCAATCTTGCCTGGATGAACTTGATAGCAACTTTGCGGTCCAGTCTGGAGTCCTGGGCCAGATAGACTTCACCCATGCCGCCTGCGCCGAGCTGCGACAGAATCCTGTATGAGCCGAGTTGTCGCCCCACCATAGACGTGACTTGGTCTTCAGCCATCGCTTTTCCGACCATCTCCAAAGCGGGCGCTTCAATGAACTGTCCGGCTTTCTCCTCGTAGCCAAGCAGCGATTCGATTTCAGACCGCAGCGCGTCTTCATCCGCGCACGCCTCACGAAGAAAGGCCCCGCGCTCCGCGGGCTCTCGCTCAAGCGCCGCGTGGTAGAGGCTTTCAATCCGTTTCCAGCGTTCAGGCTTCATAAAACGGTTTTCAGTTCTCAGTTCTCAGCTAGTTTTCAGTTTTGCGCTCCCGTCGGCCCTCTCCTTCAACGAACTGAAAACCGAAAACTGAAAACTATTGATTCAGTTCTCGGAGCAGCCATACCTTTGCCAACCGCCAGTCCCGCATCACAGTGTCCGGCGAGACTTTCAGAACTTCAGCGGTCTCCTCTATGTTCAGGCCGCCAAAGAAGCGCAGCTCGATTACCCGGCTTTTGCGTTCATCAATCGCGGCCAGGGCGTTCAGCGCAACATCAAGGGCTACCAGGTCCAAGTCTCGTTCGGGTGAGACCAACAGCGCCTCATCCAGCGAAACCTGCACCGCGTTGCCGCCTCGCTTCAGGTAGTTGCGAGAGCGCGCGACATCCACAAGGATGCGCCGCATCAACTGCGCCGAGACCGCGAAGAAATGCGCCCGGTCATGCCATCGCACTCTGCCGGAATCAACAAGCCGCATGTAGGCCTCATTGACCAGTGCGGTGGTTTGCAGCATATGACCGGGGCGCTCTCGATTCATGTGTCGATGGGCCAGACGATGCAGCTCGTCGTAGACCAGAGGGGTCAATCTTTCAAGCGCCGATTCGTCGCCATTGCTCCAAGCCACCAGTAGTTCGGTGATTCCTTGCGTTGAGGGTACGGTCATGGCTCCCTCCGCGGAGGATCCAAATCATGAATCCGCCGAATTCTATCACCTGCACAGGAATCTGTCCTGTCTGGGGGGAGGAGAGGTTTGGCCGCTTCAAGGTTTTCCACCCAGTTCGCGCCTTACTAAGTGAGCGTATGAATTAGCTCCTTGAAAGATCGTGGCGAAGCGCAACTGACTGACTGAGTCTGACGAGGTCTGCATAGTTTCGCCCGGCTTGCGGGTTCTTGCTTCGCGTTCTCGTTTCTAAGGGTGAGGGCATAAACACTGTTCCGCTCGTCCCGCCTGATGAGCCATCCGCTCGAGCAGTTGCGACTTTTCCGGTCAGATCGCGCCTTATTAAGCGAGCGGAACGATCCGCTGTATTGGAAGATCGTGGTGAAGCAGTTGATCGCGAGATCGATTCCACCGAATTCAACCCGTAGGCCGGCCAGCTACACCCGGGACCTTGAACACAACAATAGGAGTTGTTATGAAACGGCAATCTATTATAGTCCTGACGACCTTGAGCCTCCTCGTTATGCTGACAGCCACGTCCATCCAAGCGCAATCCGACATGCGTATCAAGGTGACCATCCCATTCGAGTTTTCCGTTCGGGATAAGCTGCTCCCGGCGGGTGAATACACCGTTAAGTACATGTCTCAAGGCACGCTGGCGATTCAAAGCGTAGACCGCCATGTGTCTCAGATCTTCAGCACTCTTTCGACTCACGCCAACTCGAAACGAGATGAATCATCGCTCGTCTTCACCCGATATGGAGATCGGTATTTTCTTTCCACCATATGGACGGCGGGAGACGACATCGGGCTCGCGCTTAGAAAACCCGCCGCTGAGATGGAGCTTCTTCGGGTGTGGCGCTCGTCGGCCGCAAACGCGTCGGAGCGTCAGACAGTGTCCATCGTTGCTCATCGTTGAGACGAGCGAGTCTGCAAGTAGCTGAGATGTTGATCAGTTTCATCGCCGATAGTTTTCGGCTATTGGAAAGGTAGGTGACGAGGTCCAGGATAATCACCCAATGTGATAGTCCTGGGCCCTATCGTCAACATCTCTTGCAAGCCAGCAAAGGCATGGTGGTCGGTGTCGTAAGGAGACTACCAAAGTAAGCCGCTCTGTGTCCCTTCACAAGTGCTCTGATGCCGGAGCCTTCAACAATCAACCCATTCGAACCAAAGACTTGATAGGAGTGAAAGACTATGAATAGGAACAGATTCGTCGCGATACTTTTTTTGTTGGCGCTATCTTTAGGAGCAGCAGGCGATCGGGCACTGGCACAACAGCCGGCTTCACAATCAAATGACGCAAACGGCTCCGCTCGTTCAGGCGATGAGCTTCAGTTTTCAAAGCTGTTGGCGCAGGCCCGCCCCAAGAGACGTCCCTTCTTCAGCCTCATGCCTGAGATCCGTAACCTGAATCTCAGCGGGCCCACGATCAGCATAATGACGGCCGCGTCAGCCGCAAATCTGCAGGTGTTTGGAAACGGAACACCAGGCACCATGACAAAGTGGACGGGATTTACGAGCAGCAATTCGACCATAGGCGATTCGAACGTCTATGAGGACAAGTTCGGCAAGGTCGGGATTGGCACGACCGCGCCAACTTCCTTGCTCACTGTCCATGGAATGATCGAGACGACGCTTGGCGGCTACAAGTTTCCAGATGGCACGGTGCAGGCGACAGTCGGGATTCCCTTTGTCATCCATGACGCGACTCTGATGGGAGACGGCAGAAGCGCCACCCCTCTTGGAATCGCTCTGGGTGGAGTGAACACAATTCATCTGGCAAATGGGGCGGTGACCACGCCGAAGATCGCAAACGGTGCGGTGGTGCGTAGCCTCAACGGTATGTTTGATAACGTATCATTAGCGGAAGGCCCGAACATCACGATTGTGCAAAGTGGCAACACCTTGACCGTAGCGTCACCTTCTTCTTTAACTTCGGTTGCGCACGATACTAGTTTAACCGGGAGCGGAACCGCCGCCTCGCCGCTGGGAGTCGCCAATGGTGGAGTTGGCAATGCGCAGTTAGCTCCAAATGCCGTGACTTCTTCAAAAATTGCCTCCGGTAATGTGGTGAGGAGTGTCAATGGTTTGAATGACAGCGTGACTCTGGCTGAAGGGTCAAACATCACGATCACGAAGTCAGGCGACACGCTTACAATTGCGGGAGCCGCCGGTTCGAGCGTAGCCCACCATGCCGTTTCAACCCATTTGGTCGATCTGAGTTTCTCAGGCGAAGACGTTGTATCGAAACAAGTCCCGGCGGGTAGCTATCTCATCTTCTTCAAGATCGATTTGAGTAACGTGGATGTCGATCCCCAAAGTGTGTCATGTAAGTTGAGCACGGGAGATTCCTCAGATATCCGACTCGGCGCCCTTGATGACGCGGATAAGGGAATGATTGTCTTACAAGACGCCGCAACGTTTTCGGCCACGACAACCATTACTGTTCATTGCACAGGACACAAAGTTATTGGTTTTAGGTTTGTCCTGACGGCGCTCAAGGTTGACTCCATCGAGTAGCTCTAGCCGCAGATGACAAAGGAGAAAATCCATCGAGTGGGCGCGCCATCCTGAAATGATGCAAAAAGCTCAAGCAGCTACGTCTCGAAAGGATGATCAAGAAACAGCAACAATTATGATGGGTGGTGAAAAAGAAATCGCTCAACGGTCATTCCAGAGGGAGAAAGAACAATGATGTGAGGAACTGAAAGGGCTATTGCGCTGATTTCGATATTGGCATTGCAGCAAGAGAGTCAATAAGAACAGAGCAAGAAACAGCCTTTCGCCCCGGCCGCCGCCTTCGAGCGCGGCGGCCGGCTTCTCACGTCAGGAGCGGTTGCCCAAGACCTGACGGATCAAATAGATCGACACGCCGCAATCCCAATGACCATCCCTGCAAACAGCGAGAGCAGCATCACCGCCCAGTCCCCGGTCGCTCCAAAACGAGCTGCCCATCCGGCGCCCGTGTTCCTTCCCGGGCATATAATTGAGAACAAACCTCGCTCACCGTTGCCGCTCGCAAGTTCCTTAGCGTAGATTCGCGTTATTCGCGGATCATTCCGCTAATCTCGCGAATAAGCGCAAATCAAGAAGCCCTCACACGATCGATTGGCGCATAAGGTTCAAGGTTGCGACAGACCTACACGACGACATCGGCACAAACCTCTCCTTGATTGCTATGGCCAGCGAGGTCGCCCGCCGGCGGCCGCCCGAGGATTACCAGCAGATGACCGAAGCTCGCTCTCTGTGATTTCAGTCACCTCGAGCGAACTGGTGGCTTTGAGCCAGGCCGGAGGCGTTCCAGTGACCCACCTATCCTTCTCGGCCGCTGCAACCAACTGGGCGTCGATGGCACTGGCGCTAACCGGCGCGACCCTGAAGAAGTAGATTTCGCCTTATGCCTGGTTTACGAGCTCTTTGAAGTACGTTATGGTTGAGGTTCGCGAATGAGCGGTTCGGAACGTTTTTAAGACTCGGACAAGAACTTACGAGGAATTCCTATGCCCTTCATCGACACAAACACCCTGCAGACGGGCGAACGCCTCCCCGGCTGGGTCGATCGCTCCTTCAGCACCGAAAAGATGACCTTCGCGCACTTCACCTTCGAGGCAGGCTCAAAGATCCATGAGCACTCCCACTCGAATGAAGAAGTGTGGACCGTAATAGAGGGCGAGCTCGAAGTTACCGTGGGCGCCGATTCTATCGTCGCCAAGCCGGGCTTCGTAGCCATCGTGCCGCCATACACGGCGCACTCCGTAAGAGCCGTCACTAACGGCAGGGCTATAGTTGCGGATTGTCCGGTGCGCATTGATCCGAGCGCCGGTCGCCGCGGCTGGGTCCAGATCCATTTCGACAGTCCCGTCCCTCTAGCTGAGGATCCGGCAGGTTCTTCAATTCAGATCCCCTACACGCTCCGCAATTTGGGCAAGACTCGCGCAATTGTCAGAGAGCTGAGGATCGAAAGCAGAATCGCGCCGACACTTCCGCCCGCTACTACAACCGAAATACCGAGCGGCGAACTCCCAACCCTTTGTACGCTGCAAGCCGACCAGAGTGACCGCGGAACGATCTCGCATCCCGGACTATCCCGCGCAGATCTGGAACAGCTTCGCAACGACGCCTCTATCTTTTATGTGAAGGGCCTGATCCTCTACGACGACGATTTCGGCTTTCGGCAGCACAGTACGTTCTGCCGCGTTTACGACCGCAGCGCCTTTGACGGACAAGGCGGTTTCATAGCGCCTGAGAAACCTGGATACAACTACGGAACGTAAAGCGCGTGCGTGATTGTGTCTCACGCAATTTAGACTGAGACGAGGAACCTGAACGAGCGGGGACCACGAATAGCACGAATATTTCGTGTGGATTCGTGGAATTCGTGCAATTCGTGGCCCGCCCCTTCAGGTCGCTATCGAGTCTGGTCCCACTTTCAACCACAAGTCCTGTCACGCCCGCGTAACGGTAGAAAACTTGCCTGGGGCAGTAAGGCAGTTGTATAAGTAGAGGCGCTTCAGCAGTCCAGTCGTTCGTAGAGATCTGGAAGATTCAATCAACCTGTGGCTGCGATCCAAACTGAGGCTGTTCGATTCCCAACCTCAATCGGAGTGTCACAATGAAGAAAATTGATCGGCGTAAATTCATCGAATCTGTGGCGGGTGGAGCGGCTGCAATCTCAGCCCTGCCCAGGAACGCTTTCGGCCTGATGAAGAGCGGAGGGGACAGTCGCCCTGTGGAGCGACGACCCGAGGAACCATGCAATACTCCGCCCAGGATCAAGTTTGCCGCGATCGGACTCAACCACGGCCACATCAACGGTCAGGTCGAGGCCGTGCTGAGGGGC
>DASYSA010000213.1:0-3861 GCA_036003885.1 Blastocatellia bacterium | reverse complement strand
CGGCTGCTGCGTCGAGGAACTCTCCGAGCTGCTCGAAAGGGAGGCCGAGGCGACCCATCCCTGTATCAACCTTGAGGTGATACTCGAGAACACGACCGACTCTCTTTCCCTGTTGATCGAGACGTTCGAGGAGGCCGAGGCGAAAGATCACCGGGGTCAGGTCTCGAGCCGCCAGTAAATCCTCCTGACCTTCCCAGAATCCGCCGAGACACAGGATTGGGCGCGAGATCCCTTCCTCCCTGAGCACGAGACCCTCTTCAGGCAACGCCACGCCGAACCAGTCGGCCCCCGCGTGTTCGAGCGCGTGTGCGCACACGATGGCCCCGTGCCCGTAGGCGTCCGCCTTCAGCGCCGGCATGATGGCAACATTCGGGCCGACCGCGTCTTTCATCACGCGAAGGTTGTGTATCAGATTATCGAGATCTATTTCAGCCCAGGTAAGGCGGCGGCCTGACAGGAGGGCGGGATTGCTGAGTTTCACCGTGACATTCTCTCCATCCTGCATCACTCACGCCACATGTTCTCGAAGCGGGTGAACTCCTTGAGGAAGGCCAGCTGTACGACGCCGGTCGGGCCGTTGCGTTGTTTTCCGAGAATCAACTCGGCGGTCCCACGATTCTCGTCGGTCTGGTTGTACACTTCTTCGCGGAAGATAAAGCAGACCACATCTGCGTCTTGTTCGATCGCGCCGCTCTCTCTCAAATCGCTGAGCTGCGGCTTATGTTCGCTGCGGGTCTCCGGCGCGCGCGACAACTGGGAAAGAGCGATTACCGGGATATTCAACTCCTTCGCCAGACCCTTGAGGTCGCGCGAGATCTGCGAGACCTCCTGCTGGCGCGACTCGATTCGCCCGCGGCCCGACATCAACTGCATGTAGTCAACGATAAGGAGGTCAAGCCCGTGCTCGGCTTTGAGGCGGCGGGCCTTGGCGCGCATCTCGAGAACGCCGGAGCCGGCCGTATCGTCGATGTAGATCTGAGTTTCGGTCAGTCTGCGGAGGGCATCCGCGAGCTTGGCCCACTCTTCGCGGTTGAGGTAACCGGTGCGGAGCCGGTGCGCGTCGACCCGTGCTTCTGAGCACAGCAAACGGGACACAAGCTGTTCGGCGGACATCTCCAGACTGAAGATGCCAATGGTGTTGCCGTTCTTGGCCGCGTACTGGGCCATATTCAAGGCCAGCGCGGTCTTCCCCATTGACGGGCGCCCTGCGATGACGATCAGATCCTGTCTCTGCAAGCCTGAAGTCATCTGGTCGAAGTCCGTGAACCCGGTCGGCACGCCGGTGATCATTTCCGGACGGCCGGCCATCTGCTCGATCTGCTCCAGCCGCCGGTGCGCCACGTCGCCGATGTACTGAAAACCGATGCGCACGCGGTCTTCCGCTATCTGGAAGATTAATTGTTCGGCGCGATCTATGATGACGTCGGCTTCATCCTCTTCTTCAAACGCAGTGGCGGTGATCTGGCCGCAGACAGAGATCAACCGCCGGAGCATCGACTTCTGCTTCACGATCTTCGCATAGTGCTCGATCGTGTCGGTACGAGGAACTCCGTCAATCAGAGATGCGATATAGGTTGCGCCTCCGATCTGTTCGAACTCCGCGGCGCGGCGCAGCTCGTCGGTGAGCGTTATGAGGTCGATGGGCATGCCGCGCTCGGTGAGCGCTACCATCTTTTCAAATATGCGCCGGTGGGAATCGAGAAAGAAGTCTTCGCGGCGCATCAATTCGATGGCCTGATTGCAGACGGTGTTGTCGAGGAGTATCGCGCCCAGAATAGAGCGTTCAGCTTCCAGGTTCGATGGGAGGCCTCTTTCGAAGAGGGGGTCGCCTGAGGCCGGTCGAAAGCTAGCCATGGTTCCTGCCCGTTTCTATCATCCGCGGATTATCTGTTAAGGATGACCTTGAGAAGCTGTTGAATGACGAAGCTCTTCGGGAAATGGAACCCTGCGTCTTCAGCGTTCCGCGCCGATGATACCAGACACCCGAAAGCGAGTCTAGCGATCGGTTGAACAACGCAACGATTGATGAGGGATGAACGAAGAGACGCTGCAGTTTCATCGTTCATCCATCATATCGGATGAGCAGATTAGGCCTCTGCGGCTTCATCCGCGGCAGATGTCGGGGCTTCGGCCGGGGCCGCCGGTGGCGCAGCATCGGCACTGGCAGCCGATTCTACGGCGCCTTCGGGCTGATCCGGCGCCCCTTCTTTGCGCACCTTCACTTTGATCGTAGGCGCCACCTCGCGATGGAACTTGATCACGACGTCGTAGTCGCCGACTTCCTTGATGTGATCACGGAGACCGATCTTGCGCCGTTCGATCGTGATGCCCTTAGCCTTGAGCGCTTCAGCAATATCGAGCGCGGTCACCGACCCATACAGCAGGCCGTGCTCTCCCACCCGCCGGTCAAAGCGAAGCTCCAACCCCTCGAGTTTCTGAGCCTCATCCTGGGCCGTGATTCGCTCGCGACTTTCGCGTTTAACAAGTATGCGACGTTGCTCATCGATCAGACGTTTGTTGCCCGTAGTTGCTTCGATGGCCAGCCCCTGTGGCAGCAGGTAGTTTCGTCCGAAACCCGACCGCACCCGCACGACCTCGCCGCGATGGCCCAGGTTATCAACGTCCTCACGAAGTAATACATCCATGTGTGCCATTGTTAGATTCCTCTCGGCTGCTCTTCAATCTGTTGCAAAGGGGAGAAGCGCAGCGTTACGGGCGCGCTTGATCGCCGTGGCCAGCATGCGTTGGTGCGGCGCACAGGTCCCCGAGATCCGTCGCGGCAGGATCTTGCCCCGCTCCGGAACGTAGCTCGACAGGAGCCGGGAGTCCTTGTAGTCGATGTAATCGACCTTGTCCCCACAGAACCTGCACGACTTGCGGGCACGCACAAAGCGGCGGCCCCCACCTTGACCTCCCTGGGGTCTCCCTCCGCGATCGTCACGGTCGCGGCGTCCGTCTTCTCTTGGTCCGCTACTCATTATTCATCACCCTCCTCATCGTCATCATCATCCGGTATCACCGGCTGGGCAGCAGCCGGCCGCCGATGCCGCCCGCGGCCGCCCGCGGCCGCAGCAGCAGCCTGCCCCGCGGCGCGACGCACGCGAAACTTCTCCGCGCGCTTGAGGTCCTCGTCTATGCGAATTGTTATGTAGCGGATGATCGCGTCGCTCACGCGCATGCGGCGCTCTACTTCTGCTATCTCCGCACCGGTGCCTTCCACTGTCAGCACGACGTAGAAGCCATCGTTGAATTTTTGAATAGGGTAGGCGAGTCTGCGGCGGCCCATTCGGTCAACCTTGGTGACCTGGGCGCCCTGGTTGGTTACCACATCACTCAGTTGAGTGACAAGCGATTCGAGGTCGCCCTCTTCGGTGTTAGGGGCGACGATAAACAGTACTTCGTAGACTCTCATTAGAGAGAAATCCTCCTTTTGGATTTACTCAGCCTGCGCATTGCCACAAAAGATGCATCGCAATGCCAGCGCCTCGGTTAAGCCCCGGCCTTCGAGCCAGAGCAAGGAGATCCAATATTGAAAACTATGAGAAAGAACAACGTGTTCAGCCGCTGATTGCCTTTACGCGTCAGCCGGTTCACTCTTCACCGCCTGTATGCGCTCGTTGAAGAGTGACATTGCCCGTTCGACGCCGTCGCTCACGATTACGTCAATCGCCTGCATCGCGCGGTCGAGCATTCCACCCAGCGTCTCGGCCTCTCGCTTCGGTATCCGCGAGAGCACGAACCGAGTCAGATCACTGATCTGGTGATCTGGCGCCGCACCGAGCCGCACGCGAGAAAAATCCTGTGTGCCCAATCGCTCGATGATCGACTTCAACCCCTTCTGTCCTCCGGCACTTCCACGAG
>DASYSA010000212.1:0-3688 GCA_036003885.1 Blastocatellia bacterium | reverse complement strand
GGCCGGCCGAACGCTGCCCGTCCGGTGATCCTGCAAATGCGCAACCGTCACCCCCATGTCCTTGTTGGTTACGGGATACTGGCGCGCCAGATTCGCGGCGATGGAATCCATATCCGCTCGGGCTTGTTCGAGTGTCACATTAGTCTTCAGGCGGGCGATCGCCCAGAAGTTATGACTGCCCCGCTGTTCCAGATCCGGTGCGTTGCGCATGGGTATCCAGACGTCGACCGGAATTACCGTCGTTCCCTCCGGCACACCATCGGGAAAGTAGAATGATGGAGGCATGACGCCGATGATGCTGTACGGCTTGCCGTCGATATCGACCTGCCGTCCAACCGTGGCAGGATCGCCGCCGTACCGGCGCTGCCACAGTGCGTGGCTGATCACGGCAACTGTTTCCCGGCCTGGTGAGTCCTCACCGGAAAGAAACGTTCGGCCGAAAACAGGCTTTACTCCCAGGATCTCGAAAAGCCGGTCCGTTACCTGAAGCCCGAGTACAGATTGGGGTTCCTTATCCCCGGAGATGGTCGCCAGGGAATAGCGATACACAGCCGCTTCCTCGAAGACTCGGTTCTCGCGCGACCAGTCTCTGAAATCCGGGAATGACACCCAATCCCCTTGACCGCCGCTTCGCGTGCCGCTGCTCCAAAACTGGATGAGCCGCTCCGGTTGCTCATATGCAAGAGGCCGGAGGACAACCGCTCGAACGACGCTGAACACCAGTGCATTGGCGCCAATCCCAAGCCCCAGCGTCAGAACAATCGCTGTGGTGAGCCGAGGACTTTTCGCGATCAAGCGGAGTCCAAAACGCAGGTCTTGCCACAGATCGCTGAGCAAGGTCCAGGTTTTCCAAAACATCTTTTCTCCGCAGCTCTATCGGCAATTCGGACACCACGCCAGGGTATTCCCGTAGCGGCGCTCTATGAGCGCCGATTTCTCCTGGAATCAATGAAATACTTGCGGTCATAGACCGCCGCTACAATTCGCGTTGCGTCGGGCGGGTGTTCGCATCTGGAATCGGCAGTGTCGGTTCCGGACACAGGCGGCTATTGGCCGCCGAGCTTGCTGACGATGTCGTTGGCCCAGGGAAGTTCCTGCACGCAACCGCGCTGCTTTAATATCTCGCGCCCTTCTACAGCGCAGGCCAGACCTTCCACAAGGAGCGGATGGGGCGGCGCATCGACATCAAAGAAAATGGATTTCTTCTTCGTAAGCTCACCCAGATGCACCCAGTAGAAGCAGGTACCCTTCAGCAGCAGAGCTCTACCGAGACTCTCGTCGCTGAGACCCGGAATCGCGGCGTCCAGATCTATGATCACGCTTCGGAATGCGCGCCCATTGATGTTCGACAGGCCGCCGCTTCGCGCTTTCTCGTCGGCAATCTTGAAAGCCTCAACAGCTTCGAAAAACTTGTCTTCAGCGTCTACGTTTCCCATGTCTGCACCTCCCGGCATTAGCCCTTGACGTCCAGGAAAACATTTCCTTCCGGCCCTCCGATGAAGGCCGGCTTCACAAGGTCGATTCCTTTCCTGCCTTCGATCGCCTCTTCCGCCTTCATCACGCGCACTGCATCCGGCGGCAGTTTGAGCCTCAAGGCCTTCCGATTAGCGTCGTACTTCAATTCGTACAGTTGAACCCCGAATGCAAGCTTCTTGTTTCCTGAGAACGTAACTTCGCCTTCACCGGATGTCTTGATGCTCACTCCCCCATCGACGTTGCCCAGGTGCATTGCTTCAAGCGCGCCATTGACGGACTTTTCTGCTTCGGTTTCACCGATGACGCTGATTGAAGAGCTGCGCGCGACGGCTGTGACGACGTAGTAGTTGTAGTCCTCATCAAACAGGGCATGGTTCTTGACGATCTTGCGATTGATGAGATTCTTTCCAAGCTGCATAACATCCATTGAGTCGCGGACGGCTTCGGTAAAACGAAACTTGAGGGCTTGTGTTTTCCTGGCTTCAAAGCCCACGCGCACCTTGTTAACTATGCCCGCGGCGCCGAGGGCATTGAGAAATCCGTCAAGGAGACCAAACCCGACCTTGAAGTCGACTCCGCGCGATATCTTGCCGAGTACGTCTGCCATGGTCTCGTCGCTCGCGACCGGAGGGCGTTTAAAAGCGGCATCAACGAAATGCTGGATGCCGCCGGACGGAGTAGCTCGCTTGCCATCGTGGACGTACAGATCGCCGACCGCTGCGTTCTGGCGCGGCACGGACAACAGGTGGAGCCCATACTGGTCGAGAAATATTCTCAACAACGGATCATCGGTATTGCGCTGGCACATTTGTTCCTCCCTTCACAGGTCTATCTTCTGCATCGTGGCGTTGATGTTCCTGAGCAACTGTTCGTCCTGATCTGCCTTCGCCAGATCCTCAGCCTCGGCCAGCAACTGCATCGCCTCGCGCCTGGCCGCCTTGTCGGCCCCCTTGCGCCGGCTTTCCCAAAGCGTGAATGCCAGCGCATTGAGCACACGGCCCCGTTCCGCACCGTCCACGAAGGCGAGTGTTTCGTTAAGAATCGCCCTGGCCTCCTTATATTGACCTTTGGAGACGAGGTCTTGCGCTTCGCGTCTCTTGAGAACGGCGTCAATGATCGATGTAGGGGATGCGGCGACCGCCGCGCCGGCCGGTGACGCCCATCCGCTGCCGACTATCACGATTCCTCCCCAAAACTGCGGGCTGGCAAACGGGTACTCGGCATCCGAATCTTCAATGCGCTCCTTGAGTTCATTCAGTCTGAGATATTGTTCGACAAGGCTGTCCGCCGTGCCATCTTCATCCATCTTGTCGAGCAGGTTCTGGCATCGTTCAATCACCTTGTCCTTCGGAAGCTGCCTCAGATCGCGAAGCGCGCGGAACAGTGCGGCTGCTGGTCTGAAACCTCTGTGCGATAAATGGTCCAGAAATTTCTCGACAACGTAACCGGTGGAAATGTCTTCCAGAGGCCACAGGCCTCCAAGCACGCACGCCGCTCCAGCGGAGATCAGAGCGCCAGGAATACCGCTGGCGGCCATCTCGTCGCCGGGCGCGCTGGCGCCGACTTCACATGCGCTCAGAATGATGATCGGGCTTCTCGCGAAGGCCGGGCGATCGAGCATCTCGGCCATCGTCCAATGCCCGTCGTGAAATTCCAGGTAAGAGTCGACGGGACTGGCTGGCTTGAAGATGCCATGGGCACCGATGAACACAATATCCGCCTCGTCAATACTTCTCGACAGATTGGACAAGGTCGCCTGCTCTCTGAGATACGAGTTGTATTTCACCGTCGCCGGCACTCGCGAGCCCAGTAAGTCCGACGTGTTCCTCGCGCCCGGCAGATTGGATTTCGGATCCGAAACCGACAACACGGCTGTCACTGCCCGCGGCCGCTTTTGATGTTGACTGATCGCAACCGCCTGCAGACACGGCGCGTATTCGACCGGAAACACCTCGCCGAGAATCGTGGCGTTGTCTGTGGGGATACCCGGAATCTTGATGTGGATCTCTTTTCCGCAGACTCTGGACAGATGGAGCGGAAGGTGGCGTGTCAGGCCATCCGGTATGACGATCATCTGGCCAATACCCATTTGGCCCAGGGTCTTCGCCAGCCAGCAGCACAGCTTCCGGTGAAGCGTTTCGCCAATCTCGACAAGCCCCTCTCTCTGACGGTCGCTTATCTCACTGGAGATGTGGGATTCCGACCAAACTCG
>DASYSA010000211.1:0-9502 GCA_036003885.1 Blastocatellia bacterium | reverse complement strand
ATGCGTAGCGGCCTGGAATTGATTCACCCTTATCTTGAGGAACTGCTCAGCCGTGAAGGGCGGTTGCGTATTCTTACCGGAGACTACATGGGCGCGACTGAGCCGGAGGCGCTTCTGCGTCTACTGGATCTTCACGGCAACATTGAGCGCCGGGTCTTTGAGACTACGGTCGGACACGCGGATTTGCCTCTTGCGCGATCCTTCCACCCTAAGGCGTATGTTTTCCACCATCGCGATGGTAGTAGCGCCGCGTTCGTGGGCAGCTCCAATCTAAGCGCGAACGCGCTTAGAACCGGAGTCGAGTGGAACTACCGGGTGATCTCCTCGCAAGATGCCGCAGGTTTTATCGAAATCACGAAGGCGTTTGATTCTCTGTTTCACAGCCCGGCGACGGTGGAACTTACGCCGGACTGGGTCGCCGAGTATGACCTCCGGCGTCCACATCTGATCGACCAAGTGGCACTGGAATGGGTTCATCCCTATCTCGCTCCACCTCCACCTCATCCGATTCAGCAGGAGGCGTTGACTGCCCTGGAAGCAACCAGGAAGGAGGGACACAAAGCGGGCCTCGTAGTACTGGCCACGGGCCTCGGTAAAACATGGTTGAGCGCATTCGACTCAGCTCCTTTTAAACGCGTACTGTTCGTTGCGCATCGAGAAGAGATCCTTGGTCAAGCACTCGAGTCCTTCCGAAGAGTTCGGCCGACTGACTATCTAGGCCGGTATTCCGGGCAAGAGAAGTCGCCCGGAGCAGCGGTTCTGTTTGCATCGATACAAACGCTCAGCCACACTAAGCATCTCCAGCGCTTCTCGCCAACCGCATTTGACTATATTGTCGTCGACGAATTCCACCACGCCGAAGCGCGCACTTATCGCCGTCTCATTGATTACTTTCGTCCTGAGTTCTTGCTGGGACTTACTGCAACACCCGAGAGGACCGACGGCGCGGACCTGTTGGCCCTCTGTGATCAGAATCTTGTGTATCGGTGTGACCTCACGGAAGGGATCCGCCGTGAGCTGCTCTGCCCATTCCACTACTTTGGCGTGCCCGACGATGTTGACTACCGCAATATCCCCTGGCATAACCGCCGCTTCGACCTGAACGAACTCGAAGCGGCAGTCGCAACGCAAGCCCGGGCCGAGAATGCACTCGATCAGTACCGCAAGCGCGCCGGTAAACGCACCATTGCTTTTTGTGTATCCCAGCGCCACGCGGACTTCATGGCTGATTTCTTTCGCAGGAATGGTGTCCGGGCGGTAGCGATACATTCTGGGCCACAGACCGCTCCCCGCGCAAAATCCCTCGAACAGTTGCGAGACAGCGAGCTCGATGTGATCTGCGCGGTTGACATTCTCAACGAGGGAGTCGATCTGCCTGAACTCGATACCATAATGATGTTGAGGCCAACGGAGTCACGCATCATTTGGCTGCAGCAGTTTGGGCGAGGCCTCCGGCGGGGAAATTTCGGCAAGAAGCTCACCGTAATCGACTACATAGGGAACCACCGCACGTTCCTTATCAAGCCCCAAACCCTGTTTGGATTGCCCGCCGGCGACAGCCACATATTGAATCTTCTAGAGAGACTCGAGGCGGGCACCGCTGAGCTCCCACCGGGGTGTGAGGTCACGTATGAGTTGGAAGCCAAGGATATTCTAAAAGCACTCCTGAGGATACCCGCAGACGCGGTTGATCTGATACGACGTCGCTATAAAGACTTTCTTGAGATACACGGAGTTCGGCCGACTGCCGCAGAGCTTTATCTCGAGCGCTATAACCCTAGGGCCGTCCGACCACAGTTTGGTTCGTGGCTTGGCTTCGTAAAATCCGAAGGCGGGTTGGGGTCTGAGGAAAGTGCGTTTGAGGAACGTCGGGACTTTCTGGCCGCGCTGGAGGCAACCCCGATGGAAAAGAGCTACAAGATGCTTGTTCTGCTCGCCATGCTCAATGCGAACCAGGTTCCAGGATCTCTGTCCCTCAAAGCGTTGGCCCAGCAGGTGGTTCGGGTCGCTGAGCATTCTAGTACGCTCGCTGCAGACATAGGCATTCCGCTGCATTCGCTGCCGGAGATCGAGGCGCTGCTAGTCAAAAACCCGATCGCGGCTTGGGTTGGGGGCAAGGGAATGGGCGGGCGCATTGATTTCGCATACGTGAGTAAGGGCGAGGTGTTTAGCATGACCACTGACGTGTCTCCAGATAACAGAGAAGCGTTCCAGGAGTTAGTACGAGAGGTTGTAGACTGGCGACTTTCTGAGTACCTTGATCGCCCGAGCGCCCCAAAGGCTGACAGCTATGTTCTAAAGATTAGCCATTCAGGAGGGCAGCCTATTCTGTTCCTACCGCCGCGGGCTCAGAACCCGGGCGTGCCAAACGGATGGACAGAAGTTCGGGTGGGAGCTGAAATCTACAGCGCTAACTTTGTTAAAGTTGCAATTAATGTTATGCGTGCGCCGGGGTCGGAAACAAACGTGTTGCCAGAGCTGCTGAGGAAGTGGTTCGGTCCCGATACAGGCTTGCCCGGTACGAGGCATCGAGTGTCGCTACGCCGCACCGGTGCCGAGTGGGGTCTTGAGCCGCTGGGAGCGGCCACGCTCACAGCCGCTCTTTGGAAAGCGTATCAGCGCGAAGAGATAGCACCCCTGTTTGGCCTTTCTTATTCAGAAGCAATCTGGAACGTGGGATTTGTTAGTCAGGACCAACACACGTTCTTGCTCGTCACGCTTCAAAAACCCGGTCAGGGTGCCGCATACCAGAACAGCTTTCTATCACCGAATAAATTTCAGTGGGAGAGTCAAAACCAAACTAAACAAGGCGACAAGCGCGGTCGATCAATCCGCGATCACAAAGACCTCGGCATCGACGTGCATCTGTTTGTTAGAGAGCGTCCAAAGCTGCCTGGTGGCAAGGGTGCGCCATTCACGTACTGCGGGCCGGTCGAGTTTGTCTCTTGGGAGGGTGAGAAGCCGATAACCGTCGTATGGAACCTATCAGAGCCGATCCCCGAAGCTCTGCGCGAGAAATTACACGTACCGCCAGGCGACGGCGACGTAGCTTGAAAGAAGCGGACTTCAAAATCGGTTGACGGCGAGACGCCAGCACGGGCCAACCATCTGAAGTTGATTGCCAATTACCCTCGAATTCCGCTACTCTACGACGTAGTTAATTAAAGAGACCGCCCCACTCCCAGAAGCAATCCAGTCCAGACCACCTTTCTTTGTAGGGAGGGCTATGCAACTAATCACAATCATGGCGGACTATGGTTTGGGACCATACGCGTGGCTAAACGAAAATCCTGAGGAGTCGAATGCTCCCGGCGGAAACGTTGCTGACATGATAGGCGGCTGCCACTCGGATTGGAATGTGTCGAAGGAATTGGAGGCCGGCTTCGCTGATTGGATAGGGATGTTTGAACGGGATTCCTGGGATAATTTCGAGTCTTTTCCCTGGGAAAAGTTTCACGGGCGAGGAATTGAGTTGACCAGGCGCCTCAAGCGAGAGGTTGGATCCGCCTTTCGAGTTCGCTACGTAAAGCCGAGCGAAGACCCGAATCACCGGGTGAACTGCGTTGTCGAGATTGAAGCCGACAGCGAAGAGAACTTGTAGGCTGCCTGAGCTGCGCGGGCCTGTTGATTCGAGGCGTCTCGAGGCCTTCACCATTGGACCTGAGCCCGGAGATTTGGCCCGGGCCCTCCCCACGCTGTATCCTTCTGGCATCCACGAACGCCGCCGGATCGAAGAGCGTGCTGCCGAGGAAGAAGGGGCTTGGCTTCCAGATGGAGGTGATCACATGATGGAAATAACACTCAGGCTGCCGGAGGAAGTATTCGCAGCGTTGCGCCGTTCGCCCGATGAGTTCGCCCGAGAGATGCGTCTTGCAGCGGCGATACACTGGTACGAACGCGGCGAGGTATCGCAGAAGAAGGCGGCCGAGATTGCCGGGCTTGATCGCTCTGACTTTCTCAGAGCGCTGGCTCTCGAGCAGCAGAATGCTTTTGTCGTCGATTTTGATGATCTAAAGCGGGAGCTCCAACGTGGCTGAACGCTGCGCGGGCCTCGGCGGCTCTCAGGCGTAGCGGCGGTTTCCTGCTCAGAGTAGAATGCAGAGCTATGGATAATCAGGTCATAAGAGGGAGTTGAAACGATGGCATCCGAACAGGTCGAAATCATCATGACGCAGGTGCAGCAACTGTCTCCGGACGATCGGTTGGAGCTCCTGAACCGACTCAGGGAGTGGCTTGACCCGAGCAAGGAAGGCGGCGGCCGAAGTCCGGTACCCGATGCCCACGCCAAAGAGGTTTGTGAGGCAGTAGGACTGGTTTACGGGAAATACCGGAATACCGGCCGCGCCCAAAGCACCGAAGACGATTTCCGTTCGGCGGAGTGGCATCCAACCGAGGAAGAACTTAATGCCGAGTAGGTTTGTGCTCGACACTCACGCGCTGGTTTGGTATCTCGAAGGAAGCGCCCGCCTCAGCTCCGCCGCAAAGGCTATTATGGATGATCCGGCCAGCAAGATGATTCTTCCAGCCGTGGCCTTAGCTGAAGCCGTTCACATTGTGGACAAAGGTCGCACTTCAATCTTGAGCTCAGCGGATTTATTGCATGACGTGGTCGCCGAACAACGAATTCGAGTCCAGCCGCTGACCCTGGAGATAATTCAAGAGAGCTTAAGCGCTGGAGTCGTGAACGAGATGCACGACCGGCTGATCGTAGCGACGGCGCTTTGTGAGCAGAAGCTGGGCCATCAAGTTTCGCTGGTCACCAAAGACGCAAACATCGTGTCCTCTGGCTTGGTTCCCATTGTCTGGTAAGAGGTCGATAATCTACAAGATTGGATCAGGATCCACCTTCCCTGGCGTCGTCGAGATTGAAGCCAACAGCAAAGAGAACGAAATGTGATAGGCTCCGGGTGGAAGAAGAACCTCGACTGGCCCTGCGAGGTTCGGCGCCCGAACCGTACTCCGAGGATGCGGTCTCGGAAGGCTCGTAGCGCACATCGGTACGTCCAGAACCCAACGGTTAAGACTAGCGGGATGGTGCTGTCGCTGTTGAGAGCAGGGCCACTAAAACTACAGCCTGAGGGTTGTGAGCCTTCGTAAGGCGCCGTCCGAACCCGGCCAGCAATCTTTATTTGATGAGGAGGAGGGCGGATGACGCGCAAGCGCACACAAGCGGTCAGCAGTCGATCGTTGCTGTCCGACATCAGCCGGATGATCGAAGAAGCTCGCTCGGCTGTGGCCGTCACGGTGAATGCCGGCCTGACGATTCTCTACTGGCAAGTCGGTAAGCGGATAGACCAGGAGATACTGAAAGGTGATCGGGCGGAGTACGGGGAAGAGATTGTCGCTACGCTGTCGCGACAATTGGTCGAAGCGTACGGAAGAGGATTCGCGGAAAAGAACCTCCGCCGAATGGTGCAGTTCGCGAATTCTTTCCCGGATGCCGAAATTGTCGCGGCGTTGTCGCGACAATTGAGCTGGTCCCACTTTAAGGAACTGTTCCCCTTGAAGAAGCCACTCCAGTGCGACTTCTACGCCGAGATGTGCCGTGTCGAGCGCTGGAGCGTGCGAACACTGCGCAAGAAGATCGACGGGATGCTCTACGAGCGGACGGCGCTCTCAAAGAAGCCGGAGAAACTGGTGCGCCAGGAGTTGGATTGCGCTACGAGAAGAAGACAAGCTGACACCCGATCTGGTTTTCAAAGATCCCTACTTCCTGGACTTCCTCGGCCTGCGCGGCGCCTATGCGGAGAAGGATCTTGAAGCCGCGATCCTGAAAGAGATCGAACAATTCCTGCTGGAGATGGGCGGCGGCTTCGCTTTTATCGAGCGACAGAAACGCATCGTGCTCGGCGGCGAGGACTTCTACAAGTTGACTCATATGTGATAGGGTCCAGGTGGAAGAACAACCTCGACTGGCCTACCCTGCCAGGTTGCCTGACCGAGCCGTACTCCGAGTACTTCGGAGGCTCTTTGAGCGATCATTGAGCAGACCGTCGGAGCGGTTCGACCGCCAGATAACGACAACGGCGTCAATCGCGCAAATATTTCAGTTCGAAGACATCGGATTGGAATGCATCACGAGGAGGCACGATGGAAGGCGGTGCCATTACTCTCTTTTCCTTCGGGTACTGGGGTTGGGGTACCTCGACGGCGCAACTCGTTCAGGCGTTCGATGCTCTTGAGCGTAGCCGAGGTTTCAAGCCGCCTCTTCTTGTAGACATTCGAATCTCCCGAAGCGTTCGCGCACCAGGTTTCATCAACCGCGCGCTCGAAAAGCTTGTGGGGACGGATCGCTACATTCACATGCCCGAACTCGGAAACCGAGCCGTCATAGAGAACACCGGAGAGCAGATTACGATAGCGGATCCAGCGGCCGCCGGGTCTCTCCTCGACCTGGCCATCAGTGCGAACACGAGGACCCGTCGAATCGTGTTCTTCTGTGCGTGTCCATACCAGATGCAGGACGGAGAAACATACTGTCATCGATACAATGTAGGATCACTCCTTCTAAAGCTCTCACGAAACCGGTATCAGCGGATTGTTGTAACTGAATGGCCTGGCACCGAACCCCAGGTACTCAGGCTCACTCTGCCAGCTGAAGTCCTGAAGAAGCTTCGACGCGGACTGAAATCAGTGCCTCTCCCGAGAGACACCGCGCTGGATCATATTGCTTCCATTGCCTGGGGCTCTCTCGTGCATTGCTCAGGTGAGGGTGAGTCGCTCAGTCTCCGAGTCGATCGCGCGAAGTGGAGTCCTGATGGCTGGTATCTGCCCGCTCTCGGCCGGGTCGATGAGCATGGCGGAGTGGCATCACGTCAGGAAGCGAGCGCCTGGGGTTTCTTCGAGCGCCGGCCTGGAACGTAACTCCACTTTGATGAATTGGTCAACGGCTTCTATCATCCTTAGCGAAGATTCGCGGATCATTCCGCTAATCTCGCGAATAAACGCCAATCAGTCAGGTTCGAGTACAACGGTTCTCGGTTCATGGTCGATCAGGGCCTTCCGCAGATGCCTGCTTCGACCCGTTTGAACAACGTCTCACATTGTGGCGCATAGGGCGCAAGGCCCACGATGAAATAAGCTATGACATTGGCATCGACGAAACACTGAGTGCCGTTAGGGATGTTGTCCAGCATCGCAGAATTATGACGTTCAAGATTCTAGTATGCTGTAATCCGCATTGTCGATGATTTCGGCCGCGACCGCCGGATCACCGAGCATTCTAAGACGAGCACGCTCGAATCAGGGATAGTTCCAATCCAGCCATGAAGGCCGGTTTCACATGGCGCCTGGACTCTCTTCTGACGGCTATCCCCGTACAGAAGTGCCGTCTTGTTCTATGGTTTTTCTTCGGATGACCGCGACGAGTTTCTTGCCATCAAAACCCTTTAGCGTGATAACGTGCGACTGCTTGGCTCCATTTCCCTTCGGCGGAGGCGTTACTCTGAACCTGGTACGATCATCAACCACATTGCGCGATTGTTGCGGACGGTCATCTATGTAGAGGTCGAGGCGCGAAATGTTCTGAGTCGTTGCAGTCATCGTCACCGTTCCGTCCGTCCTCCGGATGGGCTCTGCCGAAAGGCTGTACACCTTCTTTGAGGCCAGGATCTCCATCGCCCGGCGTATCAGATCCGTGTTGCCGTTGAGCAAATCCTCCTTCGTCATGAAATGCCGCTCATCGGGAACAACACCGAGATCCTCGAGGGGTCTTCCTCCGGCCCGGTCGCCGACGCGTATGCTGCGTCGAAATGCGATGCCCATACCCACGCCGCTCGGCAGCTCCCGATAAGGGTTGTGCTTCTTTCTGGCCATCAATTCTCTGAACTGACTGTGTCCCCATACGTTCGCTCCGCCGGCGCCCGTGTTGCCGCTTACGCCGAGTACAACGCCGATTTCGTGATCCTTGAACCCCGCGGCAAACATGTCCGTCGTGCTATAGCATAGCGCGTCAGTAATGAGTACCACGGGTCCAAAATATACCTGGCCGATCCTGTTGCAGGACGCCTCGTCGGTTAGTGGAAAGCCGAGGGAGTACAGGGCGCCGGTCTCCACCGCCTCTTCAAGGGATTCCTTCCATTGAGACAGTTCGTTGGTCTTTCGAACCCGGCGGCAGAGTTCAAGGTTTTGCGGCGTGCTCAGGAGCTCAAACAGCTCAGGTTTGATCGGGCGAGGCGTGAGCAATTGAAGCAACCGTTCGCCGGCATTGATATTTCCGCCAGGATTGTTGCGAACATCAATTATTAGACCATTCTGCGGGAGCTCCATCACCAGACGACGGAATTCCCTCACGAAGCTACCGGTGTTATCCGCGCTAAAAGTAAAGATTCGAATGTAAGCAAACTCTTTTGTGCCGCGGGTCCTGATGACCGAGGCGCGAAAGGTCTCACCCATGGTGGTCCTGCGCGGCTCCAGCTCCAGGCCACTCCCAACTCTGTTGGCTTCCGGAGGGGGCGGCCTCTCAGCCTTTTTCGCAAACTGCGGGGCGAACAAAAACAGCCTTCCTTGATTGACTGCAGCTTTCCTTATGTCCAGACCGAGCTTCATGTCCGCGGGGCCGATGAACCGTGGGGTGATCTCTTCATCTCGCCCGCGAGTGAATACCCACCATTCCTGCCTGAGCTCCAACTCTTGCCCTCCAACACTGCGATAGGTAATCAAGACGGTTTCTTCATCAGGGGGCAATGAGCTTGAGAGAGGGCGGATTGTCAGGGAACTCAACCCGTTTGCAAATCTTGCTTCGAGATTACTGCCAGGTTGACTATCTCCGTTTATTTCGATGGCGCGCTTGATAGGAACGCCATTCCAGATGAGTATCTCGACACCGGGCTTGAAAGTCTGATGACGAAACCCCTCAGCTAGTTTTGAAACCAGGAACCTGGATCGTCTCTTATTGCCCTTTCCAAAATACTCTTCGATAAGAAACGGGAGATAGGCGGTTTTTCGGTCAAACGGGGCGGGTAGCCCATAGGTGGTGTGAAAGTCGCGGGTTGATGTGAATATGCGCTGTATCTCCTGGTGAAAGAGCATCTCGTCGGGTAGCTGGTTTTCGCGGATCTCTTCGAGATGGCTCCTGAGTAGTCTTAGCCGCTGAATGGGGTCAATCGCGTGCATGGCTCGCTTGAGTGGCAGATGCACGTAGTTCCTCTCAAGAAGGACCAGCGCCTGCTCGACTATCGCGAGGCGATCATCCCTGGACAGTTTTCCTGTCTCCTCGTCCCTGGCATACGCATCCAAAAAGGTTGATAGCAGCCTCGAGTTTCTTATTGTGGCGTAGGGATGTTCCCGATTCCGCCACCCCCAGTCCTCTTCGTTGTTCATCTTCCAGGCTCCTTCGGGAGAAGTTCTGAGTTCTGAGTCCTGAGTGCTGAGTTCTGAGTCCTGAGTAATGAGTGCTGAGTAGTGAGTACTGAGTCCTGAGTAATGAGTCATGAGTGCCGAGTGGGATATCAAAAAGCCGGCTCTCGGCAGTCATCCCTCAGCACTCACTCAACACTCAGCA
>DASYSA010000210.1:0-10680 GCA_036003885.1 Blastocatellia bacterium | reverse complement strand
AGACTTGAATGCGCCGCCTGTTGATACTCTTCAATGATCGGCTTGCGCACTCTCTCGAATTGGGAAAGGGCGTCAGGAACATCGGAGCCGTTTTCAAAACATTTGGCGAGGGCTATCGAGTCTTCGAGCGCCAGCTTTGTCCCCGATCCTATCGAGAAGTGTGCGGTGTGCAACGCGTCACCCAACAGCACTACGTTGTTGTGACTCCAATGCCGGTTCCTGACGAGAAGAAAATTGAGCCACTTGACGAAGTTGTTAGACATCAGCGAGTGCCCTCCGAGGTCGTCGCTGAAGACCTCGGCCAGGTACCGGCAAGTCTCCTCGCCGGATCTCTGTTCGAGGCCGGCGCTACGCCAGACCTCTTCGCCGCATTCGACTATGAACGTGCTGGTGGTCTTGCTGAACCTGTACGAGTGCGCAATAAAAAGGCCGGCCTCGTTTTGTCGGAACGTCAACGTCAGCCCGTCAAAGAGCTGATTGGTTCCGAGCCAGATGTATTTATTCTTTCGCCAATCCAGATTGGGTTGAAAGAACTGACTATGAGTGCGGCGCACGAAGCTATTCGCGCCGTCGGCTCCAATCAGTAGGTCAAACTCCGGGAGTTCACTCAAATCCGTGACGTTGGTATTGAACTTCATATCAACGCCGAGATCCTCGCATCGCTTCTGAAGAATCTTGAGGAACGTTAGACGCGCAATGCCCGAAAACCGATTGCCACGGATAGTGACCCTGCGGCCCTTGTGAACGACATCGACGTTGTCCCAGACTTCTCCGGCCTTCATGATCTCTGCGTGCGATTCCGGATCGCTGTTTTTCAGATAAGAAAAGGTCTGATCAGAAAAGACGATGCCCCACCCGAATGTATCGTTGGGGCCGTCTCGTTCAAGGATTGTTATTTGGTTCGCGGGGTTGAGCCGCTTCATCAGGATGGCGAAGTAGAGCCCGGCGGGTCCGCAGCCTACGATGACGATCCTCAAGCCGCTTTGCAGAAGAACGTTCCGCGTTTCTGGTTTCTCGTTTCGCGTTCCCGGTTTGACGTCGGTAGGCTTCATCGCAGGTGTATCTACGAGGGCGTAATCAGCGCTGGGACAACCAACCTGAATGGACGGGCCCCGAATCCACAAACCATTCGTAATTATTTGTGTGATTCGTGTAATTCGTGGCTGGTCCTATCCCCTTTACTCCACGGTTACAGACTTCGCGAGGTTTCGCGGCTGGTCCACGTCACACCCTCGACGCACGCCTATATGGTAGGCCAGCAACTGAAGCGGGATGATCGAAAGAATCGGCGAAATCAAATCGGTCGCCTCGGGGATCTCAATGATGTGGTTCGCGACCTGCCGGGCTTCGGTATCGCCTTCAGTCACGACGGCAATGACCACGCCGTCTCGCGCTTTCACCTCTACCATGTTTGACAGGGTCTTCTCGAACCTCAGCTTTGACACTTCGCTGTTCTCATCGCGCGTGGCGACCACTACCACCGGCAGTTCTTCGTCGATAAGCGCATTCGGCCCGTGTTTCATCTCACCCGCCGGGTAGCCTTCAGCGTGGATGTAAGAGATCTCCTTGAGCTTCAAGGCTCCTTCGAGCGCGATGGGGAAATTGATGCCGCGGCCAAGATAAAGGAAATCCTGCGCGCGATGAAACTCGCGAGCGAGCTTTTCTGTCTGATCGTCGCAGCCAAGCAATGTCTCCATCTTCACCGGCAGGCTGGCAAGCGCCTGCACGTGACTGAGAGCTTCCTGATCACTCATCAGACCTCGCTGCTGAGCAAGATAGAGCGCCAGGAGATAGAGGACGGTCATCTGGCTGGTGAAGGCTTTCGTGGATGCAACGCCGATCTCAGGTCCCGCGTGAGTCAGAATCGTTCCGTCGGACTCGCGCATCAACATCGAACCCTGGACGTTGCAGATCGACAGGATCTTGGCGCCCTTCGCTTTCGATTCGCGAACCGCGGCTATCGTGTCAGCCGTCTCTCCGGATTGCGATATCGCAATGACCAGCGTCTTGTCGTCCAGAATCGGGTCGCGATAGCGAAATTCAGAAGCGTAGTCGATCTCGACCGGTATCCGGGCGAGCACTTCTAGCATGTACTTACCCACCATCGCCGCGTGCAAGCTGGTACCGCAAGCCACGACTTTAACTGAAGTAAACTCGCGAAACTCCGTCTCGCCTATGTCCATCTCGTCGAGGTAGACCCGGCCCGTCGCCTGCGATATGCGCCCGACGATCGTGTCGCGGACTGCACGCGGCTGCTCGTAGATCTCTTTGAGCATGTAATGCTTGAAGCCGCCCTTTTCAGCCATGATCGGATCCCATGTAATCCGCTGAACCTTCGGCGTCACAGGATTGTTCTCGAAGTCGCAGACCGTCACCCCGTCTCGCGCAAGGACCGCCATTTCACCGTCGCCGAGAAAGAACACATCCCGAGTGTGGTAGAGGACGGGCGGAATATCGGACGCCACGAAGTATTCATTCTGTCCGAGGCCGATGACTATGGGCGGACCCTGTCTGACGGCGATGACCTTCTCATGCTCCTCGGAGGAGAGGATCGCAAGCGCGTATATGCCACGCAGGTCGGCAACCGCCCGCCGGACCGCCGCTTCGAAGTTCGAATTGGGGTCCTCGTTGAGGTACTTTTCAATCAGGTGAGCGATGACTTCGGTGTCCGTCTCCGTTACAAAGACGTGATCCTCAGATTGAAGCCGCTGCTTCAACGACAGGAAGTTCTCGATGATTCCATTGTGCACAACGACCACTCTACCCGAGCAGTCTCGATGAGGATGTGCATTCTCCTCGGTAGGTCGCCCGTGAGTGGCCCAACGGGTGTGCCCAATCCCGTAAGTCCCATCCAGAGGCTTCAGGCGCACAGCCTCTTCAAGGTTGCGCAGCTTTCCGGATGCCCGCCGGATTTCGAGATGTCCCTTTTCGTCAACCACGGCGATCCCGGCGGAGTCGTAACCCCGGTACTCAAGTTTCTTTAGTCCATCGAGGATGACACCTACAACCTGCTTATCGCCTACGTATCCCACTATTCCGCACATTATGACCTCGCTCCGTTCAGTTTTGCTGACCTGAGTACGCACGCTTCCAGCGTGCTAAACTCGCCCACCTTGCCATTTGCAATCAACCGGCACTTCGCAGAGGACCGGCACGCTGGAAGCGTGCGTACCCAGGCTGTACCCAGGCTATACCCAGGCTATCGCAGCTTCTTCTTCACAACAGCGGGTACGCCGACTGCCAGTGAGTCGGGCGGTATATCCTTTGTCACCACCGACCCGGCGCCTGTGGTTGACCCGCGTCCCACGCGAACAGGAGCAACCAGCATTGTGTCGCTCCCGATCTTGACGTCGTCTTCGATGATAGTCTCATTCTTGCGCACGCCGTCATAGTTGCAGGTCACCGTGCCCGCCCCGATGTTCACCCGCTCACCCAATGTAGCGTCCCCAAGATAGGTCAGGTGGGACGCCTTTGTGCCGCGGCCAAGCCTGGACTTCTTCACCTCGACGAAGTTGCCTATGCCGGCCTTCTCCCCGATGTCGCTGTGCATACGCAAGCGGGCGAATGGACCGATCGTCGCGCCGTCTCGAATAGTACTGTCTTCGATCACGCACGAGTTTCGTATCGACACCCCATTGCCGATCCGGCAGTTCTTGAGACGCGTCCATGACTCGACCACGCAGTCGGAACCGATGCTAGTGTCGCCCTCGATGATCACCTGGGGGTGAACTATTGTATCCTGGCCTATCTGGACATCCTGATGTATGCAGGTTGAGCCCGGGTCGACGATTGTCACCCCTGAGAGCATCAAACGCCGCAGCGTTCTTTCGCGCAGCTTGCGATCCAATTCCGCAAGTTCGATGCGGGTGTTGACCCCGGACACCTCCTCCGGGTCGCCGTGACAGACCAGCCCAACCCGTCGCCCTCTCGATAACAAGATCCGGGGAACATCCGTCAGATAGTATTCCCCCTGCGCGTTGTCGGTCTTAAGACTGTCCAGCCCCTCGAGGAGGGCGCCCGGGGTGAAGCAGTAAATGCTTACGGCGACCTCCTTCACTGCGAGATCTTCAGGTGAACCGTCCTTCTGCTCGACGCAACGGAGAAAACTCCCATCCACATCGCGGACTATCCTCCCATAACCGGTGGGATCCTCCATTTTCACGGTCAGCATAGTCGCATCGTTCTTCTCCGAGGCATGCACATCAACCAGCCGCTTGAGCGTCTCGCTCTCGATCATCGGGGTATCGCCCGCCACGATGACGACCGGATCGAGGCGGCCCGCCAGTTTATCTCGGCCGGCCATCACCGCATGGCCCGTGCCTCTCTGGTCTTGCTGAAGAACGAACTGAAGATCCGGACTGGCCGAACCACGTTCAACCAGCCGTGCAGCCTCATCCCGGACGGCACCCTCGACCTCACTTGCCTGGTGTCCCACAACAACGAAGAGAGTCTCCGGCGACAACTCAAAGGCCGCGCGGACTACGTGGCAGACAAGCGGACGGCCGGCAATCTCGTGAAGCACTTTTGCGCGGCGTGATTTCATCCTGGTCCCCAGTCCCGCCGCCAGAATCATAACGTCTGTCATAACGCCATCCGATCCGATCTATTGATTTTCTCCAACCCGCCTTAGCCACCAGACAACCAGCCGGCGCTTCAGCGCGAGCGGATAACGAGATTCTACTTTAGCCTGAGCCCGGTTGCGAGAAATTTGTGGATGGCAGGGCTGATATCCAGCGGAGCCATGGAATCGATAGTCAGCAGACAGAAACCACCCAGATACCGGTGGACTCTCTCCTGAAGGTAAAGAAAATCGACCTTGCCGGGCTGCTATTGCGTGTTAACTATGCTGAGCGCCAAAGCTCTCTCTGCCCGCTGGATCTTCAATAGCAGTTTCGCGAGCTTTTGCGGATCGTGGCGTACGAGGCCGGTCTCGTTAAGAAGTTCTTCACGGATCACACGGATCGTATGTTTGGAATCTCCGTCGATATCAATCTTTATCCGCTGCTCCGCCGGTGTCCCAGGCGGCGGCTCGGCCTTGAACTTTACCTGGACGGCGCCATCCGCAAGGTATTTCTCCCGCGATGCTTTAGTGACCAGTGTGGAATTGGCGATCGCATAGTCGAATTGTAACTCCGGGCTGTACTCGAACAAGACTCGCAAATGATCTTCGATGCTGAAGCCCTCAGTCTCTCCCGGTTGAGTCATTATATTGCAAATGTAGACCTTCAGTGCGGCTGAATTGTTAATTGCTTCGACAATGCCATGCACCAACAGGTTTGGTATCAGCGAGGTGTACAAGGAGCCAGGCCCGATAGTAATGATGTCGGCCTCTTTAATCGCTTCGAGGGTTTCGGGAAGAGGGCGGCAGTCGGCCCGCGAGAGCCAGAGTCGCTTTATGCGGGACCGAGAGTCGACAATTCTTGTTTCACCCCTGACGATCCGGCCATCCTCGACTTCCGCCAGCAAGGTTACATCCTCAATAGTCGACGGATAGATGCGACCCTTTATTGCAAGCACCTCGCTGCTCACCTTGATGGCCTCAAGGAAATCTCCCGTCACACCCGCGAGCGCCGCAACGAAGATGTTTCCGAAGCTGTGGCCTGATAGATCACCGTCGGACTCAAACCGGTATTGAAAGAGCCTCGTCAGGAGGTGTTCGTCCTCAGCGAGCGCCACCATGCAGTTTCGAATGTCCCCTGGCGGCAGGATTTGAAACTCCTCGCGCAATCGGCCGGAGCTTCCACCATCATCGGTCACTGTAACGACGGCCGTCAGCTTCTCGATTGAGTCGGCTTCAAGACCTTCGGCTCCGACATAGGCCTTAAGCCCCGACAGCAGAGTCGATAACCCGGTACCTCCACCGATGGATACAATTCGCAAACCGGAGATTCCCTTTGTCATTAAGAACAGCCCTGTTCACGCATCGATCTACTCGTCCAGGAGGTCGAACCCAAATCCCGTGAGTTGCTGGAAGTCATGGTTGGTTCGGAGGCCGGCAAAATCCAGGTCGCGCCTGGCATGAGAGCGGTGAACTGAACGGATACCGATGGCTCGGCGCAGCGCGTCCAGGGCTTTTGACGAGTCCGTCTGGCGGGCATACGCGGCCGCCAGCGAGTACCATACGTGGTCCGCTCGCGGGTCGGCGCGGAGAGCCTTGTCATACAGATCGATAGCCTCGCGCGTGTTGCCCTTGTTGAACTGAAACACTCCCTGATCGTAAAGAGACTCGGCGTCGCGAGGAACGGAAGGCGCGCGGGTCAAACGCTGCTCGCAAATAGCCACGTAGGTGCGTGCTCCCGCGGTGACTTCGGCCTGATCGGGAAACTTTTCGAGGAGAGCGTCAAACGCGGTGCGGGCCTCGGCATATCCATGCCTATTGAAGACCTTCAATGCCAGCTCAAATGCGCGAACGGCGGCCAGAGCGTTAGCGGACGGTGGTTTTTTCGGCGGTGGCGGAAGCGGCTTGGGAAGGAGCCGGCTTGCCTTAATGGCAGCTCTGGCAGCCGCCGATCGTTTGCTGAACTTTGTTTTGACGACCCTGGCGTTGCGGACTACCTGAGCGGTCTTAGCCGACTTCGCGGTCCTGGCTGGCCTAACAGCCCTGGCTGATTTGGCAGCCCTCGCTGATTTAGCCGTCTTGGCAGACTTAACAGCCTTGGCTGATTTCGTAGTCTTGGCTGACTTGAAGGTCTTAGCCGGAACTGCCTTCGCCCTTGCAGAAGCCTTCTTCACAGGTACCGTGGGTCGCCGCCTGACCGCTTGTTTGGGTGCAGTCTTGACTGGCAATGCCTTCTTCGCAACAGGTTTTGCAGGTCTCGGCGCAACGGCCTTCCCGCCCGGCGTTGCCGTAACTCTCCTGGGTTTGGGCGGAGCGAGTCTCTTAGACTTAGGTGTGACAGTAATCTTGCCCGGTCGTTGAGGCTTCTTGCTTGAAGCCTTCTTGCCTTTCGTGGCAAGCACCTTCCGGGGTGCAGGAGAGCGGCTCTTGTTTACTTTGGTCAAAAGGCTGCTCATCTTTTCCTCGATGGCTGAGAATGAACCAGCTATAACTCCTGCTCACGCGCCAGTTTGTGAGGCTTTTATATCAATAATTTATCGGCAAGTCAAGAGAATAGCTTTGTAACAGGATGCGCGTGCCTCCGGAGTCTGACCGGTGGGACCCGGGGTCGTGCTCCTTAAGTCCCAGTCCCAGGCACATATAGCAACCCCATGGAGGCGCCCTGACACAGTTTGGAAGGATAAACTGAACTATTTCTCAAATTAGCGTCGCGACCCGGTCTGCGGAGTTGTCTCAGGCAACCCACAAGTATAAAATCCACGGCAGTTAGTGAGAGAATAGAGCGCAATGAGGGGTCCGACCTATAAAGACAACACGAGTTCGAAGACCCGACGACGGCGGCTCGAAGGGCGGGCGATTGTGGTGACGAGAGCGCGCGCTCAGTCTGAAGAGATTACCGCTGGCATAGAGGCCCTCGGCGGCACGGTTATTCACTGCCCAACAATCGATTTCATGGGGCCGAGCGATCCGGCCCTCCTCGATTCAGCCATCAACCGCTTAGAGAGCTTTGATTGGATCGTTTTCGCCAGCTCAAACGCCGTGACTTTTTTCTGCGATCGACTGAACCAGCTTCGAGCAGATGGTGTCACTTCACTCGTCGGTCTGGTCACGTGCGCAATAGGACCCGCAACCGCGAAGGCGCTGATCTCAGCCGGTGTCGAAGCTGACGTAATCCCGGAGGTGGCAACGTCGGAAGGCGCGTTGGCGGCAATCATTGAGTACGCCGGCGGCAAGGATGCCCTCTCGGATGTCCGGTTTCTCATTCCCCGAGCCCGGGTGGCGAGAGAAGTCTTGCCCGCCGAACTCGGCCGGCTCGGCGCACACGTGGAGGCCGTCGAGGCATATCAGACGATCCGGCCCAGTATCGATTGCGGAAGGATCATTGCCCTGCTCGAAGAAGGAGCTATAGATGCTATTACTTTCACCAGCCCCTCCACCGTCTCCAACTTCGCCGTGCTCGTCGGGACACAGGATCTATCCCGATTGCTTCGTAACTGTCTTGTCGCCTGCATCGGGCCGGTTACCACAGCGGCCGCCCGCCAGTATGGATTGCAGAATCCTATAGAGCCGGAGACTCACACCTCAGCCTCGTTAATCGAAGTCATCGCCAGTTCCCTTTCCAAGTCTTAACCGCAGATTGCAGCGCAACAAATTGCTCTGGAACCCGTTCATTCAACGCGTTACTATGAATTAGTGCTTCATGAACAGATGCTCAAAGGATAGCGCCCGGCACATGTTTCTCTGCGTGAGCCTGGTTTTGCTCTACGGGATCGGCCTAAATGGCGCCGTCTTCGGACAGGAGCAAGCCAGGCCGGCGGCTACAGAAGAAACCCTCAAGCTGAACGCCACTCTGGTACAGATTCCAGCGATTGTCACCGATCGAGCCGGCGCCATCATAACCGACCTGGCGCAAAAGGATTTCGCCGTCTTCGAAGACGGAAAGCGTCAGGAAATCTCCCTTTTCGCCGCATTGAAGCAGCCGTTTCATGCAGTCCTTGTCCTGGACACCTCGAACACTGCACAAGACAGACTTCGGGCAATCCAGAACTGCGCCATCGCTTTCGCTCGCGAGATCGAACCTGCCGACGGCTTGATGGTGATCTCATTCGACAATGAGATTCATCGTCTCACCGACTTCACGTCTGATCGAGCAGAAATTGAGGCAGCGGTCAACGGCGCCGAATCAGGCTTTGGAAAGTTGCTTTACGAATCTGTAGATCGCGCACTCAACGAATTGAAAGATATAGAAGGAACGCGTGCCGTCATCCTTTTCAGCGATGGCGTCGATCTGGGGAGCGTAGGAACCTCCGGAGAGAACACAATTCGTCGCGCAGAGGAGATTGGAGCGGTCATCTATGTCGTGCGCTTCGACACCCGATGGTGGATCGAGAGCGCGGTTCGGAAACAGAAGGCTGAACATCCGCAGTCGAAGCTCCCGTTTGAAGTTGATGGGCGGATACCGCTCCCACCGGACTACGGCGGCCCCGATCCCAGCGGCGTGCCCGGGACGCATCGCCCGCGCATTGAGATCAATTCGCGATCCGTGCCGCCGGTCGTGATCGTGAACGGCAAACGTCAGGAACCTGAAGCCGGTCCGGATGACGAGGTAACTGAGTCGCTCGACAAACTATACGGCGAAGCCAACAAGTATGTGCAAACCCTTTGTTCGCTGACCGGCGGGGTGGTCTTCGGCGCTGACAACTTCGCTGAAACGCAGTCGGCTTTCCGAGCTATCGCGGAAGAACTGCGCAAGCAGTACTTGATCGGTTACTACCTGGCTAACGACACCAGGAATAGCAGGTACCGCAAGGTCAGGGTCGAGGTTTCGCGCAAGGGCGTTCAGGTTCGCGCGCGGCCCGGCTATCGAAGGTAGCTCTTTTGTCTCTTGTCAGCCAGGCAAGACTGAGCCAGTACGACATTGCCCACCCGGGATCGTCTAATCGCTACCTTTATCGCGCACCAATTACACCAATTCGTGTAGTTTTCATGTCTGCGATATCTCATTGCTCGCCGGTAATCGACGGACATCTAGCCATCTACGCCTTTGGACTGAATAGCTTGACGACGGTTACGAGGTCAGCGTCGTGAAACTGTACGTCTCGGCATAACCGTTGCACGGGGCTGTGTCGTTCGGTGCGATAAAAAAGTTTTTTTCACAAAGAGGACCAGATCATGAAACTCTCTCTCCCCGTGATCCTCACACTTGGTCTCCTCGCCTCAAGTGCTCTACCATCGGTAGCCGCCCAAACGATCGAAAACGACAACCAGGAGACTGTTGCCGAAGACGTCGACGACGATCCAGTTCAGCGAGTCGCCCGAGTCACGTTCGTTGAAGGCGACGTCTCTTTCTTGCGGGCCGGAGTCGACGAGTGGGCAGACGTAATGCAAAATCTGCCGCTGCTTGAAGGCGATCAGCTCTACGTCGGCCAGGGCGGCCGCGCCGAACTTCAGTTGGGAAACGGGAACTATATCAGGCTCTCGGAAAAGACTGCTCTCACGATTGCGGATCTGACCGCAACAGTCGCGCAGTTCGAGATAACCGAGGGCGCCGCCTCGATTCGCCTCGAGCGCTTCGGGGCCGCTTTCACCAGATTTGAAGTCGATACGCCCAATGCCGCACTCGTCTTTGAAAAAGACGGCCTTTATCGAGTGAACGTCCGGGGGTCAGAATCTTCTGAAGTCATCATTCGCCAGGGATCGGCCGAGGTCGCAACAGTGGATGGCAGCTTCAAGGTTCGTGAAGGTCACCGGCTGCTGGTTGACACTTCAGCCAACGGACGGCTCGAAGTTGTGGCCGACAATTCACGCGACGACTGGGACCGCTGGACCTACGACCGTGATCAGACGATAGATCGCGCGAACGCCGCCGCCTCGCCGGATTACGTGACCATTCAGGAAACGACTTACAACTCCTTCTACGGCGCGAACGAGCTTGGTGGTTATGGCTCATGGAGCAGCGTTGGGGACTATGGCTATTGCTGGGTGCCGAGAGTGAATGCGGGCTGGGCGCCGTATCGGTCCGGCCAGTGGCTGTGGGTGCCGCGCGCAGGGTGGACCTGGTTGTCGGACGAGCCCTGGGGTTGGGCTCCTTACCACTACGGACGATGGGCGTTCCTTCCCGG
>DASYSA010000209.1:0-9239 GCA_036003885.1 Blastocatellia bacterium | reverse complement strand
ACCAGGGCCATGAAGATGGTCGCGGCCTCCAGGCTACGTCGCGCCCAGGAACGGGTGACAGCTGCGCGTCCATACGCGAATACCATGATGCGAGTACTTGGAAGACTCGCGGCCAGGGCAGGTGATTACAAGCATCCGCTGCTGGAACGCCGCGGCGACGATCACTATGTGCTGGCGTTGGTCACGGCGGACAAAGGGCTTTGCGGGGCATTCAACACAAACCTGATCAAAGCGGCGCAACGCTTCATTCGCGAGAATGCAGGCAAGAAGATCGAGCTTGTTGCAGTAGGTCGAAAGGGACGCGACTTCTTTCGCCGGCGGCCAGTGCCGGTTGTTCAAGAGTACATAAATGTGACTGCCCGCAGCTTCGCTCACGCCGACGCGGCCGAGATCGCGCGCAGTCTGATGGATATGTACACAGCGGAGGGATCGACGGTTGATCGCGTGTTTGTGGTCTATAACGAATTCAAGACGGTGCTATCTCAGCGGGTCATAGTGAAGCAGTTGCTTCCAATTGGCGCCGAGGGATTTGAGGCGGAATCCGAGAAGCCCGATTCGTCAGGCGACTACATCTACGAACAGCCGCCTGCCGAAATCTTTGGGCGGCTTCTGCCCCGCTATGTTGAGACACAGGTCTTCTATGCGCTGCTGGAATCTGTTGCCAGTGAGCAGGGCGCGCGAATGACGGCGATGGATGCCGCGGCCAAGAACGCGGGCGAGGTGATTGACACTCTGACGCTAAACATGAACCGGGTGCGGCAGGCGTCGATCACTCGCGAGATCATTGAGGTCGTGTCGGGAGCGCAGGCCCTCGAAGGCTAACAGAGAGGGAATTGCGAAATTCGAATTTCGAAATTCGAATTTCGCAATTCCCTTTTTCTGTTAGCGCAGACTCGGCGTCTGCTATGATTAACCCGCATATGGCTCAGAGCGTGGCAGCGGTTGAAACGCCCCTCACTACCAGGATATTCAAGTACTGGCTGCCGGTATTGTTTATGCTCGGGGTGATGTATTACTTTTCGACCGATGTCTTCTCGGGCGAGAACACCCGCGGTGCGCTTGATTGGATTCTGCACCAGGTGTGGCCGGCGGGAATCACGCACCTCACCCAGCTCAACTTTATTGTGCGCAAGACGATGCACTTCGCGGAGTATGCTCTGCTCGCGGCGCTCGCCTACCGGGCGTTTCGAGCCGACAGTTCCGTCAGGTGGCGGTTGAGGTGGGCTCTCTATACCTTTGCGCTGATTGCGAGCTGGGCACTTCTTGATGAGTTTCATCAGGCGCATACGCACAGGAGGGGCGGCTCGATCTACGACTCGATGATTGATTCCGCGGGTGGCCTGGCGATGTTGGCAGTGATTGCATTGGTGAACCGCCGGCGAGCGCAGGTGAAAGCCGAATGACGAACCGAGAACGAGGCGGATGTCCGCCAGCTAAGTCACACGATCTTCATGAATCCTCTGAAGGAATAGTGTGGTAGCCAAGACAATACCTGTTCGGCTCGCGACCATAGTGCTCGGCCTGGTGGTGTTGTGCGAGTCGGAAGTGGTCCCGCCAATATCTCTGTTATCCGCCGCACCGCCGGCGTATGTCCAGGACCAACTCGACAATGTCGCTTCTTCCCGGGTAGATTCGCGCCCTCTGAAACTTACACCCCATCGAGTCGTGTTAGGCAAGAGTAAGGCGTTCAACCTCTACCTGCCGCGCGATTTCGAGATAAGAGTGGCCGCTCAAGGCTTGAAGCGCGTCAGATTCATGGCCAAAAGCCCTGATGATCGAGTCTTCGTATCAGACCTGTTCAATCGCACGGACAACCACAAAGGCGCGGTGTACGTGCTGGACGGTTTTGACGCCGGCAGCGGAACGTTCAACAAAGTAACGGTGTACCTCAAGAATTTGCGGAACCCTAACAGCATAGCTTTCTACACCGACCAGAATGGTGTTCACTGGTTTTATCTCGCCCTTACAGACCGACTCTTGCGTTACAGGTATCTTGCCGGCGAGATCGCTCCTTCAAGCGCGCCTGAATTGATTGCCACTTTTCCAGACTACGGGCTGAACTACAAATACGGAGGGTGGCATCTAACCCGGACTATCGCGTTCGGAGCAGGAAAGCTGTACGTCTCGGTTGGCAGCAGTTGCAATTCCTGCGAAGAAGAAGAGGCGATCAGAGCAACCGTGCTCGAGATGGACGTCGGTGGCGGAAATCAAAGAGTATTCGCTCGCGGCTTACGCAACGCAGTTGGGCTGAAGTGGGTTAAGGGGCAATTGTTCGTCACCGACATGGGCGCCGACCATCTGGGGGATTTCAAGCCCGATGACGCAATGTACACCGTTGAACAGAACAAGAATTATGGCTGGCCATATTGTTTTCAGTACAGAAAGCAAGTGTATGCCGACGCCGCGTTCAGTAAGAGCGCAAAAAAGATCGACTGCAATAGCGTTCCGCTTTCTTATGTTGGTCTCAGCGCTCATAGCTCTCCTCTCGGATTTGAGTATTTCGATTCGAGCAACAGCAGCACGGCAATTAAAGACTCCTTTTTGGTAGCCCTGCACGGTTCTTCGAAGAGAACTCTAAGGCGCGGATATAGCCTGATGCGCGTAAGAAAAGGTGGAGCTGTGCAAGACTTCATCACCGGCTTTCTGCAGAACGGCAGAGTTCATGGCAGGCCCGCCGATGTAATGAGCATGAGCAAGAACGCCTTCTTGTTTACGGATGATTACTCCGGCGTGGTCTACTGCGTTTTTCAGAAACAAGAGCCGCTGGTGAAGTAGTACTGCGTCATCAGCGGCGTGTATGAGGGTCCTACGATTGGAAACTCCAAACGAATACTCGCAAGGACACGAAGAGGCCGCTGAAGCGCTCAGGCAGTCCGGGGCTGTCGGAGTAGAAGACCATCCCCGATAAAAGCATTGTTTCTTGCGTCGCCAGAGCCCGGTTCGATGGCGTTCCCTCGACATTTTAGTACTTACGAGTAGCGGGCTTGTCCCGGGCACGAGGATTGCCTTCATGCTTCATGGCGTACTCTGATTAGTCACTGAACATCGATTAGAAGAGCACCGCAATGCTTTTTTGACGATGAACAAGTCAGACTGTCTTGAATGGATGCACGATAGGAAATGGGGCTGAGGCGTCGGTAATCCGGTTCCTTTCCAAAGGGAGGAAACAATGGCGAAAGCAAAGATTGACGAATCATCGGTGATGGTGAAGCTGAGTGATACGACACTCTCCTTTTCCGATCGCAGTGAGGACATTCGCGGGCGAAAGGTGTACGACAGCAACCGCGAAGAGATTGGCGAGGTTGACGATTTATTCGTCGATCAGCCTGAAGGGAAAGTTCGTTTTCTGCAAGTCTCCTCTCAAGGGTTCCTGGGCTTGGGCAAGACCAAGTTCCTGATCCCTGTTGACGCCATCACGAGCATGAGCGCTGACGAAGTACGGATTTCCCAGACCAGAGAACATGTGGCGCGGGCGCCGGCCTATTCTCCGGAACTAGTGGACAGGCGATTCGTGACCAATATGTATGGCTACTATGGTTACGATCCGTATTGGGATAAGGGCTATGTTTATCCGCCTTATCCTTACTATCCACCGCTTCTGTAGCTTCTGAATGCGCTCAGGTGATAGAGGGCAGCGCTCAAGCAGGGATGAGAGAATGAAAGCAACGTCTTACCTGGGATTTGGGCGAGTCTGTCTGGTCGTCGGTAATTGTCACCACCGCAGAGAGGTGTTGACTTATGAAACTGTGGTCACAAATTGTTCTGGTGTTGAGCGCGATTCTGCTAGCGGTTTCGGTCGGTGTTAAGCCTGAGGCAGACCACGTGAAAGTGGTATCCGTGGGTTTCAGGCGCCTGCTGCTAGGCTCCCTTGAGTGGTTCGGCGAGATTGGCAAATTCTGTGTCCGGCTTGCGAGGGCGGCGGTGACGCCGCCCTTTGAAGGCAAAGAACTCCTGAGGCAGATGGATGAGGTCGGCGCGAAGTCGCTCCCGCTGGTGGCGCTGGCGGGGTCGGCGATCGGCGTCGTGTTATCGTTGCACACACGTGACAGCCTGGTTCAGTTCGGCGCGAAATCGCTCTTGCCGACTGTGATCGTTCTATCCCTCGTGAAGGAGAGCGGTCCAATCATCACCGCGCTCGTGGTCAGCGGGCGTGTCGGCGCAGGCATCGGCGCAGAACTCGGCTCGATGCGGGTCACAGAGCAAATCGACGCCATGGAGGTGTCGGCGGTCAATCCGTACAAGTTCCTGGTCGCAACGCGGGTCCTTGCCTGCATGTTGATGTTGCCGCTGCTCACTGCAGTAGCTGATCTCTGCGGCATACTCACTGGCTGGGTTACCAATGCGCTCACCGAGCCGATGCCTTTTAAGCTTTTTCTCAACTATGGTCTCAAGGGGGCAGACTTCGGAGACATGCTGCCCTCGACGTTGAAAACCGTGGTCTTCGGTTTCATCATCGGAGTAATGGGCTGCTTTCAAGGCATGCGCGCCAAGGGAGGGACAGCGGGTGTAGGACGCGCTTCGACGAGCGCCGTCGTGCTGGCATCCTTGTTTGTGATTCTCGCCGACGTCGTGCTGGTGCGATTGATCATCACGTTGTTTCCTGAATGATTATGAAAGACGATAGCGACAAGGTGGCGATCCGAGTGCGAGGCTTGAGCAAGTCGTTCGGCGAGCAGAAGGTGTTAGACCGCATCGACTTCGAAGTCAGGCGGGGAGAGACGGTGACCGTGCTTGGCCGCAGCGGCACGGGCAAGAGCGTGTTGCTCAAACTGATCGTCGGTCTGCAAAGACCCGACGAGGGCGAAGTCGAGATCAACGGCGAGGCAACAACCGCACTGCCGCTCGATGAATTGAATCGGGTGCGCAAGACGGTCGGCTTTCTCTTTCAACAGGCCGCGCTATATGACTCGTTCACTGTGGAGCAGAATGTTGCCTTTCCATTGCAGCGACACACGACAATGAGCGACAGCGAACGCAGCGATCGCGCGCGCGAACTGCTCGGACGCGTCGGCATGGAGGATGCTGCCGAAAAGATGCCGGCCGACATTTCCGGCGGGATGAAGAAACGTGTGGGGCTGGCGCGCGCGCTCGCGCTCGACCCAAAGATCATGCTGCTCGACGAACCGACGGCGGGACTCGACCCGATCACGGCGGGAGAGATCAATGACCTGATCCGCGAGTTGCAGGAAGAGCGGCAAATCTCTTCCGTCGTCGTCACGCACGATATGCGCAGCGTGAAGACGGTGGCCGATCACGTCGCAATGCTCGACGAAGGCAAAATCGTAATTGAAGGCACACTTGAGGACTTGAAGCACAGCGATCACCCGGTGGTCTCGAAGTTCATGCAGGAGTCCGGGGAGGTGAATTGATATGTCCAGCACAGCACGTCTCGGAGCGTTCGTCCTTGTCGCCATGGTCGCGTTCGGAATGATGATATTCTGGATTGGCGACAGACAATTCCGCTTCACTCGCACGTACCACCTCAGCGCTCCATTCGACAACGTAGCGGGGCTTGATGAGGGGGCGTCGGTGCGCGCCGGTGGTGTGCACGTCGGAACGGTCCAACGGATTCAACTGCCACACCAGCCCGGCGATAAGGTGATCGTCGAGATGGAACTCAAGAATTCCACGCGCGATGTGGTGAAAAGAGACTCCATCGCTTCGATAGAGACCGAAGGATTACTCGGCAGCAAATACGTCGCCGTCTCCTTCGGCTCTCTGGAGGGCGAACAGGTTCACGACGGCGACGTCATCGACAGCCGGCCGCCAGTCGACTACGCCGACGTGGCGAGGAAAACCAGCGAAATGCTCGACTCGGCGAAAGAGGCGATCGATTCATCAAAAGTTGCGATCGGCAACATCAACGACGCCAGCGATGACCTGAAGTCCATCACCGGCAAGATAGACAACGGACAGGGCACACTCGGGGCGATGGTCAACGACCGGTCGGTCTACAGCAACCTCAACGCAACCGTGAGCCAGGCCATGGCCGGCGTCACGTCGTTCAGTGAAAATATGGAGGCGTTGAAGCACAACTTTTTCTTGAAAGGATTCTTCAAGAAGCGAGGGTATTTCGATTCATCGGAGTTGACCCGGAATGCCATCGCCAAACTACCTGACCGCACGCCTTCGCAGAAGTTCACCTTTGAGGGCAAAGACCTCTTCGACAAGCCGGATACGGCGAAGCTACGTCAAGAGAAAATGCTGAATCAGGTCGGGACGGTCCTCGAAAGTAATCCTTTCGGCCTCGCCGTAGTCGTGGCCTATAGTGGCATGCAGGGGACGAAGGAGGAGAACCAAACGCTTTCGCAGGCGCGAGCCATGACTGTGCGGCAATACCTGGCGCAGAAGTTCCGCGTCGACGACTCCCGGATCAAGACTATGGGCCTGGGCGAGGGCGGCGAAAAAACGGTGGATAAGAGAGGGTATGTCACGGTCCTCATCTATCCGGGCGCCCGGGACCAGCGCCTCATCGAAGCAAAGACCAAGAAGTGAGGGAAGACCGCTGCGAGTTCATGGCAGGCCATGATCGCTCCGATTTGCATCCTAACAACCATCGTAGCGTGTCCCTCGTTCCCACAAACCATCGAAACAGAAATATAGTGCAATGATCGATGCCTCGTTCGCGTCATGAAAATGGGGATGGATGCCAAATATTGAAATGCGCCGGCCCGGTATGGATCAGGAGTCGTCTCTCGCACCTACGCGGCGAATGGCCCGGGAAGGTTTGCTCGACTTCAGGAGTTCAAAGATGTTTTGTAGGATGACCTGCTTGCGATTAGCTGTCCTGGGCGGGAGAACTTTGAGCCTTACCCTTTGCTCGGTTTCATTGCTCCTGCTCTCCTTTGTCACGAATCCGGGCGCTAAAGCGGCTACACACGGCTCGCCTTCTTCCCGTTCTTCGGTCCAGCAAACACAGCAGCCCGCACCAAACGCAATCACGCTTGATCTCAATGTACCGCTCGAGCGTGACCTGATAGCCGGGCAGAAGCACGAATATCAGATGACGCTCGCTGAAGGTCAATACGCAAGCGTTACCGTCGAACAGCGCGGCATTGATGTGATAGTGCGATTGATAGGCCCGGATGATAAGCAGATTGCAGAGTTTGATTCTGAAAGCAGGCTAAAGGGAGAGGAAAAAGTTGAGCTGGTGGCGAAAATCGCCGGCAGATACGGGCTAATTGTCGAAGCAAAGCAGCCGAAAGCGGCCGCCGGAGGCTATACCGTTAGACTGGACGGATTGCGCGTTGCGACGGAAAGAGACCGCTCGTTGCAAGAAGCACGACGGTTGTCGGCAGAATGTGTTGGTTTGCGTGGCGCCGGAAAATTCAGTGAAGCCCTCGCACTCGGTGAACGAGCGCTGGAGATCCGGGAGAGGACGGTGGGGAAGGACCACGCAGATGTCGCTCAGTCGCTTTTCAACCTCGCGAACATCCATAAAGACCAGGGAGACTTTGACAAAGCTGAGGATCTCTATCGACGCGCGCTGGAGATCAGAGAGAAAGCGCTTGGGCGGGAGCACCCCCATGTAGCTCAAGCATTAAACAATCTCGCCATCCTCTACAAGGACAAAGGCGACTTTGCCAATGCTGAGCAATTCAATCGATGCGCGCTGGATATCCTGGAGAAAGCGCTGGGGCCGGAACACCCCGCCGTTGCCGGCTCGCTCGGCAATCTCGCGGAAGTCGCTCGTTTAAGGGGTAACTACACCGATGCCGAAGATCTCAATCAACGCTCGATAGAGATTCTGCAGAAGGCGCTGGGACCAGAGCATCCTTCGGTCGCTATCTCGGTCAACAACCTGGCCAACGTCTACAAGCACAAAGGCGATCTGGTCAAAGCTGAGCAACTCTATCGACGCGCGCTGGAGATCCTGCAGAAAAGGCTGGGTCCGGAGCACCCCAATGTCGCGGCCCTGATCGGCAATCTCGGGGAAGTCGCACGTCTGAGGGGTGACTACACCACGGCCGAGCAGCTCAATCAACGCGTGCTGGAGATCCTCGAGAAACGGCTGGGGCCGGAGCACCCCAACGTCGCGTTCGCGCGCGGCAACCTCGCCATGGTCTATCGAAGCAAGGGTGACTTTATCAAAGCTGAGGAGCTCTATCGCAGCGAACGAGAGATCCTGGAGAAAACATTGGGGCCGGAGCATCCTGAGGTTGCTGACACACTCAACAACCTCGCTATCCTGTATAAGGACAAAGGCGACTTTGCCAAAGCCGAGACGCTGCATCAACGTGCGCTGCAGATCAGGGAGAAATCGCTTGGGCCTGAACACCCCGAGGTCGCCGAGTCGCTGAGTAACCTTGCCACCCTCTATACGGCCAGGGGCGAGTTTGATCAGGCAATAACGAGTCAATTGCGCGCCAATGAGATCACCGAGCACAACATCGCCCTCAATCTGGCAACCGGCTCAGAACGACAGAAACTGGCTTACCTGACCTCACTGTCAGAAATCACTGACCGTACTCTCTCTCTGCATGCGCGCGCCGCTCCTGATAATTCTCAGGCGCAGGAACTTGCCGCGACGATCATCCTCCAGCGCAAAGGGCGCGTGCTTGACGCGATGTCGGATAGCAGCGCGACACTTCGCCGGCGCCTCACAACGCAGGATCATACTCTGCTCGACCAGTTGAGCAGCGCTACCGCGCAACTGGCCAGGCTCGTGCTCAACGGACCCCAGAAGATGACTCTCGATGCGCATCAGAAACGGATCAGGGCTCTTGAAGAAGAGAGGGAAAAACTCGAAAACAAGATCAGCCGCAGCAGCGCCGGATTCTACGAGCCCGCGGTACCGGTTACGCTGGCGGCAGTTCGGGCCTCGATCCCGGCCGACGCAGCGTTAGTTGAGTTTTCTGCCTATCGTCCGTTTGATCCGAAAGCAGGCGACGCAAAAGCCTATGGCGATCCGCGCTACGTGGCCTGCGTCCTGCGCCCTCAGGGTGAGATTCAATGGATAGAGCTTGGCGAAGCAAGACAGATTGACGAGGTAATTGACGCGCTGCGTAAGGCCTTGCGCGACCCTCAACGAGGGGAGGTCCGGCGCCTCGCGCGCGCGATGGATGAAAAAGTAATGCGGCCCGTTCGCGCGTTGCTGGGTGATGCCACGCACCTGCTGGTGTCGCCGGATGGAGCGCTCAACCTGATCCCTTTTGAAGCGTTCGTTGACGAGCAGAACCGCTACCTGGTCGAACGATATGCGTTCACCTACCTGACCAGCGGACGCGACCTGCTGCGAT
>DASYSA010000208.1:0-13253 GCA_036003885.1 Blastocatellia bacterium | reverse complement strand
CGGCGAATGTGTATTTGTCTTCGCTCCGGCTCTTCTCGAATTCATCCAGATGCTTCTTGAGTTCCTCCGTGATCGCAGTCAGATCGAACCGCCATTCAACCGGCCCCAGCTTGGATCGGTCGAGTGCAAAGCCGGCGGCGTTCTCTCCGGCGAGGCTGCGCACAACCATCGGATGGAACCGGATTCCGTTTTCACCATTGAAGCGAAGGCTTTCCTCAACAAGCCCCAGCTGGAGTCTGAGCTGTCCAGAATCACGCTTGACGTTCGCGACATTCGCAGTGATTTTCACGACCGGGCCGGTGACGTCCAGGTTGAGCTTGATCTCGGCTTCCGCCGGAGCCTCGAGTTGCTTCTCGATGAAGGGGCTGAGCCGGTCGTAGACTTCGACGGCCATTGTGCGCGATCCTCCGCCGGATTGGCTTGAGTCGCCGTCGATGGCGAAGCTGGGGACTCCTCTCACGCTGTAGTACTTGGCGCGCGCCTGGGATGACGGGTTTGTCATCGGATCAGGCAGGGGGATGTGCTGGTGATACATCATCACTATCACATCCTTATTCCGGTAGCGTTCGAGAAAAGCATCGAATGCGAGATCGGCCGCCACGCAGGGAGGACAGCCCGAGCCTGTGAATACCTCCGACAGGACAGTTCTCTCAGTGCGCGAGGGTGTAGGTTTATATGGCTCCACCTTGATTGGACTGGGAAACTCTTTTTCGTACTTTGCATCGAGCATCTCATCCAACCCTGCCAGCGAATCCTGATGAGTCTTGCGATAAGCTGTTTCCAGCCTCGCGCGAGCAGACGCATCAATCCTTCCATATATGGCTGCCGCTGACAGGTGGGCGAACGCCTGATCATACTTGCCCTCCTTCTCGGCGATCTCTGCGAGACCGAGAGCGGCTGTCCGAAGGGTTGTCGAATTGGCTTCAGCAGCGGGGACAGCATTATAGGCGGCCTTGAACGCTTTCTCGGCTTCCTTAGTCTTACCCTTCTTGAGGTATATGCGTCCCATAATGGTCTGATATGACGCGCGCGACTGGCGCATAGCCTTTGCCTGTTCTTGTTCGGCCATCGACAGTGCCTTTGCGGCAAACTCTTCGGCCTTATCGAGCAGCACACCCCCTTCAATCAACTCAGTAGCGACTTGATTGCAGATCACCTTCCTGATGAATTCGGGAGCTGCGTCGATGGCCTTCTGAGCGTGCAGCAGAATGTTCTCTTTCTGTTCAGGCGCGTTCTTTATCAATGCGCTCATCAGGGACGCATGCGCACTGTAGAGCATCTGGCTTTTCGGGAAGTCGGCAAGGAACTTCTGTAACGCTGCGATCTTCTTCTGTGGATCGGGGAGCCGATTGGCATCCATATAAGCCTTCCGATCCGGGGGCATACTCTGCGGGCTAATCTGAGGTGACCCTGGGGGTGGGGGCGGCGCTGGCGTCTGCGCTCGCACGGCTGGATGCGAAGATGTGGCGAGCCACGCGAACATCAGACTGAACGCCAGGACACTGAAGACGGATCTACTCATCAGCTTCATGGCCAGTTCTCCTTCCTGTGCGGCTGAACTCCGGCGCCCGCACCCGCCGCGTAGAAAAGTGCGGCTCCGTTGTTCGAAACAGAGTACAACTCAACCTATCTCAAGTAAACCATAAGTAATCCGACTCGCAGAGAACGCTTCAACGACCTCCCGAAGCAAGGTCCCGGTCTGGCGCTCCAGAGGATAACGAAGTCTCCTGGTCTCTCAAAGCATCCGGAGCGGCCCGGAGCGCTTCAGGCTCAACAGACCCTGGCAGTGGCGCTGCGTCGGACGAGATCCTTCTGCGTCTTAGCAGGTGGAGACCAGTCAGACCGCAGATGAGTAAGAACCCCGCTCCCGTCAGGGCACCGGCGAGAATCCGCGGCGGCGTGTTTACGAAGAAGACTTCCACGGTGTGCTCACCAGGGACGTCGAGATTTACGACCTGTCCCCCGACTGCGTCGCTCAGTATTCTTGCCGGCTGCCCGTCTACCCGGGCCTCCCAACCCGGAAAGTTATAGGTCCTGAGCTTCAATATCGCAGGTTGTGTGCTGGCGAGCCGGACCTCGCGGTGCAGCGGATCCCACCGAATGACCTCGACTTCTCCGGACACCGTGTTGAGGCTCGCGAGCGGACCGGGCATCAGATTCTGGGGTTGTGTCGCGCCCACGGGGATGAAACCCGACTCGACAAAGTTCGGGGGAGGCATCAGCCTTGGGCGTGAACGAGTCGGAAGGATGACGCCCTGGACGGTGTACCAGACTATTGACCCCAAAGCCGCCGTCACAGCGATTCGAGATACCCACGACATCCTCGAGCTCAAGACTCCCGGAAGAGTCAGGCGGTCTATAACCGCCGCGACAACAAGCGAGGTGAAGAATGTCGCAATCACCAGCCATCGCCACGGGAACGAGACCGCCTCTATTTTAGGTATGAGTCTTGAAATGTAGATTGAAAAAGACGTTGCCATGAATGTGGTTGTTATCGCCATAACGACCCACTGACCAGTGTGCCTGCGACCCGCTCGTTCTGAGTCAGACTCCGCCTCTCCCCTCTCGGGTTTGGAATGCCCGACTGAATACAAGAGACAGAGAGCAGCGATCAGCGTCACCGTCTGAACCGAGAAAGATGCATTGAGGAGGTCGACAAATTCGGCGAATTCGGAGAATCTCGCTCCCGCCGGCAGAAGAGTAATGTAGGACTCCTGGTAGGGAAACAGCCTGCTAAAGTGCTCGGTGACGTATTTAGCTTCAAGCGCCGCGGGAACCCAGTATATGGAGCCGAGCAGGAGAGCGAGTGCTATTCCGGATCCGATCCTGAATGAAATCCTCCAATCTCGTTTTGTGACGGCGAGGATTACCGCATAGAAAGCGAGAATGTAGGTCATCAGGTAAGCCACTGGAAAGTGCGTCATCAGGAACAGGCCGTGAAAAAAACCAAGCCCTGCGAAATAGCCCAGTCTTCCAGATGAGCCCAGCTTGAACGCGAAATAGACAATTGCCGGGACGAGTATGAAACCCATGAACTCGGGCATAGCGGCACGCCAGTATAGATCGAGCATGTGATACGGGGCCGCCATATAGAGCAGAGCCCCCGCTGCGCTGGGTAACCGGCCGTAAACCAGGCTGGAGAAGATGTAGAAAGATAAACCCGATGCTGCCAGACCGAGAACCGATACTACGAACATCGTGTAAACCCAGTTGTCGATGCCCAGATGTATCAGCGAGGTCAAATAATAGAAAGCCGGCGGATAGTAGTTAGTCCACGCGAGGCCATAGCCATTGTTAACGTCGGGAAGCCAACGCGGGTAAAGGGATCCCGCCCTTAGCACCTTGTCAAATTGTTCCATCACAGCAAGGTGCTGGGCCATATCGTGAGTCTTGGGAAGACGGGTGGCAATCGGATAGGACCGGTGTTGCGAAAGATAGAATGGAGCGACGAGAGCGGTTGCTGTCACGAGCGCGGCCAGGACAAGCAACGCCCCGAAAGAACGTCTGGACTTCAACATAGCCATCTTCGGAGTTTGCTTACCCTCCACTGTGGCATCGTGTTCGCCGAGATCAGATCCTCGGCCGGCATACGAGGATAAACTGATACCCGAGAAGCGTCTTTCGTAATCTGGTCAACCCCCAGTTGAGCATGTGAAGAAAGCTGAAAGCTCGGCCTTTGCTTGTGGCCGGCAGAATCAGCGGCAGCGGGATCGGCGTTGCAGTGGCGCTTATGACGTCGAGCCCCGCATCAGAGGCCAGTTCCTTTGCAGTCTTCAGAGTGAAGAATCTGAGGTGGCTCTCGTCGACTATACCGACGCGACTGTAATTGAACCGCCCAAAAAGCAGATTCAGCCGGACCCATATATTTGCTACATTGGGAAGCGATATCAGAATCTTTCCGCCGGGTTTCAACAGCTTGCTCAGGTGTTCGAGAACTGAACGGGGATTGCGCAGATGTTCGAGCACGTCGCCGAACACAATTGCATCAAACGGACCGATTTCATCGATCTGCAGGGCTTCTATGTCCCCTACGATCATTCTCTGGCAATGTGGCCGGGCAAGTTCGGCCATTCCAGGATCCTGTTCGATTCCCGTGACGAGGCAACCGAGGCTTGTCATTTCCGCGCTGAGATATCCGGTCGCCGTGCCAACTTCAAGAACCTCGACCGGTCTTTCGGCTTTGATCCAGTTCATTATCTGAGAGTGGCTGGAATAGGGATCAGCCTTCTTGTAGACATAGTGCTCGCCGGTCACGTCGTACTTTGGCTCGTGCACCAATTTCGCTTTGTGCAATCTATACCTCATTGCGGACTTGATACAGTTGAAGGCATAGCCGATTCCATTCACATAACAGATCTCGTCTCCATAGTAGGTCGGAATTGGACGCTCGGCGATCCGCAATCCTGCTTCTTTGAACTGGATTAAGACTTCAGTGTCGAAGTGCCATTCGTTGGAGTTCAACAGGAACGGGATCTTCGTGAGCGCGTCGCAACTGTAGAGCCTGTAGCCGGAGTGGAACTCGGAAAGTCTCATCCCAATGATTCTGTTTTCAAGCCATGTGAGGATCTTGTTGCCGACGAATTTGTATAGAGGCATTCCCCCGGCGCGCGGATCACATCCAGGCGCCATCCGGGAACCGAAGACCATGTCGGCGTTCCCGCTCTCCATAGGTTCGAGAAGATCGTTTAGAACTTCGGGAGCGTATTGGCCATCAGCATGCAGCATCACCACGATGTCGAAGCCGCGAGCAATGGCATATTGATAGCCGGCCTTCTGGTTCCCTCCGTAGCGCAGGTTCCTGGCATTGCGATGGATGGTCAACTTGTCGAGCTGTTTGACGTGCTTGTAGCCGAGAGCTGCATAGAGGGTATTGTCCGTGGAACAGTCGTCGAACAGAAAGACCTCTTCAACCTTGTCCCATACCTCTTTGGGGATCCGGTCCAGAGTCCAATCGAGCTTGTTGACGGCATTATAGGCTACTACGAAGATGCCTATTCGCTTGCCGGATGACATTTACGACCTCCCTGCTTGGCACCTTGTGGACTGGGGATGAACACAATAGCAGCTCTTCGACGTATTTGGAAGGAACACAACACGTCTGACTCGCCCTTCAAGCCGGATGTGTCATTGATGCCGGGTCACGGTTCGAAAGCGACGCACCGCGAGGGAGGCCGAACCACTCTGAAACTCTCGGGATCTGAGCAAGGTCTTGTATTGGACGGCCTGCGCCATGATTCATCGGATCAGGGCGGCGTTTTGGGACCTATCTCGAAGATTGTGAAGGTCCCCTGTGTTGACTTATAAACCGGTACAAAGTTAGCAGCTCTCACGATCTGTTGAGCATTCCCCATAGCAAGAACATAACGCGCGCCTTTGGTCATCAAGATGGGGTTGTTTGGAGAAATCCTCAGGATGAATGAATCTTCGCCGGTCTTTTCAAACCCAATTCGCAGATCCGACGGTTCAAAGGCAAGCTGAAAGTGAGCGTATCTGTTATAGACCGCTTGATAACCGCCGAGCGGATCGAACTCGCGCCATAAAGATAATTGTGGGGGCCATTGAACTCCGGATAGCGACCGGCCCCCTAAGGCAGCGACCAGTATCCCCGGATGGACGCTGCCATAACATACCCAGAGCGGGCGCCCATTTGACTCCGTGTTTAACCTGACAACCTGCTCGGCCAGTTCTGACTTATAGATATGGTCAAGATTGGTGCAGAGCGGGTTAAAGGTGGCTGTCGTGAGCACGACGATGATCCCCATCAGAAGACAAAAAGTCTTGCTCCTGCCGGATAACAACAAATAGGAAAGCACACCCGCGATCGTCGAAAAGAATAGAACCAGGTTCACCGGAAGGTACGAGCCAGTCACTTTTGTGAGCGCAAGGCCGTGCAGAATAAATAGAACAATCACGAGCACCCCGGTAGCCAACGGCATTAGCTTCACCCATATCCCCTGGTCTCCCTCGTTGAGGTTCTTACTGAGCGACAGAGAGTACACGCACAGTATTATTGACGCGAGACCAATCGCTACATCTGCTCGATAGGGCGGAACGTAGCTCATCAAGGTAGCTTTCGCTACTGGCTCGGGGAGACCAACCATGAAGAAAGCGAGCATGCATATCAGGTATATGACCAGGAGCCATCCCACCACTCCGAATGTGCGTCGGAACCGGTTCGATAGGACTAACGCCAGGAAAACAGCAGGGAAGAGATAATAGAAAGACGCTGATTCCGATTGATTCACGAGGAAGGGCGGCAGTCCTCCGTCGTAGATCGTGAAATAGTTGTACAGGCCTTTAAAAATCGCCGCGAAGGAGTAATCGCCTCCAAGCGATACTCTTCTGCCCGGATAGACCGTTTCCGACATGAGCTTGAAATCGGACCAGCAGGTCACCAGGAACGACCCGATGAGTCCACCGGCGATCAACGCGGCCCCTGCTATGCACAGCACCCTCGCCAGCGTTAGCGGTTTGCATGAAAGATACAGTTTGTCTCGCACGAAGAGGCCCGCGAAGATGGCCAGGAAGAGGTAGCCCAGTGAGACCTGCCACGGGGGGTATACGAACATCACAAATCCGGCGAGGCTAAGGCCAAGCAGTATGGCCGCGATTATTTGTACGCGGAGCTTCTCTGACTTTAGAAGGTGGTATGCGGAAAGACAGCTCAGCGCGGCAAAGAAAGCGACATGGGCGGGCCAGAGCGACCAGCAAACAACATATGAGGAACCACAAAACCAGAATGCTCCGAAAGCCGCCAGTCCCTTCCGGCCCTTCAGGATGATCTCGAGGAGCAGGTAGAGAGCAGTAAAACAGGCGAACACCTGAAACCACCAGTGCCAGGCGAGCCCTCGCTGTGCGCCGAACAGAAAGTAGCCCCAGGTTGCGGGTCTGGACAGTGTCACGATGTGCAGGACCGGCCAGTGGGGCGTTACGAGCATGTTCTGTCCGCCGCCGATGTTGGTGTTGACTACCGGAAATCGCGGTTTATGCGCCAACTGAGCGAGCGCGAGTGGGGTTGCTATGCTCAGTTCATCCCACCTGATCCAGCGCGGTTGACCCATCAACGGGTCCCGAAGCTGCATCTCGTTCAAACTCGAGAAATGTGGAGGCGAGAGGAGGTACCCGGAGTATGGCCTGTCAGGCGACCACCAGCCCGTGGTGACGGCAGTCGAGGATCCATGGATCCCGACAACAACGAGGAGTAGAAAGGCAGTCCAGACAGCCAGTAAAAACTTTGCTCTGCCGCTAAGTCCGCGGAATGAGTTAGCCGGCAACCTCAGATGCATATTGAGAGAGAACCTGCATTATTAGTTCGGGCCTGACTCCGGACCTGAGAGGCCGCCGAACGACGCGCGCCTTGCGGAGACATCCCGGAACGCAAGCACCTGGTTTCCACACGACGCCACATACTATCGGCGAGCATATTCTCTGTCAACGCAATGACGAATTAACACCTGTTGACGAGCGGAGATTAAGAGAGCAGCCAGAGAAGCTAACAGTTGCGGCAGACTACCTGATCTGCCTGACTATGTGATATAGAGTGATGGCGAATCGCGTCAGTTATGATGTCTCGAAGGTTGCAAAATACTCCTCTTGTCAGTCGACTCATTGAGAAGAACGATGCGAGGCATTTCTATAGTGAACTCCTTCGTAAGCTCATAGCCAATGGGACGCTCTCGCGTGACATGTCGGTGCTGGTTGTTTGCGGCACGGTCAAAGACAAGTCGATTTTTGAGGAAGTCGGCTTCACCAATGTCACGATTTCAAACCTGGACACGCGGACAGCAGGTGCTGAGTTTTTGCCTTATGCCTGGAGTTATCAAGACGCCGAGGCCTTAACATTTCCCGATAAGCACTTTGACTGCGTGGTGGTAAACGCGGGGCTTCATCATTGCCGGTCGCCGCACCGTGGATTGCTTGAGATGTACCGCGTCGCCAGGAGGGCAATCCTGATCATCGAAGCCAGAGAATCGCTGCTGTTGAGGGTTGCCCTCAAGATGGGTCTTGCCGAGCAATACGAAGTGTGTAACGTCGTGACCGAAGGCCTCGAGCATGGCGGCGTGCGAAATACGCTCATACCGAACTACGTCTACAGGTGGACCGAGAGAGAGGTTGAAAAGACCATTGCGTCTTACGCGCCGCATGTTAAACACCAGATCTCCTTTTACTATGAACTGAGATTCCCCTTCATCGCTCTTGTAGACCGGCATCCGATCTTCATGCTGACGAGTATGATGCTTTATCCGTTGGCCAGGCTGACAGGAAAGATCTTTCCGAAGCAATCGAACCTGTTTGCTTTCTGCGTCAAGAAGCCTGACCTGTCGCGTGAATTACTTCCCTGGCTGAAGCTGGAGGGCGATGATGTTGCGCTCAATATGTCGTGGATTCGAAAACGGTATGATGTGAGTAAGAACAATCAACCCGATTGAGTTTATGTGAATGTCCTCCTTGACGAACACCGTGCGTTTCTAAAGATATCCTCTCACTATTTCCACGAGATCACGCGCTCGATGGCGGAACGTGTGCTCTTTGAGCACCCGCTCACGCGCAGCATTGCCCATGGCCAGCCGCTCGCTCTCGTGGGAAAGCAGGTAACGGTAACGATCAAGCGCTTCGTCTTGCGAGCCAACCACTACAATCTCCCGCTCAGGCTCGAACCACTCTTCGATGCCGAGGTAGCTGTTGGCGACAATGCACGCGCCGAGGCTTGCAAGCTCGAACGGCCGCGAAGATGAAGATGCGAAGGTGCCCGCATGCGCGGCTCGTGTGATGCACAGGTTTATCTTGCTGCGGCAAACGTACTCGCGTAACTTGCTGAAGCTGAGGTAAGGCAGTTGCTCCGCGCGACCAAGATCAACCAACTTCGTTCCGCGCACCGCGAACCGAGCTTCGGGAATAGCGTTTGACGGCGCTGTGATCATGTCGTCTATCCAGCGGGACCGATATTCTCGCCCGTGCCCGTAAAAAAGGACGTCGACATCCTGCCGCTCAACTTTCATCGGCATGAAGACATCGGGGTCAGCCCCGTAGTAGAGCGTGTGAACGGCTCGCGCGCCCAGGTCCTTGAGGGCGTTTTCAGCGCCTCGGCTGTTGCCGATGAAGGCCGTGTACTCCGATGGGTCTGATCCCTGATAGATGCGAAAACCTGTTGCGAACCCCCGCATGCTCGGAAGGCTCGCGGGGAGATCGCCATCGTAGTAGAAAAAAGGCTTGTTATGCTTACGCCCTATCTCGGCCGCAACGCCGACCAGTTGATTGAGTGGGACGGTCAAGAGAATCACCGCGTCGGTGTCCGGCTGCGCCGTGAGTAATCGGTCGAGGTGCCGCGACCACACAGGACCGATAAAAGTTTGGGCGGCTCGCCGAACGATCCTGTCGGATAGTCCCTCTTCGGCGGCTTCCTCAACTTTCGGCCTTTCACCTATGAGCCTTTTCCTTGAATCTCGCGCGAGTTTGAAGGCATCGCCCTGCAGTTTTGCCGGATTCGGTTCGGCGCGCCACCAGAGGGATTCAATCGCAGGACCCTGATAGGGGGTTGCCACCACCTCGACCCCGACTTCGTAGAGTCCTTTCATCAACTGCCACCATGCTGGTGTGGCGCTGAAAGGCTGACTCAGGTCGAGCGATGAGACAACGAATAGAAGCTTCATAGTGACCAGAACGATCGCGACAAGATTTAGAGTATAACTTCGCGAGAGGTTTTTACCAGAATCTTTGGCCCTCTCATTCATGAAGGCGTCACAGGGCAATAAATGTGATAGTGGTACGCCGGATGGCAGTGTAGAATCCAATACGCAGTGAGTTGCATCGCTCCGGTACGGAGCAGCTTGCAGGATAATGACTTCAAGCGCTTCGCTGATAACGTCTATGCTCGAAACCGCGCAGTTCAGGAATAAGATAGCGACTCATGGGCTGTTCCGTGCTCTGCGTTATTCAGTGGAGTTCATGGTGCGTCCCCTGTGGAGGAAACTCTGGGTAGAACCATTTCTAAAATCCTATTCTCAGCGGTATGAGGATATGATCATCGATAGTCTTCTCGGAAATCAAAAGACCGGAACTTACCTGGATATTGGGGCCTTCGACCCCCAGGTGTTAAGCAATACCAAGAGATTCCACGATCGCGGTTGGCGGGGCTGTAACGTCGAGCCTAACCCTCCACGCTTTCAAAAGTTCTTAAGAGAGCGGCCCAATGACATTAACCTGAATGTGGGTCTGTCGGATGCCGCAGGGAAGCTGGTCTTTTTCGATGTCGCACCCCAGGCTTTCTCGACATTTTCAGTAGAGCGTGCAAGAGAGCTCAAGGATATGGGCGCTCGGATTCGACGTGAAATTGAGATTCCCGTCATGAGGCTGGAGGATGTGTTTGAAGAATACTTCAAGGCACAGACGGTGGATTTCTGCTCCATCGATACTGAAGGAATGGATTTGGCAATTCTAAGAGGCAATGACTGGAGCAGATTCAGGCCGCGAGTACTCTGTGTTGAAGTGTCGGCAACTCGTCAGGGCGATCAGCAACCAGAATCAGTCGAAGAGTTCCTGCGGAGCGTGGGCTACCGGAGGCACACTCAAACCCGCGATTTCGGAGTGCCGCTTAATGAGATATACGTATCAGAGACTCTAAGAGTGAAGTGAGATTTTCGTCTTGCCCACAAGGGCTATCTCTCCAGCAAATTACTCGCGAGGCTGCGAATCACTCACTTTGGCGTCTGTTGAATGTCCAGAACTATTGCTTGCAGAAGAAGCTGAAAGCCCAGGATTAATGGCAGAACTGCGAGCATGATAGTTCCGGTTGGTGTTGGTCGCCCTGTAAGAGCGGTCTCGATCCACAGATAAATGCCGAACAAGAAACCCCATCCAAAGAGACAAAGTCCGGCGAAGAAGAAAAGCGCTATCGGTGAGAAATCCCTGAGCACGTATTTCTCATATATTCGCCGGAGGAATCTTCGCATCAACAGCCAAGGGAATGTCACGCTGACCTTGAACGGGTTCAAGTCGGACTTTTCTTCGCCATACCGGGCTGGGATCGCTACGTCTTTAACTCGCCGATTGGAGAGGTTCAAATGGACGAGCATGTCATTCTCGAAGAAGAAACGCTTGTGAATCGAGCTGAAATCAAGAGGGCGCAAGGCGTCGGCCTTTATCGCGGTGTAACCGTTCTGCGGATCGAACAGGTGCCAGTAGCCTGAGGCCAGCTTGGTCATGAACGTAAGCAAGACATTGCCAAACAAACGGTGTCGGGGCATGAACGCGAGCGACTCTGATGCGAGAAAACGATTGCCCTTCGCGTAATCGTATCCCTGGTCGATCAAGGCATCCAGCAGCGACAGCATGTATTCTGGAGCCATTTGACCGTCGCCATCGATTTTCACGACGATGTCGCTATCAATCTCGAGTGCCTTGGCATAGCCGAAGAGTGTCGCGCCGCCCACGCCTTGATTGAAGGGTGTCTTCAGCGCGATCAATCGTCGGTCTCCGGTTGCCAGAGCAACGTTCGATGTGTCGTCAACGCTGCAGTCGTCGACTACCACCACATGATCGACATACTCCGGCACGCTCTCCACTACTTGAGCTATATGGCGACCTTCGTTGTGAGCCGGTATGACCGTTGTGATCCGATGATTCTTATACATGCCTGATGTGCAATGCCAGCGGCAACGCTAGTCGAGCGCCACGGCTGCAAGTTGAGTGTCCTTTCTCATCAGTGCGTCCTCAGGCGACCGAACGACAAGAAAGTAGACAAAAAGAAGACTTGGGTACAACTGCAAAAAGAGGCGATTCAGAGATACCAACAGGTGCCAGGCAAGGTCGCGCGGAGTAATCAGGTATATGATGAAATATCCCGCAAGCACGATGCTAAACGCGATCATCGACGTTCCAATCGCCTGTCTCAGTTTCTCGTCAACCGTGATTCCCATAAGGAGAAGGTAAAAAGCCAACAACACACCTATGCTGACCGGCCAGGCGCCGAAGGTCAGGATCTGATCCTTAGAGGCATCGAGAATCTGTAAGTACCTGGAAGGGTCGATCAGTTTTGCGAGGGTACTCTGCCCTTGAGGGGAGAGGAAAGCATTGCTCTTCGCAAAGTGGTTCTTAAAGTAGATGAGTACCGCAAATACGGGCAATAATCCCGCCCCAAATGAAAGCATTTGTTTGATGGATACGCTTAGACCCCGCTTTGCTACAATCACGGCGAAGCGCCCGACGAGGATCGCAACCAGGAAAAGAAGTCCCTCATTCTTCGTCCATGCTGAAAGAGCTGCGGACGCTCCCGCCAGGAGTAAGAGATTATTGCCTTTCGGCAAGCTCTCATGAAGACTGACCAGAGTAAGCGTAGCCAGGCAAAGGAATCCAAATGGAATGTCCAGATACTGAGAGGCTCCATGTGTTATGAACAAAGGGGTGCATAGTAAGATCAGTCCCGCCAGAAAGCCCTGACTCCTGCTGCGGAGGACCCAAAGTGAGGATGTTAGTAGTCCTACAGTCGCGAATGTGAAGAGAAGGGCCAGCATCGCCGGCACGACGACGGTATCGTTGCCGATCAAGGTCCAGAATCCTGCAATGGATCCGGGAATCATCAAAGGGTAATCGGGTGACGACCACTCGAGGAGATCGGAAAAGACATCTCTCCACTGGTCACCCGCTCTGAATATGAATCTCGCGCGCATATTGTGAACTGCCCACGCATCCCAATCGCCGTGCGGCCTCTCAAGCGACACAAATATGAACGTGATGATTGCCGAAATGAGAGCAACAAGAAAAGCCGCTCCCAGTATTCGGCGAAACCTGAATCTTCCGGATGCCTTGCGGGATACTTCGACAGCCTCCTCGCGCCTCTTTGTTTTCAGCCGATATGCCAGCGCCGCCCCCAGAGATACGAGTACGGTTAGTTGCAGGGCGAGAAGGCCTGAACGGGATGGGCCGTGAAAGCATAACAACAGGAAGAAGCAGCAAGAGAAGAATCCGATTCCTGGCGCCGCGGCCAGAGATGCCTGAATCAAGAAGAGGGAGAGCGTGAATTTCTGATTCGGCCACAGAAGGCAAACGAGTAAAAGACCGATCAGTAAAGGTATAAGAATCGATATCGCCGCTGAGAATATCATTTGATGCATTCGGATGATGCAAAAATGCTGAAGTGCTTCGGTCTTATGTGGCCTTCCCTGGCGATAGGGCGGAGTCAATCAGGGATGTAGAGGCCGTTTCCTGCTGAAGCTACGGTAATACTACGATGACGCCGGCAGTACATTCTTTTTCAT
>DASYSA010000207.1:0-14570 GCA_036003885.1 Blastocatellia bacterium | reverse complement strand
AATACATTTCATTTCCGATTCCAGACCGAGACGTACCAGAATCGACGCGAGAGACGACAAAGCTCTGCGAGATGCTGGCTCAACTTGCTTCGAAAGGTGAGAACATAGTCATCCACTGTAGACAGGGCATAGGGCGATCGTCGATCGTAGCGGCCATCATCCTGACAAGGCAGGAGCGACTGTTGAAGAGGCATTTGACCGATTAGCAGAAGCCAGAGGCCGCCCTGTCCCGGATACACCTGAGCAGAGAGAGTGGGTCGCAAACCTCGTACGCAACCTCAAACTTCCCTCGCGCTTACCCCGGGCGTGAGGGCGCGCTTGACAGATTCGATGCCTTCGCTGATAATGCCACCCGAGTCAAACACGATGATCTATAACTCACCATCAACGACAAATCGCCTGGCCGCAGTCGAGCCTCCGGTTCTGTGTGCGTTGACTTGGTCTCCCTCCTTTAGCTTTTTTAGCTTTAGAACTCCACCAGGAGCGGGAGGGACGCGCGTGTAGATCCTCAATCACAACGCGAAAGTTTCTGAGGCCCGCTCCTTCGAACGAAGGCAGCGGGCCTCGAGCTTTTTGGAGACTAAGATGTCAAACGAGACCAATCTTCATGTCGAAGACGCAGCAGCCAGTGAAGGCTCGCCCGACGGCCGCAAGATAACCGCATCTTTCCAGGGGGAGCGCGGGGCGTTCAGCGAAGACGCGGCTCGCAACCTGGTCGGGCCCGCGGTTCAGACCATTGCCTGCCGTACCTTCGAGGAGATGTTCGAAGCAGTCTCTTCGGGCAAGGCAGACTGCGCGGTCGCGCCGATAGAGAACTCTCTGGCCGGCTCAGTGCACAAGAACTACGATCTCCTCGAAGAGCACGATCTGACAATCTTCGGCGAGACGAAAGTCAGAATTGTGCACAACCTGATTGCTCTTCCCGGCGTACCTCTCGCCGAAGTCCGTCGCGTCTACTCTCATCCTGTTGCTCTGGCCCAGTGTGAGCGCTTCATTCGCGGCAATCCTCAAATCGAATTCGAAGAGGCATATGACACCGCAGGAAGCGTCAAGATGATTGTCGAGAACAGCCGCAGGGACGAGGCGGCGATAGCAGGCGCTTCGGCTGCCGGAGTTTACGGCGGCCACATCCTCGCTGAAGCTATCGAGGACAATCCGAAGAATTTCACTCGGTTTCTATTGCTGGCCCGGCCAGGAGACGCGGGCAAGGTCGGCGCCCTCGCAACCGAGGGAATCAGGAAGACCTCGATCGTCTTTCGGGTCGGGAATAAGCCGGGGGCGTTGTTTCGCGCACTGGCCGTGTTCGCGCTGCGCGACATCGATCTGTGCAAGATCGAGTCACGCCCAATTGAGGGACGTCCCTGGGAATACTCGTTCTATCTCGATTTGACCGGCGACCAGACCGAACCGGCTATCGAGCGCGCGCTTGGGCACCTGGCTGAGATGGCCGAAAGCGTGCGAGTTCTGGGCAGCTACAGGAGAAGTGAGGAGTGATGCGTACTATTCACAAAAGGAGAAAGGAAAAATGATTATAGCAATGACTTCAGACGCAACCGAGGAGCAGATCGAGGAGGTCTGTGCCAGCATTCGGCGTTACGGCTACACGCCCCATTTGATTCGTGGTGAGGAGCGCGTGGTCATCGGAGCCGTGGGTCAGGGCGACAACAAAGACCACCTGCAAAACCTGCGCTCCGTTCCCGGCGTAGCGGACGTCGTTCCGATTCTTCAACCCTACAAGATCGTCAGCCGCGAGCTTAAACAGCAGAAGACGATCGTGCGAGTGGGAGACCTCGAAATCGGCGGCAGCCAGTTCATCGTTATGGCCGGCCCCTGCTCGGTCGAGACTCGCGAACAGCTGCTGGAGACCGCCGATGCCGTCAAAGCAGCGGGCGCCCACGTGCTGCGAGGCGGGGCCTACAAGCCGCGAACTTCGCCTTATGACTTTCAGGGCCTCGAAGTCGAAGGCCTCAAATTCCTGGCCGAAGCCCGCGAGCGAACCGGCCTGAAAGTCATCACCGAAGTCGTAACCACCGAAGACGCCGCCGTCGTAGCCGAGTACGCCGACATCCTGCAGGTCGGCGCCCGCAATATGCAGAACTTCGCCCTGCTCAAGAGACTCGGCAAATCTAAGCGTCCCGTTCTGCTAAAGCGCGGAATGAGCTCGACAATCAAAGAACTTCTCCTGTCGGCCGAGTACATTGCCTCCCACGGCAACGATCAGATAATTCTCTGCGAACGCGGCATTCGCACGTTCGAGACCGCGACCCGCAACACGCTGGACCTTGCAGCGGTTCCGCTGCTGAACGAGTTGAGCCACCTGCCGGTGGTCGTCGACCCTTCGCACGCGACCGGACGGCGCAGTCTTGTTCGTCCGGCCTCGAAGGCCGCCGTCGCGATCGGGGCCGACGGACTGATAATAGAAGTGCATCCTCGCCCGCAGGAGGCCTGGTCGGACGGACCTCAGTCACTCACACCGACGGGATTCGCTGAAATCATGGCTGAGCTCCAAAATTACGTCGCCCTGGAATCGCGCTACCTGAACTGATTGCGAACTGTGCCCCGCCCAAACTGTGTGGCCAGCATCTTGAGCGAGCCGATCTCAAGCTGGTAGTGTTGACTCTCATGCAGCACGATGAACTAACGATCGAGGTCACAAGGACCTACCTGCAGCTGACTTCGCCCACCGACCTTATGTCGTCGCCCGCGCCCGGCGACAGCGTGCGAATCGATCAGGTTCACGCTTGCCCTGCGTCTTTCTTCCGTTATCTATACAGAGAAGTCGGGCGGTATTATCACTGGGTCGACCGGCTCGGCTGGGATGACCAGGAGATTCGCGATTACCTGGGACAGGCAAAGATCTCGCTGTGGGTGATGTACGTCGAAGGCTCGCCGGCGGGCTACTTCGAACTCAGCGGACAGGACGACGGATCAACGGAGATCGCGTACTTCGGGTTGCTGCAGGAGTTCCTCGGTCGGGGACTCGGCAAGCACCTGCTCACAGAAGCGGTCACCCAGGCGTGGAACACGGGTGCCAACCGGGTCTGGCTGCACACCTGCACGCTGGATGATCCGGCTGCGCTCCCGAATTATCTCAAACGCGGATTCAAACCGTTCCAGGAGGAGAAGTACTTCACAGCGATAGCGCCGGCGGAGGTGCTGCGCACAAGAGATTCTTAAGTGGGGCTACCGGTACGCGACGAACCGTTGAAACGGTTTTCGATCCACAGAGCCTCTTGTTGCTTTTCAGGCTCCCCAATCGCTCTTGGCAGGGCCGGGGGCTTAAGCTTACTGAGAGCTCCTCTACAGACTGCCAGTTGCATCAGTGCCGAGGCCTCTCTCATCTGAATTCGCTGAGCAACCGCTAAAGCGCGCTCGAAGTCTGCGCTTCCCAATCGATAGAAATCTTCATCGTCGAGCAGAGGGCTAATCCCTATGTTCACTCCTCGCATCTTTCCTTTGCCGCCTTCGGCTGGCGATTCGGCCTTCTCCCATTCGGACGCGAAACCGGCATGATTGAATTCCTCGATTGCCTGCTTCATCTCCTCAAAGCCTCGACTGGCGTCGATGCGCGCGGCAACGCCCGCGAGCATCATTAGCCGCCGTGCTCTTTCAACTCCGTTTTCGATCTTCCCCGCGCCTCGGATGGCCTCGTCAAGCATCTTTAAGGCTCTCGGCCTGTCCTGTTGAAAAAGTCCCGCAATCAGATAGCTGAACGTTCTAAGGCGCACGTGTGGATCCTGAATTCGAGCAATCAGAGTCTCAGCTTTATCAAAATCATTGTTGTCAACTGCCCGCACCGCGTCTTCGGGATAGAACTGGTTGCTTCTGATGTTCCAGTTATCTCTCTCGTTGTCGCGGATCTTCTCATTGCTGATCTTCTCTATGATCGCTGAGGCTTGATCCAGGTTACGGCTCAAGACGGCCAGAGTTGAAGCTCTTTGGTAGAGCCGGTCCTTCTCGTTCGGGTCGGCGAGCCCTTCCGCTTTGGCCAGTAATTCCTGAACAGTCCCCCATTCTCCCATTGCGGGGTTCGGCTGCTCTTCCGGAGGTGCGCGTCGTATTGCCTCTTCGGCAACGGCACGGATGGACGCTGCTCTTTCGGGGAGGAAACGATCGAAACAGGGCAACAGCAGTTTTATGATTGTGTGGTCGAACCCCAAACGAGCGCCATCTGACTTATCCGTCGATGCGTCGAGCCTGCTGGATACCACCTTATATGCCAGGTCAATGAACTGTCCGATTATTTCGGGGCCTATAGGTATCGGGCTATAGCGATCCACGTTGCTTGTCCTTGCGGAGTTCGCAGAGTATGTGAGGACTCCGCTCTCTAAAGAAGGGAACAGGTACGATGCCAGCTGCCGGATCTCCTCGAGACTCGGCTGTCCGAGCTTAACTTTCTCGAACGCACGAATGAAAAGATCATCAGCACCTCCCGCATTCGTCTTTCCCCGGTCGAATTTTTCTCTCATCTTGATCTGCTTGAGGAGCGGAAGAAGGACGGTGATATTGCCGCTTTCGGCGATTGGCTTCGCAACTTGCAGGGCGCGCTGGTGATCCTTCATGGAAAGAATGTGAGCAAGCTGATATCGCAGACTCTCCCAACTTTGATCGTTTGGAGAAACATCGTCGTGCAGGCTCTCGGCGAGCTTTACCGCCAGAGCCGGGTCGCGACCCACTATCGACTGGGCAACGATGCCGGCCACCGGGCGATGAGGGAACTGCGACACTGAAGGGCTTCGGTTGGCTAATCTTGCCAACGCTTCAAACGCCTCTTTGAATAGATTGCGAGCGCGCGGTTCATCGTAGCTCCACAGCATATCGCCGATCCGCACGCGCATGACTATTCGCAACGTGTCGTCCGCAAAACCCTGTTGTGCCTCACACAGTTGATTGAGCGCAGCAAGAACATGTTGCTCAGCCGGGTCGAGGGTCTGCTTCATTTCGGGGGATGTTTTAGCCTGTTGATCGGTTGAGGGGGTGTGATCTGCGCCGCTCTGTCCCGCCGCGATCGCCAGCGGCGCCGCAAAAACGAGCATCCAACACGCTGCCTTCTTCGCCCGGTTCATGATCGCCTCTAGAGGATTTGGGGTCTAGGATTTAGGATTTAGGTAGTTTCAATCGGCGGCGCCAAATCCTGAATCCCCGAATATCACGGCCAAACTCAACTACTCCTGCTAGATCCTAGATCCTAAATCCCAGATCCTAACTTGTTCCTGGGCGGTCGTGACCTGGCCGATTCTCCAGTCAGCCTAATGTCCGTTCACACCAAAAGCGGAATGACGTCTCGACCGTACACTTCCACCGTCTCTTCTTCGTCGCCGCTCATCAGGTAGATGTTGAATTGCGTCACTCCCACGTCGGCAAGTTCGCGCAAACGCCGCACGTGTTCCTGGGCGGGACCCACGATCGCGAAACGGTCTACGATCTCGTCGCTCACAAACTCGGCATTCGAGCTCCCAACCTCCGCATGGTGAAGGTAATCATAGCCCTTGCGATCGCTCACGTAGCCGGTCAACTCCGGCGGCAGTTCTTCGGGCTTGTAGCGTGAGACCAGATCGACGACATGATTCGATACCAGCGCGGGAAACCAGCGCACATGGTCCCGCGCCTTCGCAAGATTGTCGGAAACCCATACCGGAGCGGCGCTCATCACTCGGATCTTCGAGAAATCACGCCCCGCTTCCTCAGCGCCCTCACGCACAAATCCCAGGCACCACTTGATCAGGTGGGGATCGGCAAATTGAAGAATAACGCCATCGCCTATCCGGCCCGCGCACTTGAGCGCCTTGGGGCCGTAACCCGCGACCCAGACTGGAGGCACGCCTTCGGTAGCCCATCCCATCTGTATGGTCCGTCCTTCGTATTCAATCTGCTTGGCCGAGCACAGGTCTTTTATTACACGCACAGTCTCTTCAAGGCGTTCCAATGTTGTCGGCTTTTTGCCCATCACCCGCCTCGAACTGTCGCCCCGTCCGATGCCCAAATCCATGCGGCCGCCCGAAATACGATTGAGGGTTGCAAGCAGGCTTGCTGTCACTGTGGCATCGCGGACCGCAGGGTTGGTCACACAAGTACCCAGCCGCATTCGTTCGGTGCTGGTCGCCATGAGAGTCAACAGCGGATAGGGGTCCTGCCACAGGACGTGCGAATCGAAAATCCATCCGTAAGTGAATCCCGCATGCTCGGCTTGTTTCGCGAGCGACAGAATCCGTTGATGAGTCATGTCAGGTTTGAAGGTAATTGCAAATTCGAGCATAGAGTAGTCCTGAGTGCTGAGTCCTGAGTGCTGAGTCGTGAGTGCTGAGTCCTCCTTTTCAGTGTCTTCCTTCAGTATTGCCGCCGAACATAGGCCCGAAGACCGCCTATTATACGCCCAACTTCTTCTGCCTGCGCAAGAAGCGCTTCGAACTCAGACGGACTAACATAGCCAACATCGAGCGCAACATAGAGCTGTGATCGCACTTCCGCGCAGGATGCCCTTCGCCACGGAGAGGAACTGGTGGAACTCACCATGGCGTTTTCTCTCGAAGCCTTCAGCTATGTTGGACATTATCGAGACTGAGGCTCGTTGAATCTGCGAGGAGAGACCGAAATCCTTTGCCCAACTGCCGCGGCGCGTGAGTTCGTAGACCTGCCTTGTTAGATGCCGAGCCTTCTGCCACGCGATGAGATCCTCGAATCGCCGAACTGTGGTCATACGCAGAGTGCTGAGGGGCGAACTCAGTTTTATCCTCTCTCAGAACTCAGTACTCTACTCAGAACTCAGAACTCAGAACTCAGAACTCACAACTCAGAACTCAGAACTCAGAACTCACTACTCAGAACTCACTACTCCTTAACGAGCTCTCCATAACTCTCCGGACGGCGGTCCCTATAGAACTGCCAGATGTTTCTCACTTCACGGATCTGATCGAGATCCAACTCTGCCACCACAAGCTCATCAGAATCGCGTGACGCCTGAGCGATAATCTTTCCTCTCGGACTGCAGAAGTAACTCTTGCCGTAGAACTCGCCGATGTCCCAGGGCTGTTCATGGCCGACTCGATTGATCGCGCCGACGAAGTAGCCATTCGCAACCGCGTGAGCCGGTTGCTCGAGTTCCCACAAATACTCGGAAAGGCCGGCGACCGTAGCCGAGGGATTGAAGACTATTTCAGCGCCGGCGAGTCCCAACGCTCGCGCCCCTTCGGGAAAGTGCCGGTCGTAGCAGATGTAAACTCCTATGCGGCCATACGCGGTATCGAATGCCGGATACCCGAGATTGCCCGGCTTGAAATAGAACTTCTCCCAGAAGCCCGGGGCCACGTGTGGGATGTGGTTCTTGCGATACTTACCCAGGTAGCGTCCGTCCGCGTCGATCACCGCCGCAGTGTTGTAGTAGACACCTACCATCTCTTCTTCGTAGATCGGCACGACCAGGACCATGCTGTGCTTTGCCGCGACCTCTTGCATGAGTTTTACGGTAGGGCCGTCTGGAATCTTCTCAACCGCGTCATACCATCGCGTCTTCTGTTCAGCGCAGAAGTAAGGCGTGGTGAAGACCTCTTGCATGCAGAGCATCTTTACGCCCTGAGCTGCCGCCTCATCGATGAACTCGAGGTTCCTGGCGATATTTGCCTGCTTGATCTTCTCGATGGACTCATCAGTCCCACAGGCATTCTTCGTCTGGATCAATCCGCACTTTACGACTCTTCCCATGATTAGTCCTTTGTCCATTGTCCGTTGTCCGTTGTCACTTTTCGGTTGTCGTGATCCGACCAACTGACAACTGACAACGGACAACGGACTAGTATTTAATTTCCAGTTCCATCCAACTGGTTTGCGGCAGTCCGGCCAGCATAGCCGGATCGAATTTGTACTGCATCGCGGCTTCCACAGCGCGCTGGTCAAGGCCGTGCCCGAGACGCCTGGTAACATAGGCTCTTGCCGCCCGGCCATCGGCGGCGACGAGAACTCGAATCCCCACCGTGCCGCGGACCTGGGCCTTGACGGCTCGTTCGGTTGGCGCAGGCTGAACCGACTGGACGATCTTTGCAGGATGAAGTTCCATCGAATAGCTGACCTTACCGGATCCGCCGGAAGGCTGCGGCGCATTTGCACGTCGCTTCCGTGTGGATCGAAGCTCGCTCTTCGCCTGGAGGATCTCCATCGAGTTTTGGACCGCCTGTCGCAGGCCTTCGAGGGCTGCATCATCCACCTTGGCCAGATCGAGGTTCACCAGCACGGCCTTCATGTGATCGAGCGCGTCCGGTTCGCCAATCTGAGCCAGCGCCCAGACCGCATCGTAGCGCACATCTATGGACGGATCATCGAGTATCTGGATGATCTCGTCGACCGCGTCACCGTCCTGCATCAAGCCGAGGGCTACCGTAGCGGACGACCGCACCGCGGCTGAGCCGTCGTCGAGCAAATGCGATAGCACTTTAATCGACTTCCGCTCGCCCAGCATTCCCAGTGCGAAAACGATCGTGGCACGCACCTCTTCATCCTTTTCATTCAGGGCGCTTAGAAGTGGTTCATTGGCGCGACGGTCGGCTATCTGGCCGAGCGCGAACGCAGCGGCCTCGCGAACCCCGGAATCCTTGTCCAATAGCGCTTCGATGAGCGGGCGAACGGAATCACGAGCCCGCATTCCGCCCAGGCGATTGGCGGCATCACGTCTCGCGGAGGGATCTTTACTCCTGAGTGCGGACAGCAAACCTGGCGGCGACGCAACGGGCTTGACGGCAACCTGTGCGAACCCGGCGGAGACTGGCCCGGCCGCTAGTGCAATAAGGGCTACTGCGAACTTGTTAAGCATGTTAGATGTCATCAGTCTTACCTGGGTCTCACGTCCGAGCGAGGCAAGCGCTGAGAGACGGCGAAGGTGGCAGGCTCGCCGCCTCTTCCGAGCTATGCCTTCTGTTCTACCCTGTCGCGTGACGGCGATTGCCCAATAGTCATCAACGCCAGGTAGACTACGAAACTCAAGCCGAACGTTGCGAACCATGCGTAGGTGTATATGGTATCAAACAGGTCCGGGTTGGCAACTGCACCGCCAGGCGTTAAGGCTGCGCGAATAAAACCCGGAGCGGCCGGGGCTATGCCGATCACAAACGCCGCGATCGCCCGCCAATTGAAGCCGCCGGAATAGCTGTAGCGGCCTCTTTCAACGAACAGGTCCTTGAGAGAAAGTTTCTGTCTTCGAATAACCCAGTAGTCGCAAATCAGTATTCCGGCTATTGCCCCCATCAATCCGGAGTACCCAATCAGCCAGGTGAAGATATAGGCAGCGGCATTCCGGTACAGATACCAGGGCATCATCAGAACCCCGACTGCCGCCGTGATCAGACCCCCGGTGACGTACGAGATGCGCCTCGGATTGAGGTTCGAGAAATCATTCGATGGCGAAACGACATTGGCGGCCATGTTAGTTGTGAGCTGGGCGGCAAAGATGACCACGGTTGCGAACAAGACGATCGCGATATTGTGAAACTGTCCTACGAGTTCAACCGGATCTGGAATGGCTCGCCCGAAGATCAGCACAGTCGCCGAGGTCGTTGCCACTCCTATAAAAGCGAATGCCGTCATGGTGGTCGGAAGCCCAAGGGCCTGACCCAGCATCTGCGACTTCTGGCTTCGAGCGTAGCGAGTGAAGTCGGGAATGTTAAGCGAAAGCGTGGCCCAATAGCCGACGCTGGCCGTTAGTGCAGAAGGAAAGAGCTTCCAAAAAGTGGGGGAGGGCTGTGACAGATTGTCGCGAAGGGGATTTTGGAGTTGAACAACGGAGTCCAGTACTCGCCCCATTCCTCCAGCCGCGCTGACTGCCCACCACAACAAAACTGCCCCGCCGACAAGCAGCAGAGGCGCCGACCAGCTCTCGAGGTGTTTGATGCCTTCGATGCCCCGAACTATTACAATGACCTGTATCAGCCAGAAGATGCCGAACATTATGAACTCATGCCCGGTTACCGAAGCCCACCCGCCCCACATCGCCTTCATCAACCCGTCGAGCGCGCTCCCTCCAATCCACGTCTGAATGCCGAACCACCCGCAAGCGACCAAAGCCCTTGCCATAGCGGGAATGTTCGCGCCTCGAGTTCCGAAGCTCGCCCGGCACAACACTGGAAACGATATGCCGTACTTGGTGCCCGCGTGGGCGTTGAGAATCATGGGAATCAGAACGATCGTGTTGCCGAGCAGGATCGTTAGCATAGCCTGCCACCAGTTCATTCCCTGCTCGATGAACCCGCCTGCAAGCGTATAGGTCGTGATCACAACCGACATCCCGATCCAAAGCGCCGCGATATTATAAGTCGACCACGTGCGTTGGCTAATTGTAGTCGGCGCCAGATCGCGATTCCACAGCGGCGACTGAGACACGTCTTCGGTGAGCTCGACAAAGTCGCTTTGCTTCACATCAATGACTTGTTCGGTAGCCACGTTCCCTCGGTTCGAAATCTGGTCTTTGGATTTCCGGTCCGTGCCCGTGATGCTGGGCCGTGTTGATTTCGGGGGTAAGAGCGAGCTTACAACAAATCCCGTGGATCGTCACCATCTTCGAGGCTTCCGGCTTCAGTCTTCGGGTTCTTGCAAACAAGAGTCAGCCGCACGGAGACTCTCTTGAATTTGGTCCAAACCTGCTGAGACCCTTGCGCACCGGAAAGCAATCTATCAAACTTGAGCCGATTGAAACCTCAGGGAGGTATCAAGGGATGTCGCTAGCACTGTCAGGGCCTCGCTACACAATAGAGGAATACCTGGCGTTGGAACGAGCAGCGGAAGAGCGGCACGAGTACCTCGACGGATACATCTACGCCATGGCAGGCGAAAGTCCCGAGCACGCCGATATCTGCACGAATCTTGTTGGTGAGCTGAGCAGGCAATTGAGGGGTACGCCGTGCAGAGTCAGATCGAAAGATACCAAGGTGCTTAGCGGACCGCCTGCACGAGATCGCCGCGCAACGAAAGGTCTCTTCTCCTATCCCGACATCGTTGTCATCTGCGGAGATCCCAGGTATCACGATCAGAGCCGCGATGTCGTACTCAATCCCAGCACGATAGTCGAGGTAATGTCCAAGTCGACTGAGGCTTTTGACAGGGGACAGAAGTTCCTGCGATATCAGAACTGGAATTCAACACTGACTGACTACCTGCTCGTTTCACAATTCGAGCCAATCGTCGAACAGTATGTGCGAAGACCTGACGCCAGATGGACCTACGAGGTCTTCCGGGGAGTAGAGCAGACGGTTCAGATCGAGTCCATCGCCTGCAAGCTGAGGTTGGCTGATGTGTATGACCGGATCATATTCCCCACGGCTGAGGAAGCAGACGAGCCTTCGGAAGAATAGTCGCAGGTGATTTGCCCACCTGGGTAGAGCCTGGGTCCCACGTTTGCCGATGAGCACGAACCTTCACGGCGTCTCTTTTCGAGAGGGAATGGGAGCCATCGTCATCACCGGATTCAAGACGCCAGGTCTTCAGATACCGCCTGCCGCTGGTCGGCCGTCAACGACGTTTCTACCTGCAACTCCGGTATGTCCACTCCCGTTGCGACGGGCACCTTGCCGCCAGTGTCGAACTTCATGTACTGGACGGAGCTCAGCCGATCATCGCCTCGCTGCCTTTCGTCAAACTGCGCCCATACTCGCGTTCCATCCTCCAGCAGCATGTAGAACTTCTGAGGCAGGCGCAGCCACTCCGCTAGTTTCACGTCGCGAATCGCAGGGTCCGCGATCTCAATCAAAAGCGTGCATCCAATCTCACCTTCTCCGCCAAGCAGTTCATTGTAGGTGTCGATCTCTCGTTGGACGTCGGCTTCTTTCACGATGCGCTCCGCCCGAGTCATCTCCTGAATTTGATAGCGCACAGTCAGGTGGTTTTCGAGCAGGAGGGTCAGATACTCGCCGAGGTGAATGCGGCGACGCGCCTTTGCGGCCATGACTTCATCTCTGAAAGCGTCGCGGCCTTCTTCATAGGTGACGTAGTCAACAATCTCTGTTCGCTCAACTGGTTTCACTTTTCTCTTCCCCTTGCTCTTTCCGATTGGCCTTCTGCGGGAAGCCGTCCTCGCGATAGGCCCGTGCCAGTATCGACATCGGGTGCATCGGCTTGACCCCCGCATGCTGCTGAAACTGCAGGGCGGCAAGCGGGCAGTCCGTGGCCCACACCTCCTCGCCGGCTTCCTTCATCCCATCGAACGCCTTCTTTCCTATCCGCGCGGAAGGCTCGAATCCCTCGACGGTCATTGCGTAGGTGCCATCATGCCCGCAACACTCCATCGTAGTGCGTGGCACGACGCCAGGGATCTTGCGCAACAGGTCTCTCCCCTTGAAACCCACCGCCTGGGCCCGAAGATGGCACGGGGCATGGTAAGCGACAGCCGCGCCCGGGGTGCTGCGAAAGTCTGTGTTGAAACGAGGCTGATCGCGGATGGACCAGAGGAACTCGCTCGGGTCCATCACCGCGGCCGCAACCTGCTCGGCAGCCGGCCTGTCGGCAGGATCTACCAGCGTCGGGTGCTCGCGCCGCATCATCATCGAGCAGGTCGGATTGATTGCTACGACCTTCGCTCCCTGCTCGACAAACGGGAGGAGAATTTGCAGGCTCGCCTTTGCATGTTTTCGAAGTGAATCGAGGTCACCGCGCTCCCAGGCAGGCATTCCACAACATTGAAGGCCGGAGGCGCACCGCACATCTACTTTGCTCTTCTCCAGGACTTCCACAGTGTCGCGTCCGATCTGAGGCTCGTTATTCTGAACGTAACAGGTCTGGAAGAGGACTACCTCGCCGCCCGGTTCCGGACGAATCTTGCCCGCCCTTGCCGCCCACTTTTCGAAGGTGGAGGGCGCAAAGTCGGGAAGCAGTTTGTCGCGATGAATGCCGAGCACTTTCTCGAGAAAGATCCGATGAATACGCACCCTGTTTCCCACATTGGCCATACCCAGGCTCGCGCGAGCCATTGCGCCTGCGCGATCCGGGTCTGAAAGCACTCGATCCTGGAGTGACGGTCCTTCGCGACGCGCTCTCTGAGCCTTGAATCTGTGCACCAGCTTTGGAAAATCGAGCCGAAACTCGTGCCCTTCGCGCTCGGTGTAGGGACACTGGACTTCGCAGAGCTTGCACTGGAAGCAGGAGTCCATGACGGATTCAGTCTCATCTGCGGAAATGCCTCTGACGTCGCCGTCATACTTGTTGTCCAGCAGCGAGAAGAGGGTTGGAAAGCTGTCGCAGTACTTGAAGCAGAGGCGGCAGCCGTGACATATCTCGAACGTGCGCTCCACTTCTTTGTGAAGAGCGCCGGGTTCCCAGTATTTCTCCTCCGCGGGGTCGTAAGAGATCCCGTCGGACGGCTTATACGAGATGTTCTTTTTGTTTTCCATGCAGGTGAGAGGCTTGAGTCGGCGGCGCTCACTGTCGGGCGCCGCCGGATCAAGGAGACAATTAGCTAATCGACTTGAGAAGACTGCTAAAGCGGCCGGCGTGAGACTTCTCGGCCTTCGCCAGAGTCTCGAACCAGTCGGCTATTTCGGCGAAGCCCTCTTCACGGGCGGCCTTCGCCATTCCGGGATACATATCGGTGTACTCGTGAGTCTCGCCGTGTACCGCGGATTGAAGATTGAGCGAGGTATCGCCGAAGGGCTTATCGGTAGCCGGGTCGCCGACTTTCTTGAGGTAATCGAGGTGGCCGTGAGCGTGTCCGGTCTCGCCTTCGGCGGTGTCGCGAAAATTACCGGCGATTTCAGGGTAGCCCTCCACGTCGGCAACTTTGGCAAAGTAGAGATACCGGCGATTAGCCATGGATTCGCCGGCGAATGCGTCTTTCAGGTTCTGGTGTGTCTTGGTTCCTTTCAATTCAGCCATCGTTAATTTCCATCCTTTCAGGTTGAGGTCTTATGAGGTCGTTTTAGCGGTACGTTTACGGCCGCTCGAAGAGGCGCAGGCGCGGCAACGTCCGACGAGTTTTATGTCCAACTCTTCGACTATGAAGCCCGAAACGGTGGGCAGTTCGGGATCACTGAGTTCGGGCACCGACACATCGGTCATGCTGCCGCAGACGCGGCAGACGAGGTGCTGGTGTCCGGCGAGATTCGCATCGAAGCGGCCGACCGCTTCGGGAGCGCTGACGCGTCGAATCAGATTTTCGCGTGAGAGAAATTCCAGCGTCCGGTAGACGGTAGCGGGCGACAGTCCCCGGAGGTGACCCAGCCGTTTGTACACGGCGTCCGCGGTCGGATGAGTGAGGTCTTCGACGAGGGCGCGGTAGACAGCGAGGCGCTGAGGGGTGACGCGAACGCCACGGGACCTGCAGAGCTTCTCGAAGTCATCGCACCAGCGTTCTACATCTGTTGGGGGTCTGGCATCTGACTTCCTGCGATTGATTATCACCTGAGAATTATTATCATCTAGCTCTGGATTGTGCAAGCCTATTTTCTGATGTAGCGTGGCAGGTGAAGACTGAATTGAAAGTCCGCACACTGGAGGGTAATCATCCAAGCCGACGTGGTTTCAATGGCTAGAGCACGGCCTTTCGCTCGCGGCAGTCTCGGGAGTCGCTGCGTGGGCTTATCGGTGGCTCTCCAGCTTCTCTC
>DASYSA010000206.1:0-5226 GCA_036003885.1 Blastocatellia bacterium | reverse complement strand
GTGCCGCGAAAGGGGATCACAATAAAGGACCTCGAACCGGCGCAAAGGCAACTGGCCAACGTCCTTCTCGGCGCAGGTCTGGCGCAGCAGGGACTGCTCAAGGCGGCAACTGTCATGAGCCTCGAACCCATTCTTCGCGAGATCGAGAAAGGCAGCGGCCCGGTGCGCGATCCCGAACTGTACTATTTCAGTCTCTTTGGTAAGCCCGAGGCGATGACCCCATGGGCATGGCGATTCGAAGGACACCATATCTCGCTGCATTATGCTGTGACGGGCCGAGGGCTCGTTGCCTCCACGCCATCATTCTTCGGATCGAATCCCGCGGAAGTTCAACAGGGACCGCGCAAGGGACTGAGAGCCCTGTCTCGCGAGGAGGACCTCGCTCGCGCATTTGTGAAGTCCCTTGATGACAAGCAGCGTGCGGTCGCCGTGGTGAGCAATAAAGCGCCTGCAGATATTCTCTCTACCAATGGGAGAAAGGCAGACCCGATCAAGCCCGCCGGCTTGCAGGCCAACAAGCTGGGACAGAGCCAGAGCGAAATGTTGATGGCCCTGTTAAAGGAGTACGCTGCCAACGTTCCCGCTGACATCGCCGAAGCAAGAATGGAAAGAGTGCGTTCAGGAGGATTCAGCAATATCTTCTTTGCGTGGGCGGGCGAGTTCGAACATTTGCAGCCTCACTACTATCGCATTCAGGGGCCAGGCTTTCTGATCGAGTACGACTGCACGCAGAACAATGCCAATCACATTCACTCGGTTTGGCGAGATTTCAACGGCGATTTCGGATTGGACCTGCTGGCGATGCACTACGACACGGGACACAGGTAGGAAGGATCTAGGATCTAGGATCTAGATGAGGATTCCAGTTAACCTTAGTTCTTAAGTTCCACATCCTCAGATCCTAAATCCTAAATTATCCTAAACCCTTAAATCCTAAATCCTAGATCCTAAATCCTAGATCCTATCTTACTGCACGGACTCGATCGATTTTTTCAGATGCCTTCTGCCACAGTCCCGCGATCAACCTGTCGGCTGCGAACCTGTTACCGGTCGTTGCGGATGAACGCAGATCGGGATACAAAACAAGCAGGTCGCTTATGATTGATGAATCGCCTTCAGCTACGGTGCCATCGCTCTGTCGCCCAAGCTTAAGTGTCCATACGGTTCGCGCCCAGGAATAGTCAGTGAGCGCCCCTGCAAGCAGTCCTACTACTCGCGCTTCCCTAGCGTTTTCGGAGGGGCCATAACGAGCGATGAATCGCTCCGCCTGAGGCCGCAACTCTGAGAGTTGGCGTCCATAGTCCGTGTAATCGGCTCCCGGCTTGGCCGAGGCTATCATAGACTGAAAGGCAATTACGGCCGAGGTCATATCCCTCGCGAACTCAGCGCTGGCGGCCGCCGGGGGCGGTTCTCTATTCGTGTCGCGCCCCCCCAGGCTTCCGAATGTCAACGATGAGATCGTATCCAGGGCGATGGCCGACTCCAGCCCCTCCGACCTGATCCTTATGCTATACGGGTTCAGGTCGATGATCGTACCGACGATCCTGTCACTATTCTTGGTGACAATGACAACCGCCGTTCCAGCCAGAGGGGAAGCAGGGGCTTTGACTGCGGGTGCACCTACCGCTGCCGGTTTACGTGTCACAGTTCGGGGGCGGCCTTTTTTTTGCTTCTGTGCCGCTTCGACGGGAACCAGAAGCAGAGCCACAATCAAAAGTGTTAGCGGTGTTTTCATGTTAGAGGCCATGTTCGTTCGTTTCGCGTTTCGCGTTCCGGGTCTCGAGTTCCGGGTTAAAACATTTTCGCCTTTGTCTTCTATGTTCATCGTTCTGGACCTGTGATGACGCAACCAGCAGCCGCAATCGAGAAACGCGGAACCCGGAACCCGAAACGCTAAACGCGGAACGCGAAACGCGAAACGTTTTTTTCCGCGTACACGCCTTCGGCCGCTGATTCGGGCGAGGGCATCAACACCCTTGAGGCGAGCGCTTCCTCGATGGCCAGTTCGACTTCAGCTGTCACGCGTTCTTCAGCCTGCTTCAGTATTGACCTGTTTCGGTCTTGCATGCTCTGGCTTCGGCGAATGCGCCGGCCGCTCTCGAGGTCGAGCGTGCCTTCGATCAAATGATTTTCAAACTGGCCGATCGGATCACGCTTGCCCCAATAGGCAAACAATTTCCCATCAAAGGTCTCTCTCGCCTCGCGTTCGTCATGCGTCGCATGCCCGCCCATCCTGAAAGTCTCCGCCACCAGTAAGAAAGGCCCGCGCCGGCTTAGATGATCGGAACTCGCGTCCGCGCGGCAAAGATCCGCGGCCAACTTCACTGCTGCGTAGGCATCAAGCACGTTGTTGCCATCATAGGCCCAACCCTCTACGCCGTACGCCTCCGGCCAGTTGGAGAAGGAACTGTTGTGGTGCTGGTCCAGCCGCGTGCCAAGCGCGACCTGGTTATTCTGAATTATCACGATGAGCGGGAGTCGTTGTACGGCTGCGAAGTTCATCGCTTCGTGAAACACTCCATTCTTGGTCGAGCCGTCGCCGATCCAGGTGAGCGCCACTCGAGGCTCCCGCCTCATCTTGAATGAGAGAGCAACGCCCACCGTAGCCGCCATGAGGTCTCCAACGTGGCTGATGGCAGCTAGCACGCCTCTTTTGAAATCGCCAATGTGAAGGTCGCGCCCATGAGTGGGAGAGTCGGCTGTCCCGAGGTAGCCGCGCAGCATATCCGCAACCGGCATCCCCATCTCGTGATAGGCGCCGGCGTTCCGGATCATTGGTGCGACAAAGTCCGTTGAAAACCCACCGGGCGCAGTACGGCGTTCAAGCGCATGAACGGCTCCAATTGTTGTCGCTTCCTCGCCGGTGCCCAGCCAGGCTTTTGAGATAACTCCCTGCTTGACCCAGCGCTGCAGAGCGATGTCGTGAAGACGATTGCGGACGAGCCCTTCGTAGAGCGCAATGAGTTGAGGGGGCGTGAGCGCTCTAATGATCTCACGGCGTTCCGGCTGCCCGTCGATTGTGCGCTGATACTCGGCGACGACCTCCGGGTCAGGATGCCAGTTGACGTATTCCGGCGGATCGAATGAAGGGTAACGATTCATGCACAAAAAACAGTTTCGCGTTTTACGTTTTGCGTTTTACGTTTGTGATCGCGGTGGCTGGCCGTCTCAATGGAAGTCCTGAACGCGAAACGCAAAACGTAAAACGCGAAACGTTATTCTACGGGTCCCTGGGGCGCCTTCTGGTCGGCGAAGGCGATGTCCACTTCATCACCAACTTCGACGCCCAATGCTTCGGCCGCGCCTGGTGAAATACCGATGTCGAGACCAGTGTTTTCGTGCGGGCCGTAGTCGACAGCTCGAACCACGACCGCCTTGCCGGTCCTGGAATTGGTTACTAAGAGCTTCTTATTAGCCCACCAGCGCTTACCCTCCTCCGGACTCTTATGCAGGAGGTGATAGTCCCATCTCATCGCACAATAGAAGCTCTCAGGGTTCAGCGTGCGAACCCGTTCGTAAACGAAGTGGCGTCCTGTGGGCAGGGCGAGCTTGTCGTCCGGCTTGACTCCCCGATCTTTGGGTCCTCCGAAGACGCCGACCTTACCGTGTGTCGCCGGCAGGTGTGCGTTCTCGAGCACGCCCGGCCCGGCTTCACTCGCCGGAACGGAGGCAGAGGCGGCGGGAGTCGCCGGCGCGTCGCGCCCCGTTGAAGCCTTGGAAGCGGCTTTGGAGGCCGGTTGTGCGGTTGCCCGCTTCTTGGTCGTACTCTCTTCTACAGGTCCTTTTGAAGCCGGGACCTTCTTCGCGCTCTTGTCCTTTGGGCCGGTCTTGGCCTTTGCCATGTTCTCTCCTCAATCAGAAGTCCGGCCGCCGACCTGGTGGCGGCCGCCGAAGCCAATTATACACAATCGTGGTTGCGAGTCATGCGTCCCGGCAGTCGATAATGGCCCGAGTCCGGGTGAAGACCTGGTCGAACATCGGCTCAGTGAGCTTACCGGTGAAGGTGTTCTGTTGGCTCGGATGAAAAGACGCAATCAGCGTGAGACCTCCACGCAGGGGGACTTCCGCGCCATGTTTGAACGGCGGCCGCGGAGTGCGACGCCCCTGCCCCTCCTTCTCTTCCAGCCCGATCGCGGCGATCGCTGCATCGAATGCAAGGCGGCCCAGGGCTACGACCACGGTTAGGCCATTGAGCAACTCGATCTCGCGCAGCAGGTAAGGCCGGCAATTACCGATCTCATCGGGGGTGGGCTTGTTCGCAGGCGGCGCACAATGGATCACCGCTGTTATGTAGCAATCATTGAGCTCGAGCCCATCGGTGCGGCTCACGGATGTCGGCTGATTTGCAAAACCTCCGCGGTACAACGCGCGATAGAGCCAATCGCCGCTGCGGTCGCCGGTGAAGATGCGGCCGGTCCGATTGCCGCCGTGAGCTGCGGGCGCAAGGCCGACAATCAGCACTCGAGCGTGAGGATCGCCGAAGCTTGGAACGGGCCTCCCCCAGTATTCCTCGTCCTTGAATCGCAGGGTCTTCTCTCGGGCAACCCTCGTTCGCCATTCCACCAGTCGAGGACAGAGCTCACACTTGACGATCTGTTTCTGCAAAGACATCAGCCCGGTTGGCAGTCTCCTGGTTTTCATTAGTGAGTGCTGAGTTCTGAGTGCTGAGTGCTGAGTTCTGAGTTCTGAGTTCTGAGTTCTGAGTTCTGAGTTCTGAGTGGGGAGTCTGAATCGAATCCTGACTGAGAACTAAGGACTCAGCACGCAGCACTCAGCACTCAGAACTCAGAACTCCTATTTCCCAAACCGCCTGATCCTTTCCGGGCGACGCGCGATGAAATAGATCAGAGCGCCAATCCCATGGAGGAACACGATGACCAGGATCCAAATGATCTTGTCATTCCCTTCCGAGGGCTCGTTGGTGATACAGTCAATTAGAGCCCAAATCCAAAAGATGAAGGATGCCAATCCGAGTGCAATGAAGAAGAAAAAGAAGAGGCCAAAGACTTCGAACATGTTCGTCCTCCTCGTGCGGGACCTCGAGCTGCCTGGCCAGCTCGTCTCGCAATACAGCGACCGCGTCCAGCCGCTATCTCCCACGCCTCCTGATCCTTTCCGGTCGACGCACGATGAAATAGAGCAAGGCCCCAACCCCACCGAGGAAGAGAATTACCAGGACCCAAATGATCTTGTCATTCCCTTCCGAGGGCTCGTTGGTGATACAGT
>DASYSA010000205.1:0-13072 GCA_036003885.1 Blastocatellia bacterium | reverse complement strand
CGAAACGATGTCGAAGTCGAAGCTCAGGGAAAACAAAGGGAAAGTTTTTCTTTTGATAAATCGAGGAGTTGGGAGTAAGCAGCAAAACTATTGAGATGAAAGTGACAGACATGGTGGGGTCAGGCCCTCGATTCTGCGATTCGGGTTCTTATTCGTTGCCCTGAAATCCGAATCGCAGAATCGAGGGCCTGACCCCCGTCGGGGAGTGAGTAAGACTGTACACCAGGTTCGTCAGTGATACGGATTAGGTGCGTCTAACTATGATGCTTCCGTCACGTTATACCGCACTTCCTCAAGTCGCCGGCGTTCTCTGTCGAGCCGCGGCCTTGCTCATCGCTGGGAGGCCTGGTCTTTGTCGCTCCTCCGATCGATCCGCTTTCCCGTTTCCAGATCAAACACCGCGTTCCTCAAAAACTGCTCCGTCGTCCAAGGAGGCGCCCCGCCGCCCAGATACTTATTGAACCACTCGAGGTGGGCAGTGTAGTACAACGCCATCTCGTACCAGCTCGGCCAGTGTCCCGCATTCGAATAAATAAGCAGCCTGGATGGAACTCCCATCTTCTGAAGCGCCGTGTAAAACTGAAGCGACTGGGTGTACGGCACCCGATAATCCCGCTCGCCGCTGATCACCAGCGCCGGCGTCTTGAAGTTCTTCACCGAGTTCGACGGCGACCACTTCTCATAAAGCTCGGCAGTCCACGGCGTCCCCTTTAAATCCCACTCAGGGAACCAAAGCTCCTCGGTCGCCCCGTAGAAAGATTTCAGATCGTAGAGGCCCATCATCGACGCTATAGCCTTGAATCGATCCGTGTGCCCTTCGAACCAGTCCATCATGTAGCCGCCGTATGACCAACCCATCGCTCCCATCCTGTTTCGATCCACATATGGCAGCTTCTCGAGAGCGTCGGTGACCTTCATCAAATCTTCGAATACCGCCCCACCATAGTCGCCCGAGATCTCGGCCGTGAAATCCTGGCCGTAGCCCGTCGAGCCGTGAGGATTCGGGAACGCCACCACATAGCCTGCGCCCGGATAGACCTGCCAATCCCCTCTGAACGCGTCGGCCCAGTTCGACTGAGGCCCGCCGTGCACGTTCAGAATAAGCGGATACTTCTTGCTGGGATCGAATCCGTGCGGCTTCACGATGAAGACCTGAACCTTTGCTCCGGCCGCTCCCTCGACCCACATCGATTCGGCTGGCCGGATGTCAACTTCCCTGGCGACCGCTTCGTTGATCGTTGTGAGCCGCGTCGGATTTCCAGCCTGCCCTGCCGCGGTGCTGTAGATCTCTCGCGGCTCCCCCGTGGAGTGCCTGACATAGAGGATCCGCCGGCCATCGTCGCTGAATTCAAACTCATCGATGGTCTTGTCCGCCAAGAGCTGAGTGATGTTCCTGGAGCTGAGATCCAGCTTGTAAATCGGATTGATCCCTTCCACCGGGCCGGTGAAATACAAAGACCTGGAGTCCCGCGACCACTCGAACGAATCGACCCAATTCTTGAACGATTCGGTGACCACGGTCGAGGTCCCGCTCGCTCGATCGTAGATCGCCAGCCGGAAGAGATCCGATTCGTAGCGGGGGATCTTTTGCGTGCGATACGCGATGGACTTACCATCGGGTGAGTACATGGGACTTCCATCATACGCCTGGTTGGCGGACGTAATATTGCGAGGCTGCGACTGCCGGTCGGTCAACGAGACGAGCCAGAGATCGTTGTTGGTCGATGTGGCTGGAACCTTGTCGTGGTTCGACACGAAGACCAGTTCAGAGCTGTCAGGCGAGAAGTCGTACTGAAGAGGACCACCCAGCTGAAATGGCGGCGAATCGAAATCGCCGGGCGTCAGGTCACGAACATCACCGCTCTCCGCGTTTGCCAGAAAGATGTGAGTTCGGGTGCCGTCCTTCCAATCGGTCCAATGCCGATAGAGCAGGGCATCGGCCATGTGAGCCTTCAGCGGGCCGCCGCTCCAGGTATCGCCGATCTTCTTGTTGCAGGCGTCGTCGCCTCCGCATTCGGGATAGACGTCGGTCGAGAAGGCGATCCATTTACCGTCGGGAGACCACAGCGGATCAGAGACTCCGGTGGAGATGCTGGTTAGCCGCCTCGCTTCGCCGCCGCTCATCGGCATGGTGTAAAGGCTCGGACTGCCGTCGCGAGAGCTAATGAAGAGCAGCCGCTTTCCGTCGGGCGAAAAGCGCGGTGAGCCTTCTCCTTTCGCGTCGTAGGTCAACTGGCGGGCGTTGCGGCCATCGACATCCATCAGCCAGATATGACTGGCGCGTTTGGCGCGTGGAAGGTCAGGAGTACCGACGACATAGACCACCGACTTCCCATCAGGTGAGATGTGAACGTCGGAGATCGATTTGATGCGATAGAGATCCTCGATGGTGAAGGCGCGCTTTTGAGCGTGCGCCGCACTCGCAAGGGCCAGGGACAGGAGGATGAGTGATAGGAGCTGTTTTTTCATGATGACCTCGCGGAGCTTGTGTTGGGTAGTTCGAGCATTGTCGTAGACGAGAATAAAGCATAGCAGGCCCCGTCTTGAGTGCGCCAAGGCGATTGCGAGGCGGCGCAGGCACAAATCGAGTGCCTGACCCCCTCACCCCGTCTCTGGCTTCTCGCGCAAAATAGTGACGCGCACCCAGACGATTCTATGCCCTGTCCCGGACTTCGCGCTTGCGCTATATTGACAACCTATGTTCAGAATGCGTCAGGGCTCTTCAGCGAGCGGCTGTTCATTCGAGGGAGCTCAGATCAGGACGTTCGCGGTCCGCTACTCGACCGGAACGGTGCTTCCCGAACACCAGCACGGCTGGCACCAGCTGATCTACGCCTCCGAGGGTGTAATGAGCGTGCACACGCCGCGAGGCGCATGGGTGGTTCCGCCTCAACGGGCTGTCTGGATTCCTGGGGGCATGAGCCACAAGGTTGAAATGCACGGGTCGGTCTCAATGCGAAGCCTGTACGTCGAACCATCCCTCTCGCAGGTGTTGCCCGTGGACTGCTGCGTCGTGAACGTCTCTCCGCTGCTCCGAGAGCTGATTTTACATGCGGTGAAACTCGGAGCGCTCGACGTTGAGGTACCGACTCAGGGACGGATAATCGGAGTGATCCTGGATGAGTTGGGAGCATTGCCGGTCATCCCGCTCCAGTTGCCTGTGCCGCGTGATCCGCGAGCGTTACGGGTGGCGGAACAGGTGCGTCACAATCCGAGCGAGAGGTGCTCTCTCCAGGAGATTTCCAGAGCTGCGGGCGCCAGCAAGAGAACAATCGAAAGGTTGTTTATCACTCAGACAGGCATGAGTTTCGGGAGATGGCGACAACAGGCGCGGCTGCTGCATGCGCTGCGCCTGCTTGCCGTTGGAGAGTCCGTAACGGCCGTCGCCCTGGAGGCTGGATACGAGAGCACCAGCGCGTTCATTTCGATGTTCAAGAAGACGTTCGGCACGACCCCTGGTCGCTATCACGTCGGCGCGACTATCTGAACGGCGAAGAGCCGCTCGCGTATCAGGGGCCATGCGGGAGAGACAATATGAGCGAATACAAAGCAATCAGGATAGAGCGAAGCGCCGGTGTTGCAGAAGTCGCTCTCATTGGCCCGGGGAAGGGCAATGCTATGGGTCCCGACTTCTGGCGCGAGATGCCTGAGCTTTTTGCTGCGCTCGATGGCGACGAAGAGATTCGCGTCGTTCTTGTTCGCGGCGAGGGCGGGCAATTCAGTTATGGGCTGGACCTCGCTGCAATGATGGGCCAGTTGGGACAACACCTCGCCGGAGAGAACCTCGCAGCCGATCGCACACGTTTGCTCGACCTGATCGCCCAGATGCAGGAAGCCTGCGATCGCGTGGCAAGGTGTCGCAAGCCGGTGATTGCGGCTGTGGCCGGGTGGTGCATCGGCGGAGGATTGGATCTGGCCTCGGCGTGCGATATTCGTCTCTGCTCGGTTGATGCGCGCTTCAGCCTGCGCGAGGTGAAGGTCGCAATGGTGGCCGACATAGGCAGTTTGCAAAGGCTGCCTAAAATCATTGGCGACGGCAACACTCGCGAGCTCGCGTTTACCGGCAAGGACATCGATGCGGCGCGCGCCCTGAAAATCGGGCTGGTGAGCGATGTTTATGACTCCGAGGATGGGCTTCTCGAAGCCGCTCGCAAACTCGCGAGAGAGATCGCGGATAATCCGCCGCTCGTCGTGCAGGGGATCAAGCAGGTGATGAACTACTGTTCGGATAAGTCAACTGCGGACGGCTTGCGTTACGTTGCAGTGTGGAACGCAGCGTTTCTGCAGTCGAAGGATCTTGGCGAAGCCATCGCTGCGTTTCGGGAGCGGCGGCCTCCAAAGTTTTCAGGCCGGTAAGAAAGGTGAAACCACGAACCGCACAGGTTTCACAAACTGATACGAATCCTTCGTTCAGTTTGTGGACTCCCTTTTTCGTATCTATGTTACGATGAGCTGGTTGCCCAGAGCTTCGAAACTGATATAGCATTATCCTTGCGTTTAATATTAGCGCCTGAGTTTAGAGTTACTGGTTTGAGAAGGAGGACTGTTTGTCCCTGCCGTCCCGCTCCCAAGACCGTTTGGTGATCCACCGCCTCGAGCACGCAAGTGATTTGACTTCACTCGCCGAAGACGTGCGCGCCGGTCTCACCTCGACTCCGAAGACACTCAAGCCCAAGTATTTCTATGACGAACTGGGATCGCGGCTGTTCGAAGCCATCTGCTGTCTGCCCGAGTACTACCTCACGCGCGCCGAAAGCGAGATACTTCGCACCCGTGCAGATGAGATAGTGAGCGCAGTCAGAGGCCCTGTTCGACTTGTGGAGCTCGGTAGTGGCAGCGCGGAGAAGACTCGCTTCTTAATCGAGGCGCTGCTGGCTCGGCAGCAAAAGCTTCACTACCTGCCGATTGACATCTCCGATGCCAGTCTCGAGAGAAGCAGCGCCGTCCTGCTCGAGTCATACCCCGGGATCTCGATCACAGCTTATGCGGCCGACTATTTCACCGCTATCAGCGCGCTCAGCGGAACTATCGGCCGCGACGGCGACAGTGTGCGAACAATGGCGCTCTTTCTCGGTTCGAACATAGGTAACTTCGACCCGGCTGAGGCCCGCGCATTCCTTCGCGAAGTGCGAAAGATGCTCGGTCCCGAAGACGGATTGCTGGTCGGAGCCGACCTCAAGAAATCTCCCGCTGTTCTGGTGCCCGCCTACGACGACGCGCTGGGCGTGACCGCCGCTTTCAATCTGAATCTGCTCGTCCGAATAAACCGCGAGCTCGATGGCGACTTCGATCTGACTAAGTTTGAGCACAGCGCGATCTACAACGAAGCGCGAGGCCGTATGGAGGTGCACATGATCAGCCGCGCCGCGCATCGCGTACACATCCGCGCGATCGATCTGGAAGTTGAATTTGAGAAGGGCGAGTCGATTCACACCGAAAGCTCATACAAATATGACCTGTCGCAGTTGGGCGAGTTGGCCGCCAAATCTGGATTCCGGTTGGAGAAGAGCTGGCTCGACAGCGGGGAACGGTTCAGCTTCAATCTGTTTGCGGCCGCAAACACCAGTTCATAGTCGGCGATGCTGGAAATGACTCTTGATCTCAGCGCTGAAGGCGGCTGAATAATGAGCGATTCGGAATCTTCAGCTCCAAATCCACAATCCCCAATTCAAGAACCGGTTGTTGAGTTCCGCAATGCCGGACTGACACTGGCCAATGGCAAATCGCTTGTCGCCGATCTGAACTTTGCAGTGAGACGCGGCGAGACGCTGGTTCTGCTGGGGCGAAGCGGTTCGGGAAAGACTACCACACTCAAACTCGTCAATCGCCTGCTCGAAACAACCAGCGGCGCGGTGTTCGTTGAAGGAGAGCCGGCTGCCCAGTGGGATCCCTTCCGACTCAGGAGGCATATCGGCTATGTGATTCAAGAGACCGGACTGTTTCCGCACTTCACCGTCGAACGCAATATCGCCCTGGTGCCTCGACTCGAAGGCTGGCTCGAAGATCGGACTCGCGAGCGTGTGCGGGAGATGCTCAACCTGGTCGGCCTTTCCGCTGACGCTTTCTCCGCGCGTTATCCACGAGAACTTTCGGGGGGTCAGCGCCAGCGCGTGGGAGTTGCGCGGGCGCTCGCGGCTGATCCGCCGATAATCCTTATGGACGAGCCGTTCGGCGCGCTCGATCCGTTGACCCGCGCCGAGTTGCAGCGCGAGTTCGCCGCGCTGACGGCGAGGCTGAACAAGACCATCATCTTCGTCACTCACGATGTGCGCGAGGCCTTCACGCTTGCGACGAGAATAGGTCTCTTCAAGGATGGGCGACTCGAGGTGCTCGCTTCCCCACCTGAATTTGCGGCGTCAGATCATCCGGAGGCCGTGGCCTTCAATCAGTCGATGGGAGATAAGTGACTGTGACGCTGCTGATGTTAGGACTGTTTCACCGCTGTGAACCGCATGGACGACTGAGCAGCGCAACGTCAAACGCGAAACGCGGGACGCGAAACGCGAAACGTTCTTTCCTATGGAGCTGATCGATTTCTTCATTCGAAACCGCGCGGAAGTCTTCGCGCTGACGCTGCAGCACCTCTTCCTTGTTGCAGTGGCTACAGGCGCGGCCGCACTTGCGGGCATTCCCATGGGCATACTCCTCACCAGGCGGCCCGCACTGAGCAAGCCCGTACTCGCCACGGCAAACATCCTGCAGACGATTCCGAGTCTGGCGTTGTTTGGCTTTCTGATTCCCGTCCTTGGCTCCTATGGCATAGGCAAGCTTCCCGCTATCATCGCGCTCTTTCTCTACTCGCTGCTTCCAATCATTCGAAATACTTTTACGGGCATTAACGGCGTAGACCCCGCTGTTCGCGAAGCGGCTCGCGGTATGGGGATGACCGACTGGCAGATGCTGACGCAGGTTGAGATCCCACTGGCCCTTAACGTGATCATCGCCGGTCTGCGTGTGGCCACAGTGATTTCAGTCGGCACTGCCACAATCGCCGCCGCAATTGGAGCGGGCGGGCTCGGCACCTACATCTTCCGCGGACTGAGGTCGATCGACCGTACGTTGATACTTGCCGGAGCGGTTCCTGCCGCAATAATGGCTCTGGGAGCTGATTTCGCGCTCGGCTGGATTGAAAAGTCCCTGACGCCCGGAGCGTGGCAAGCCGGAAAGGGGAAGGCGCGGGCGGTAATCGCGAGTACGGCCGTCGGAATCATCGGCCTTGTCATTGTCGGGGGAGTCCTTCTGTCAGCGAGGGGCGGGCCATCGAACGCAACTCGGCCGATCGTCATCGGTTCGAAGGATTTCACCGAATCGAGGATACTCGCCGAGCTGATGGCACAGGCTATAGAATCGAAGGCCGGCCTTGAAGTGACACGGCAGTTCGAGCTCAGCGGCGACGTCTGCCATCGTGCGCTGCTCTCAGGCAAGCTGGACGGTTACGCTGAGTACACCGGGACTGCTTTCACTCAGATACTCAAGCACTCCGCGATAACAGATGCTCGCGAAGTCTACGAGCAGGTGAAACGTGAGTACGAGACACAATTCAATCTGGAATGGCTCGAACCGCTCGGCTTTCAGAACACGTTCGCCATTCTGGTTCGCGGAGAAGACGCCCGCAGGTTGCACCTCAAGACGATTTCGGACGCGGCCCGGTACTCGCCGAAGTGGAGGGCGGGCTTCGGCCAGGATTTCATGTCGCGCCAGGACGGCTATCCCGGACTCGCAAGCGCCTATGGGCTGAGGTTCGCGGAGCCGCCTCGCGAGATGGATCTTTCACTCACCTATCAGGCCCTGGCTAATGGGCAGGTCGATCTGATCGCAGGAAACTCGACCGATGGGCTCATCGAGAAATTGAACCTGTTCCAACTCGAAGATGACCGCCACTATTTTCCGCCTTATGAAGCCGCGCCGATCTTTCGAAAAGAGACGCTGGCGCGCAACCCTGAGATAGGCACGGCGATCGGGAGTCTGGCCGGCAAGCTGAACGATGTTGAGATGCGACGGTTGAACTATGCAGTGGACGGCGAGAAACGTGATCTTAGAGACGTAGTCCGCGACTTCCTGTCTCGATAGGAGAAACGAATATAAGAATCCGAATCGCAGAATCGAGGGCCTGACCCCGTCATCTGTAGACCCCTTCGAAAGCCGCCTGCTATGCTATGGCCGTTCCTGCGTTTATTCTCACAGCGAGACTACGGGGTGAATATGCAGAAAGGCTATGACAACTTATCGGTTGAATCCGACGCGCCGATTACTGTGATCGTTCTCAACAGACCTGAACGTCGGAATGCTCTCTCTCTCGAGTTGATGGAAGAGCTGATCGACTGTTTGCGCACGATCGGCGAGTCATCCGAGATCCGGGCCGTAATACTGGCGGCCACTGGTCCCGCCTTTTGTGCCGGCCATGATTTGAGCGAGCTTATTGATCGCAACATCGGGGACTATCGCCGGGTCTTCGATGTCTGCGCTCAACTGATGGCAGTCATCCAGGAGATTCCGCAACCGGTCATTGCCGAAGTGCATGGCATCGCAACCGCTGCGGGTTGCCAGCTGGTGGCGACGTGCGACCTGGCAGTCGCCTCCGAAGAGGCGAAGTTTGCCACTCCGGGCGTTCGCATCGGACTGTTTTGTACGACTCCGATGGTTGCGCTCACGCGGGCAATCGGCCGCAAGCGCGCGCTCGAGATGCTGATGACCGGGGTACCAATTGATTCCAGGACTGCGATGGAATGGGGATTGATCAACCGAGTGGTGCCGGCGGTTGCCCTGCGCGAGGCGTCTTATCAACTGGCCCAACAGATTGCTCAGGCCAGCCCTCTTACCGTATCGATCGGCAAGCAGGCTTTCTACGCGCAAATCGATATGGACCAGCCGAAGGCTTATGCCTACGCGAAAGAGGTGATGAGCATGAACGCGATGGCCGAAGATGCGCAGGAAGGTATGGGAGCGTTCCTGGAGAAGCGCGCCCCCGGTTGGCGAGGACGGTAGCGGGAAGTGGCTCAGGAGAGCACCGCAACTCATGCAGCCGGGTGTTATCGTCGTGTGACGGTGCCACACTGCGTACACTTGATGTTTGACATTTCGCCTACAAGCTAAAGTATCGTTGGGGGCGAGATTCGAAATTTGAAATGCGAAATGCGAAATGATGCGAACTCAGAAGTTCGCAATCGGCAACTCTCCTCATTTCGAATTTCGCATTTCGCCTTTCGAATTTCTTAGTAGTTCGGCTCGTTGCCCGCCTTCCACTTGATGTTGCATCCGAGGCTTGGTTTTTGATCGGGGTTGACAGGTTGATTCGCCAGGACCGCATCGAGCGCATCACGCAGGTCGCGCCCGTTTATCGGTTTGTCGTTGCCGGGCCGGCTCTCATCCAGCTGGCCTCTGTAGACCAGATTTCGGTTGGCGTCGAACAGAAAGAAATCAGGAGTGCACGCCGCACTGTAGGCCTTTGCTGTCTCCTGACTCTCGTCATAACAGAACGGGAACGCGAAACTCAATTCCTGGGCCATCGCCTTGAGCCGGTCGGGAGCATCCTCGGGGTACGTTGACGCATCATTGGCGCTGATAGCCACGATGCCGACATCCTTCTCCCCATAATCCCTTCCGATCCGGGCGAGCTCGTGTTTCACGTGCTCGACATAAGGGCAGTGCCGGCAAATGAACATAACCAGGAGCGCACTCTTCGATGCGAAGATTGCGGGTGAGATCATCTGCCCCGAAACAACGTCCTTGAGATGGAAGTCTGGTGCCTTCGTTCCAAGCTCTTTCATCGTTGAAGCTGTACGTGCCATTCGAGTGATCCTTTCGTCAACGTTAGTTTGAAGTCTCTCCTGCTCGCGCCTATTGCATCCAATGTCTGAATGATAACAAAGCTGAGATTAATACTCTTGTGCCGCTTCATATCCCGTGTTATGAACTAGTTTGGGGTACGTCAAATCTGCCTTAAAGCAACGACAGTTGTCGATAGAATCTGTAAGCGGCCGTCGACGGATGCACCTGAGACGATAGGGCCGCCGCAGAAACGAATGGGCGAGCCTCCAGGACGCGAACACTAGACAGATCGCACAGGTGTTCTTCGGCTGGTGGCTCGCCCTGCATCGCTACGGTTGCCACGTCACGTAAAATTCGCATACCGAATCACCTCGTCCGCAACAGCGCGTGTGAGTAACGCTGGCCGTGCGCGCACCGCACAGTTCGATCGCATGCCGGAAATACGCCGTCCCGCTGATGCAAAAGGACAGTGGCGGCGCAGTCTCGTACTTGATCGTCAACAGTCCACTGGTCTCACTCAACGATTCATACGCGGCGGCGCCAAAGTCCTGATACGAGCGATGAATCAGTGCCGACTGCGTCAGGAAACTATGAATGTCCGGGTTGATCAGACTGCTGTAGGGCCCCGACAGACTTGAGGTTGCGGAAAACTCGCCGAGCTGGTCGAAGACCCTCTTCTCATCTCCTCCGGCGATCTCCTGTGCAATCGCCCGGTCAATCTGCTCCAGTGTGGAAAGGGGATACCAGTTGTCAACCGCTATTTCTCCGGCCACCCGGCGGTCTTCCTCGGAAAGTCTCGCCATGATGCGCGCCCAACTGTCGGGTCCGTGGTTCAGCACGACAAACAAGAAACGGGCGCGCAACAGCCCGCCCTTTACATGCATACTGAAATACTTCTGGTGCAAGGGCTGCATAATCGTGACCCCACTTCGAACGCTCGGCGCCAAAGAACAAACCGCATTATACTCCTAACGTGGCGCGACGTCGCCGAGGAAGAAGCGACTTATGAAAGGATCAAACAAGAGACACAGCCAGGCTCCGGGATCCGACGGGACCATCACCGACGTTCCCGGAATACGAGTTGGACACGCCCATGACAAGCGCGCTCGAACAGGCTGCACGGTGATACTGTGCGGGAGTGAGGGCGCGGTTGCTGGTGTAGACGTTCGAGGCGCGGCTCCAGGGACGCGCGAGACTGACCTGCTCGAGCCGGGCAACCTGGTCGAGCGAGTGCATGCTGTTGTGCTGACGGGCGGCTCCGTCTTCGGCCTCGATGCGGCATGCGGTGTCGCGAGGTACCTCGAAGAGCGCGACATCGGCTTCGACGCCGGCGTGGCGCGCGTGCCTATAGTGCCGGCAGCGGTGATCTTCGACCTCGCCGTGGGGAACTCGAAAGTGCGCCCGGATTCGGCGATGGGATACAAGGCGTGCCAACTCGGATCGGCGGGACCCGTAGCGGAGGGTCAAGTCGGAGCAGGGGCAGGGGCGACCGTGGGCAAGATACTGGGGCAGGCCAGGGCATCGCGGGGCGGGGTCGGGACCGCAGCGCTGAAGCTTTCGAGCGGCGTCACGGTCGGCGTGCTGGTGGTCGTCAACGCCTTTGGTGACATCGTTGATCCCGAGAGCGGTCGGATATTGGCGGGAGCACGAACTCTCAGCGGCGTGGGATGGCTGAATACGTCGCGCGCGCTCGAAGGCGCCGCTCAGGGGATCTCTCGAACCTCCCCTGTCGAAAACACGACGCTCGCAGTGGTGGCGACCGATGCCAGTCTCACGAAGGCCCAGGCTAGAAGAGTCGCCGTGATGGCTCACGACGGAATGGCGCGGGCGGTTCGCCCGGTCCACACCATCTTTGACGGAGACACGGTGTTCGCGCTTTCGACTGGACGAGTCGTGGCCGATTTGACGGCAATTGGACCAGTGGCGGCTGACCTGGTCGCGCGAGCGATCGTGCGAGTTGGAGTGCTGGGTCCTGAGTTCTGAGTTCTGAGTGCTGAGTGCTGAGTTCTGAGTTCTGAGTTCTGAGTCCTCAGCACTCAGTACTCAGCACTCAGAACTCTATACTCGTGGGAGCCGAACGTGTGAACTCGGCGCACTTCGGGTCGCGGGGATGAGGCTTCATGTCAGGAGTGAGAGATAGCGAATCGGGCGGGACACCTCGTTCAGTCATCGAAGCGAAGTACTCGTCTATCCGATCGAATATCTCGGCGATAGTTTGAGAATGAAAGACGCGCTCGCGCAATCTAGCGCCGCCGGCAAGCCCGTGGGTGAAATACCCGCACATCTGTTTGAGCTTTCCCGCCAGCGCCCGTTCGGGCATCTCATCCCGAATCAAGTCGTGATAGCGATGGAGCACTCTCTGCTTCTCGCGAAGAGGCGGCTGGTACAGGGGCTCTCCGCGCATGAGGTTTGCAGTCTGGCGGAAGATCCAGGGATTGGCGATCGCGCCTCTCCCAATCATCACCGCATCGACGCCGGTTTCGGCGATTCGCCCGAGCGCCTGCTCTGGATTGGTCACATCGCCGCAACCGATGACCGGAATCGACACTGCTTGCTTGACGGCTGCGATCGTATTCCAATTGGCGAGGCCGCTGTAGCCCTGCATCTTGGTGCGTCCGTGAATGGCAACCATGTTCCCGCCGCAGTCTTCGATCAGGCGCGCGACCTCGACCGCGTTTATCGACGAGTCATCCCACCCGGTTCGAATCTTCATGGTGACCGGAATCGAAACGACGCGCCGAATACGCTTCAAAATCTTTTCGAGTTGCGGGAGGTCGCGCAGGAGCGAGGATCCTCCGCCGCCCTTGACGACCTTTTTGGCGGGGCAACCGCAGTTAATATCGACGATGTCGGCACCGGCCTCTTCGATCAGTTCGGCGGCGATTGCCATTCGCTCTTCGTCGTAGCCGAATATCTGAATTGAGAGCGGGCGTTCCTCGGGCACGAACTTCATCATGCGATGGGTGCTGAGGTTACCGCGGGTGATTCCCTCCACGGAGATGAATTCGGTGACGATGAGACCCACGCCGCCGAGTTCTTTAATGAGGCGGCGAAAGGCCGAGTCGGTCACACCGGCCATTGGGGCGAGGACGAGGTTCGGGCTGATCCGCACTGTGTCTATCAGGATTTCGCCGGCCGATTGCATAAGGCGAAAGTGTACCATTGAGGGCAATGGAAATGGAACCATGCCACGAAATGCTGCGGGCGTAAGCCCGTAGCAGCTTGCTTTCAACCCGAGGAGTGACTGATATGGAAACGTTACTTCGAGATCTCCGATATGGCCTTCGCGTGCTCCTGAAGCAGA
>DASYSA010000204.1:0-12721 GCA_036003885.1 Blastocatellia bacterium | reverse complement strand
GTTCAACCCGTCGATTCCCGGACTTGCGGGTAAGACGACCGGCCTCTCGGCCGACGATGTTGTGCCGGATGCGGTTACGTCGGCGATAATGTTCAGACAGGCCGGCGCGGGTGTTGTCGCAGTTAATCTGCTGGGCCACGTAGATACAGGACTGGTCTTCATCAATCCCGATAACCCGCGTAAGGCACCGCTCCTGAATATGTCGCGGTCAGGGGATGAGTTTATTATCAGCTACTCGCTGTTCGACTCGAATATGGACGTCAAGAACGCAAAGTACGAGCTGCTGGACGCAAGTGGCCGGTTGGTTGGCGAGGCCTTCGACATTGACCTCGTCCAGCCCATTCGAGACCTGAACCTGGTGAGGGGGCAGAGTTTCGGAGTGCAGCAGAGGTTCTCAGGCGCTTCGAGTCACCCGGAAGTGGTCGCCGCCCGCGTGACTGTAACCGATGGTCAGAAGAGCGTTACGGCGACGGTGCAGATTGGCGGCCCATCCACGGCGGCTGCGGCTCTCGTATCATCTTTACGTTTCGGAGGAGTCGTAGTGTTTCCGCGAGGCGTTAAACTTGACGACGTAGTTCATTGAAGCAAACGCTCTCAGATAAAGGCAACACGATAGGAGAAGACGACTAATGGCAAAGATAAGGTATTCCCCAATAGGAATGTCAGGATTGTCAGGGATGGCTCTCATCGCTGTATTGATGATCAGCTCCGTTCCACGAAACGTGCGCGCGGCTGGCGGCGCCGATGGCGAGGCACGAATCAGACTGCACGCGACCGCAATGGCAGGACCGATAGGCTCGGTGAACGCTTTTGGTTCGCTCAACATCAACGGCAAACAGGTCATCGGTGAAAACTTCTTGTGGGGCGGCGAGCTTATCGAAGCTGCCCGTGGTACCGCAGCACTTGTTTCGTTCGACTCGATTGGAAGCGTCACCCTTACAGATGGCGCTGCCGCCAGATTCTCGGCCACACGTTCTTCGACCGACGAAGCCGGACGCCGCGTGCTCATCGCTTCGCTCGTTTCAGGTAACGTCGCCATCGACCTGCATTCAGACGCCGGTGCTTACGTTGAAGCCGGGGGCGCTCGATTTACCGCCTTGCGCGGGGCAAGCTTTCGCATCGGCATGGAAAGCGGTCGAGCTGTCTTGACGACAGTCAGCGGCACGGTGAACACCGAGTTACAGCAGGGTCGGCCCAACTACAAGATTCGTCCAGTTGACGATCTCGGCCGGCCGGTGGATCTCGGTCGTACCATGAGCGTTCGGGCGCGCAGCACGCGGAACTTTCAGATTCAGGTTACAGACGAGAACGACAAACCGATCCCCGACCTGCCGATCCTCTTCTCGCTTGGCAGCCCCTGCCTGGGAAGCCTTGGCCTGGGAGCGGGCGCAGGAACAAGTTTCAGAAAGAAGACGGATAACAAGGGTATCGCGGCTGTGCCCTTTGTCGTCGGCGCGGCCAAATGTCTGGGATCGCTGAGCGCCAAGGTGGAAGGCACCAGCACAGAGTTCACTCAGCAGGTCGGAGTTCAGCGACAGGGTTTCTGGAACACCCAGAACTCGCTGATAGTCGCTGGAATTGTGGGCGGCGGAGTTCTGGCATCCGTTCTGATCATCAACTCCGGCGGCAATAACGACCAGCGGATCCAGCCTGTGCCACCCCCGGTCGTGAAGCCGTAGGAACAACTTCCAGGGGCGTCCAATGCGGGCGCCCCGTGATGAGGCGCGTCATCGAAGATCGGCCCCCGGAAGGACATTGCATCACTTTATCGATACTACGCTCATACGCGGTTGAAGCAGCAGACTACGGAGTCCTTTTCACTATTGCACCCACGCGGATCGAGCGAGGAGAATAGGGCTATGAAACGCTTTCTAATAACCAATCTCACAATTATCACTATCGTATTGATTCTTGGAGCAGTCGCGACACCGCAAGCGCCGACTCGGGCAGCCGTGCAGGATGATCGGTCGCGCGGAATCAGACTCAAGATCGGGTCGACTCGCAATGACGTCAAATCCGGAAAGCAGTTCGAGCTCTGGGCGGTAGTGATTGGTGTGTCGCGTTACCTCTACGGTGACCAGAAGATCGATGGCAGCGTGATCACCAACCTGAAGAACGCTTCGGACGATGCGGAAGCCATCGGCGAGTTCTTGCGCAGCGAGGAAGGTGGAGGCTTTCGCGACGATCACATCAAGCTGCTCAAAGACGAAGGGGCAACCAGGCAAAATGTGATTGCCGCGCTCGAAATGCTCAAACGAGGAAAGCCCGACGACTTCTTCGTCATCTACATCGCCGCACATGGCGCACTATTGCCGTATGCAGATCCAAAGACGAAGACGACCGCCGACATCCCTTACTTCCTGCTTTACGACACCGACCTTCGCGATCCCGAACACACGGCGCTTCGAATGGATGCCTTTCGAGAGACCGTGTCCAGGATACCGCCACGTAAGGGGCTGGTGTTGTCCGATACCTGCTACAGCGGTGGCGTGCAGCTTGCGGGCCGCTCCGCTGATGAATCCGTCCGCGCAAATCAGAGATATATTGATGAGATGAATCAGATAACTGCAGGGGTCGGGTTCATTTCGGCTGCGCGACAGACCGAGAGGTCTTACGAGAAGGACGACTTCAATCACGGTGTGTTCACCTACTGTCTGCTCGAGGCGCTCAGCGGAAATGCCGATACGAATCCCCCGGACGAGAAGGTGACCTTTGAAGAGGCCGTGGCCTACCTCGACGAGACCGTCCCGGCTCTCACCGGAGGAAAGCAGCACCCGTTCGCCAATACGACTGCAATCGAGGCTAATTACCTTCCGCTGTCGGTCGTCAGCTACGCCAACCAGAAAGCCGCCGGAGGCTCCGGCAAGTTCGGATTGGTGAAAGTCCGCGTGCCCGACATCGACGGCGTAGAGATTGCCATCGACGACAGGCCGCAAGCTACCCTTGATCGCCAGACGTTCCGCACATTCAAAGTATCGGCGGGCGCCCACAAGCTCTCATTCGCGAAAGCGGGATTTCGTCGCGACTTGATGACTACCATCGAACCCGGCGGCCTTACGCCAATCACCGTCAACCTCTCATTCAGCGAGAGCAACTCGTCTGAAGACTCGCTGCTCGAACCGGTTAAGGAAGGAGTGAACGTCTTCCTGTCCGACGCGAAGGAGCCCTCGAAGAACGCGCTGAGTCTCTTTCAGGAAGGCGTCGATCTTTTCAACAAGCTGAAGTTCAGCGACTCGATCAAGAAATTCGACAACGCGGTAACGGCTAACGGAGGAGCGTACGCCGATGCCCTGGTCTATCGCGGGCGTGCCGAAGAGTCGATGGGTGACAACCGGGCAGCAGTGAACAGCTTTCAGAAGGCATTCGAGCTGCGGCCCTCGGACTTCGAGACGGAGACGCTTCTGGCCGAGGCCCGGTTCAGTGTGGGCGACAACCTTGATGAGGTAGAGAAACGCCTGCGCAATATCATCAACCGCCATCCCGACTTCGCTTTTGCCCGGGTCGTGCTCGCCGACGTGCTGTTCTATCAAAACAAGACCAGGACGGCGGAGTGGGAGCTGAGACGGGTGATCACTATCGACCCGAACTTTCCAGCCGCGTACATGATTCTGGCCGATGTGCTTACATATCAAGACTCGATTGATAAGCAGCGCGAAGCGATCGGCATGGCCGATAAGGCGCTGGCCTTATTCAAAGAGGTTTCCAAAAAGCGCGTTCGTTTCTCTACCGGACTGAAGCACCTGTCGATCTCGCACGTGATATTCGGCCGGGCCAACTACTCCGACGGCAACGTGATGGCCGAGGCTTATCACATGCTGGCCAAGACTCGGACACGAGTTGTCGAAAACGACAAGAACATCAACGCGAGCGAGAAGGCATCGCTTCTGGCGGCTGCGCGGGGCGATCTTCAGGAAGCAATGAAACGAGCTCAGACTCTCACAAGCAAGCGCCGGCTTGCGCTGGTCCTCGAGACAAGCTCACAAAACTATTTTCTGGGGGGAGACCTCGCAAAGGCAATCGAAGACGGTAAGCAGGCCCTGAAGGTGAGCGAAGCGATACCCGACATGAAGGAGTTCCCGGCCGCGCACTTCACACTGTATGTGGCCTATGAGAGCAGCCGCGATTTCGCGAAAGCGGCCGAACACCTGCAGAAGTTCATCGGGATGACGGACCTTGGCGCGGATCGTAAGAAAGCGTGGGAAGAGAAGCTTGCATATCTGCAAGGAAAGGCCCGCGCGAACCGCCAGAACAAGTAGAGAGTTTGAGAATCAACCGGATTTCAACCACAAACAAGGGGCGGCCTTAAGGGACGCCCCTTCTCGCCTTGTGGTAGTGTTCCTGGGACCCGATCCCGAATTCCAGAGAGACGAATTGATGATCAGACCCAGTGTGCCGACCCGCCAGTGCTGGGAGTATCCCCGTTGAAAGGGATTCTCCGATTCGCATTGGTCGTGCTGGCAATACTCCTCGCCTGCCTTCCGTTTGCTTTCATCGCTACCTTCCTGCTCTATCCGTTCTGGTCGTGGGTTGAAGCTACATTCGCGATCGAGTCAGTTGGTCATTCAGGACCGGCAGAATGGTGTTTCGGGGTCGTCTACATACTGCTCTGTGTCGTCTCTGTTTCCGCGGTCCTGCTTCTTCGTCGTCGCCAACGCCATCGAAAGACTTTGGGATCATAGGGCAGCGCCACATTTTGCGCAGTGAAGGAATCGACAGGGTCAGGCCCTCGATTCTGCGATTCCGGACTGACGGGGGGGCAGGCCCACGATTCTGCGATTCGGATTCTTATTCGTTGCTCCCATTTCCCATTGCTGTCGTGTTCCGTTTCCGTCCTTCATTGCTACCACCGCGGAGGGGCGCGTCTTTTTGCGACCGTCAAGCCGTGCGTGGCTTCTCGCGCAAAATCGTGAGGCGCACCCCGGGACGAGTTCCATCTTGACATTCGCAATGTGGAGGAATTACTGTCGGAGTTCTCTCTCAGTAACAGAACTGGTGCCTTCCGGCAGTGGAGTCCGTCTCAACCTATGCTGACGGATCTCGAGGAGGCGCTGACGAATTCGCAAGAATCGAGTGTTGTGTTTTTCTTGCAAGTTCTGTGACGGTGGTCCGTCGCGCTATGAATAGACATCCCTCCATACGGAGGAAACAATCAACAGTGTCCATAAGGAGGACTTTAAATGAAGCATAGAATCCTGTTTCTGTCTGCCTGTTTGGTGCTTGCCGTGGTCTCGGTGGCTTGGGCTTCAGATCTGAATGGTAAGTGGGTCGCCCAGGTTCAGGGACAGAACGGTCAAACACGCGAGACTACCTTCAACTTCAAGGTTGAGGGAGGTAAGCTGACGGGCACCGTGTCCGGAAGGCAGGGCGACAACCCAATCTCTGATGGAACCATCAAGGGAGATGACGTTTCATTCACGGTCACAGCGAACTTCAACGGGAACCAGGTCAAGAGCCTCTACAAAGGAAAGGTGTCCGGGGACGAACTCAAATTAACCCGCACAAGAGAGGGAGGAGACCAGCCGCCGCAGGAGTTCACGGCTAAGAGGGTGAAGTAACGGAGGATCAGGCTGACTATCCCACGAAAGGCGCAGCCACGAAGATTTTGGATTTTAGATTTTGGATTTTGGATTCAGCCACATTCCGCCAATCCAAAATCCAAAATCCAAAATCTTCGTGGCTGCGCCTTTTGCGCGGCGCCGGTTTTATGATAGATTCAGTAAGCATCTTGAGAGCGCGTTAAGGAGTCATAGCAACGCTCGCTCTGCAGTCATAGCGAATCATAGCTATTCCCAGGAGACGCGATGGTTGAAGCTCTTGAAACGGTCGGCGAGTTTGTGAAGATGGAACCGATGTCTCACGGACGTCCCGACCTCCGTAAGAAGAAACCCAAGATTCTGGCCGTTATTCTGGACAATTGTACCGGCTGCGCGGGGTCGCCCGCCTGCGTCGAGTACTGCCCCGTCGACGCCTGTATGTTCTGGGTGCCCGATGCCGATTACTACCCAAGTGGCCGCATCGAGGTCGACCCCAACCTCTGCATCGGGTGCAAGCTCTGCACAAGCAAAGGTCCCGACGGCACGTTCCTCGAAGGTTGCCCCTGGGACGCCATTGAAATGATGCCTACCGAGGAGTGGGAAACCAGAACCGGCGTCATGCTTAACCCATAGTGGCGGGTAACGAGTGGTGAGATGACTACCGTCACTTACCACTCGGTACCTGGGGTTTCCCTTATCTTCCTGCCGCGCTATTCTGATCTCGAGTTCGAATCGCCTCAATCGTCGCGAGTGCCTGCTTCTGAATTCGATCAGGTAACCCGGCAAACGGGCGTGCATAACGTTCGATGAACCGGATGTCGTCCTGTCCGCCCACGATGTAGAGCGCCCTCAATGCCTCCCATGCCTGTTCCGTCGAAGGGGCAAGAACAACAAGTTCACTTCCGTCCTCCACCCGGGCTCCGTCTGAAGTCTTCAGCAACTCGACCCTCGCTTCTTCTACTGCATGAATCTCGCGCGTCTGACCGTCGTCCTGCTTTATTCGAACCAACGGCGCGCCCGGAGCAACCTGAACGCCTTCGTCGTCGACGATCAATTCCGCCGTTCCCGTTGTGACGGCGCGGATCGTGTGAGACTCAAGCATATCGGTTAGTTCGTGGCGCCCGGCCGGATCGCCGAATACAACCAGAGAGAGGGCCGCATTGTGCCGAACGCCGGGGTCCGAGTCGCTCAGCAAAGGCCGAAGCGCCGAGTGAAACTCCTCGCGTGATTTATCCTGCCCCATCACCCAGGCAGCCATCAGGCGCACCTGAGGTGTAGTATGCGTCGACGACGCGATAACCGCGGGGTACCAACGGCTCATCGACTGATCACCCTGGGTCATTCGAGAAGCGATGAATGCGAGCGCATGCTGGGCGTTCCGCGGCTTCTGCTGGTCCTTCAGGTAGGTCTCAATCTGAGAATCCGAGAGCGGCCGGCCGAACCAGGAGCCGTACCACGACAGGAAGGCCACGATGACAAACAACGCCGCTACCAGAAGCATCGGCCAGGGGACTCGTCGTCTGAGTGGAAACTCCTTAAGAGCCGGGATCTCCTCGTCCTTAATCACTTCCTGATCTATCACAGTTGACCTGTCTCCTTGATCGCCGCGAAAGCAATCCTTGATGCCAATCGTCATGAGGTGTGAAAGAGATTGTAGGAGGCTGTCCGCGGGAGGGTCAAGCACCTATCTCTGAAAGACACGTTCGCTTGCCTTCTCGCGCAGGCTGCACACACCCCTTGAATAGGCGATCAGGAAGAGGCCTTCATCGGACAGGAGCGCTTTGCGAAACGCGGAGTTGGCTGTAAAGGCGGCGGCCCGAACCGCTGCGAACGTCAATCCGGCGTACGCTGTGAGCGCGGCAGCCGTCGTCAAATGGTTCAACAGGAGATTTACGAACAGAATAACAGAAGCGACCCCTCCAACCGTCACCCACTTTCGGATTGTCGAGGCCGGATGCGACACGTAGAACGCCAGGGCCTGTATCGGCAATGCCGCAAGCAGCCAGTAATCTTCGATCGCGAGGGCGACCACAACAGAAGCGGCCCCCGCTGCTATAAGCAACAGCGATAGAGCTGTTACTACGACCCTCTTTGAGCGACTGTTGAAGGCTTCAGACCATTCGGCCGCCGCGAGCGGGTCGACGCCGACTTTGAACTTACGCTCGGTCACGGCTGCCTGCATCTCGGCGAAGGTCTCAAATGGGAAGCCTGCTATCTCGGCAATACTCAGCCAGTCGGCGACTTCCTTGAGTTTGTTGCTGCGCGTCGTAGCCAGGGCTGACTCCGTGTCTTTCGAATGTCCCGCATACTATAGAGGACCCGGCACGAATGGTAAAGACGGCGACACTGGGGTTTAGGGAAACTGAAAGTGGACTCGGTTGCGAGAATAGCCTGAAGGTCCCGGGAGTCTGAAGCCCGGGACTCCCTTGTTCCAGGCCATGTCGAAGGGTCCCCCCATCTACTGGTTGGGGGATTACCGTATTCATATGCGGGAAGGACCCAAATGGAGTCTGGGCTCGCAGCCACTCCCGGGGTTGGTCTTTGGAGGCGGCAGCGGGGGCCTGACTTCGCTTTGCCGCATGTACCGAAAGGGGCTTACAATTTGTGAGAAAAGGCTGCCACAACACGTTGGATGTTATTGTTTGGACAGTGATCCGCTAGCAGAGTCTCTCGCCCCCACGCAGGCAGGACCTCTGAGTGTGCCACGAGGAGAAGGGAGCATCTCTTGAGTTATCTTCTGCGGTTACAGAAGGCTGTTGTCGTGTCATTGGTTGCGGTTGCTGCCCTGGCGTCCGGCCATGCTCAGCAGCGGCTGCAACCTCCCGAGAGAGAGAAGCCCGATCTGGTGATTCAGAACGGGCATACGGATAACGTTCGCTCCGTCGCGTTCAGTCCCGACGGCACACTGCTGGCTTCTGGAAGCGCCGACAAGACCATCAAGATATGGGATACCGTCTCCAGACGGCTGGTCCGGAGCCTCGAAGGACATCCGGACAATATCACTTCGATCGCATTCAGCCCCAACGGCAGGAACATTGCGTCGGGCAGCGTAGACAATACCGTCAAGCTCTGGGATGTCGCCACGGGGAGAATGATTCGCACCTTATCGGACCATACCGACGATGTGCTCACGGTTGCCTTCAGCCCGGATGGCAAGACGATCGCCTCGGGTAGCAGCGACAGGACCATCGATCTTTGGGACGCTAACAACGGCGAATTAATCAGCAGCCTTGAGGATCACAAAAGCGAGGTGACGTCGGTGGCCTTCAGCCCCGATGGAAAGACGCTGGCTTCTGCTAGCGCCGACAAGACAATCAAGATTTGGGACACCGGTGACGACCGGCTGATTCGCACTATCGTGGGACACGCCGCTGAAGTCCGCTCGGTCGCATTCAGTCCCGATGGCCGCACACTCGCATCCGCGAGTGGAGATATGACAATCAAGCTCTGGGACCCGGCGAGCGGGAGCATGATCCGCAGTCTCGACGGCCATTCCGCGGCCGTCATCGCAGTTACCTTCGCCTCTGATGGCAAGACTCTCGCCTCCGGGAGTCACGACAAAACAGTGAGGCTCTGGAACCTCGATACGTTCAAGGTGATCCGCGTCTTCGACGCACCGCCCAGCAGTTTTGACAATCATCCCAGCACAATCACATGCGTCGCGCTCAGGTCGGACGGAAAGATGATTGCCGCGGGTGGTTGGAAGACCATCGGTCTGTGGGAAGCGGGTACCGGCAAACTGATCGGCTCTCTTGAAGGTCATTCCTCAGACGTGCGCTCAGTCGCTTTTAGCCCCGACGGACGAGTGATCGCGTCCGCGAGCTGGCGAACGATCAAGCTCTGGGACTCCGCCAGCGGAAACTTGATTCGTGTCCTCGAGGGGCACTCGTCGGAGGTTGGCGCGATCGCTTTTAGCCCGGACGGCAAGACGATCGCCTCGGCAAGCTGGGACCGCACTGTCAAACTGTGGGACGCGACCGGCGACAGGCCACCTCGGACGTTGACCGGTCATTCCTACGACGTCATCTCGATCGCTTTCAGTCCCGACAGTAAGACAGTCATATCGGGTAGCTACGACAATACCATCAATATGTGGAATGTTGCGTCCGCAAAGTTGATGCACACGGTCAGAGGCCACAACAGCATGGTTGCGTCGGTGGCCTTCAGTCCTGATGGCAGGAGCTTTGCCTCGGGAAGCGTCGACAAGACCGTCAAGCTCTGGGACTCAACAACCGGCAGGCCAATTCGTACCTTCGATGGTCATGCGTCCGAGGTCCGTTCGATTGCCTTCAGTCCGGATGGGAAGACGCTGGCTTCCGCGAGCGTGGATAAGACGATCAAACTCTGGGACGTCGAAACCGGTAATACGATCCGTACTCTCGAAGGGATCGCGAGCGATAACCTTGCAGTCGCCTTCAGTCCGGACGGCAGGACTCTCGCCTCGGGGAGCTACGACAAGAAAGTCAGGGTATGGGATTCCGGGACCGGCAAACTCATCGGAGCGATCGAGGGGCATACCGGCCCCGTTACATCTGTGGTCTTCAGCCCGGACGGAAAGCGGCTCGCTTCAGGTAGTGCGGACACGACGGCGAAGGTCTGGTCTGTGGAATCGAGACAACAACTTGCCAGTCTGCTCGCATTTAACGACGGGAATTGGGTCGCCTACACGCCCGCAGGTTATTACAACGGCTCGGAGAAGGGCTCGCAATATGTTTCCTGGCGCATGAGTAGCAAGGTCTACGACTTTGACCAGTTCTTTGACAAGTACTTCCGGCCGGAGGTCATCCCCGAAGTGCTCCAGAACAAGAAGGTGACCCCCGAATACACAATCGCGACCGGCTTTGCAACGCCGCCCGAGGTCAAGATCCTCTCGCCTGGAATGGATACGAGCGTCACTAATCCGGAGCTCGAGATCAAGGTTCAAGCGAAGGATCTGGGAGGCGGAGTAGATGACATTCGGCTCTATCAAAACGGCAAGGTGATCAGCCCGGGCCAGCGTGGACTGATAGTCAAGAATAAGACCCAGGATACCGTGAGCTACCGAGTCTTGCTCGCCGACGGCAATAACACATTCAAAGCAATCGCTTTCAGCAGAGATCGCACGGAGAGCAGGCCGTACGAGATGGCGGTCACGCTACTCGCTCCAAAGAGGGAGGCTGCCCTCTACATGCTCGTGGTGGGGGTTAATGAGTACAAGAATTCGTCGCTGAATTTGAATTTCGCGGTTCCGGATGCCGAGGCGATTGCGCGCTACTACGAGAAGAACGGCCCCCGGCTGTTTCGGGAGGTCAACATAACCAGGATCTTCAACGCGGATGCGACCAGAGCCAACGTCCTGACCGCATTCCGGACCATGAGGGAGAAGGCGCAGGAGCAGGATGTGGTGATCTTGTACTTCTCGGGACACGGCGACAGTTCGGGCAACGAGTGGTACTTCATTCCTTATGAGGTGACTCGCCCCGAGGCCGAGGATGATGTCCGATCGGCCAGCATCTCATCGACAATGATGTCGAATGAGGTCACGCAAATGCGATCACAGAAAGTTCTTTTGTTGATCGACGCGTGCAAGTCCGGTTCGGTGCTGGTGTCGTTTCGGGGCTACGAAGATCGCAAGGCGCTGATGCAGCTTGGTCGGTCGACTGGAGTTCACGTGATGGCAGCTTCAACCGGCGACCAACAGGCGGCGGAGGTGAAGGAACTCGGGCACGGGGTGTTTACCTATTTGCTGTTGAAGGCGTTGAACGGTGAAGCGGCGGCTCCCTCGTCAAAAAATCAGGTGACGGTGTTGGGCCTGTTTCAGTATATCAATACTCAATTGCCTGAAGTGTCAAAGAAGTATAAGACCGAAGCGCAGTATCCGGTCTCTTCATCCAGAGGAATGGACTTCCCGCTGGCTCTGGTGAATTGAAAGAGGAACAATGAACGTCCTGACCCCGTTACCTCAGCTCTGAAGTCCGAATCGCAGAATCGAGGGCCTGACCCCGTCACCAAGTGAGGGTGATCCGCCCGTACAGGTCTGCACATCACCGTGACGGGTACAGATGATAGAGCATGAAGTAGACCACTACGCCGGTAACTGACACATACAGCCACATCGGAAAGGTCCACCGCGCGACCCGCCTGTGCTTCAAAAACTCTCCTCGCAGCGCCCGCCTCAGCGTCACAATCACGAACGGCACGATGGTCACCGCAAGAATGGTGTGCGAGATCAGGATAGAGAAGTAGAGCCAACGCGCGCTCCCCGTCCCCGTGAAGCGCGTCACCCCCCTGGCGAACCCGACGTGGTAGGTCAAATAGGAGATCAGGAAGAGAGATGAGCAGACGACGGCTCCGATCATACACGCGCGATGAGCCCTGATTCGTCTGCGACGGATGAGTATGAATCCAATTGTTATGAGTATGCCGCTGGTCGCGTTCAGGATCGCGTTCAGAGTCGGCATCATGTCGATGAACATACTAGAGCTTATAGCGATCCGTCATTGCCGAGTCAAAGACAGTCTGTACTCACAATTAGAACTGGTGGGAGGGTCCGGAGGGTCCGGACCTCACAGTCAGCGAGTTGATTCTTGAACTCTGAAACGTGACCCGACTCTATCGCTGGCCCCCGGCTTTCCCCGAACGGTAGACCATCACGAATATCCCTGCAAACATTGCCACCGGAGGCGCCAGCAGAACCAGGATACCCAGATTGAATTGCCTTGCGCTGGCGGCCGCTTCGGCAGAGTTCGCCAGGGCCTCCTTGCACATCGCGCATTGGGCGAGCGCCGGCTCGCACCAGATCGCCAGGGACGCCACAATGGCGATCGTCGCGACGATCCAATATCTCAGTCTTGTGGACTCAACAGGCATCCTTTACTTTGCCTCTTCCGCGCGAACGGCCGGATGAGATCTCAGCTCATTGATCCGCCTGCTGTCGGGGAAGAACGTGGCGAACAGGCAGAGGAGCACTACAAGGATTGGCACTATCGTCAGAATGAGACTCAACCTCTCGAACTTGAGGTGCATGAAATAAGCGACGATGAGCGCGGCTTTAATGATCGACAGGCCCATCAGGATGATCAGCATCAACGTGAGGTCGAGTCGTTTATAAGCCAGGAAGACTTCGATGGCAGTCAGCCCGAGGAGCACACCCCAGATTATTACGTTCTCTCGGTTGCTGCCGCCGTGTTCCTCATGGACCGCTCCGT
>DASYSA010000203.1:0-5859 GCA_036003885.1 Blastocatellia bacterium | reverse complement strand
AGGGGACGCGAAGATGATCGCCAGGATCGGCAAGGTTGCCGAAGACATTTACATTTCACCGGGGTACTTCGCCCATGGTGTTACCTACGAGTGGTGCCGGCGCGGACTCCTTACGCCGCAAATCGAGAGGCTCAAGGCCCTGTACGCCCCTCGCCTGGAAGCCTGCCTGGCGGCGGTCGACAAATACATGCCCGAAGCGCAAGCCACTCGGCCTGATGGCGGCTTCTTCGTTTCGTTGACTCTGCCGATGGGAACTCTCACGACTGAACTGCGAACTCAGGCGCTCAAGCGCAATCTGAACCTCGCCGATGGTATGGCTTTCTTTCCAGACGGCGGCGGCGAGCGCTTCTTGCGGCTGCCCTTTTGCGCCCTGACGGCCGGAGAGATCGATGAAGGCATCTCACGGCTGGCCGACACCCTGAAGGAGGTTGCAAGAGCGCATCACGGCAACGCCTCTTGAGACCTGTGGTGAGAATGCACACGCAAGAACAGCAACGCCTATGCGTGAATTTACTGGCCCGCATGACTACTTCAACGAGAGCTACGTACGGGACTGGGCCGGGGTGGCTAACTCCAGGAGGCCGTATCGTGTTGAGTTCTTCGATGCATTTGCGGCTGAGGTGGCAACGCTCACACAACCCAGGGTGCTGGATCTCGGAAGCGGCCCCGGCTTCCTGGCCGAGTACATCCTCACCAGGTGTGCGGTAGCCTCCTATCACTTGTTCGACTTCTCACCCCATATGCTCGATCTCAGCCGAGCCCGACTCGTCTCTTTCGGCGAACTGGTTTGCGTTCATCAGGGAAGCTTTCTCGATGCGGGATGGTGGCAGTCGCTGGCCGGCCCATTCGATGTCGTTGTATCGCTGCAGGCGGTTCACGAGGTTCGCGACGCGGCCCGAATACCTCAGCTCTATAGCGAGTTGAGACTCCTTCTGCGGGAGGGCGGGACGGTCCTGATAGCCGATCAGGTCAACAGCGAGGAGAAGATGGAGGAACACTTTCTGACTGTGGGCGAGCATGAGACTGCGCTGTGCAAGAGTGGATTTGAAGAGTTTCGGCGAGTGCATGCGGCTGGCGATTTGGTGATGTTTGCCGCGAAGCGCTGACCGGCATGGCTCTGCGCCTCCGTTGAGATCGAGAGCCTTGTAGCCCCCGAGGGGTTTCTTTTTTGAATCAAATGTCTCGTGCTCCGCGTCTTAGGTTTTAGAGGCATCACTCCGAGCACTTAGCGGACAGTATGTGAGCCGGTCCGATCCTTATTTAGAATGGGAGGGAGAAATGGATGTACGTAACTACAGAGGGGCAGCCCTGGTTATCTGCCTCTGCCTCTTACCAGGGATGGGTCTGTACAAAGCCGATGCAGTCAGGGCTTCGGAGGCCAAATCCGGAGACAAAACCCCTCCTGGAAAGAGCAAGCCGGATAAGGATCCGAAGAAAAAGAAAGAGACTGTCAAAGAGGCCAAGAGCCCTGACGAGATGACCGACGAAGAGTTTGAAGCCAGCCTCAACTTCCAGCAGGGGAAGATAACGATCAAAGAGGGGCTTGCAACGCTGAGCGTGCCCGCAGGCTTCAGATACCTGAATCCCGAACAGTCCGAGCTCCTGCTGGTACACGGGTGGGGCAATCCGCCCGGAACCACAACACTTGGCATGCTGCTTCCGAGTGCGATCGGTCCGCTCAGCGATGAAGGCTGGGGAGTGATCATTTCGTATCAGGACGACGGATACATAAAAGATGATGATGCGGAGAGCATAGACTACACCGATCTCTTGAAGCAGATGCAGGAAGATCTCGGAGAAGAGAATCAGGAGCGCCAGCAGAAGGGATTTGAGCCGTTGACCTTGATCGGATGGGCTGCGGCGCCTCGCTATGATCGCGCCAGCCATAAGCTTTACTGGGCGAAGGAGCTCCAGTTTGGTGACAACGACGAGCATACACTGAACTACAACGTGCGAATCCTGGGACGAAAAGGAATCCTTGTGCTCAACGCGGTGGCCTCCATCGGCCAATTGAGCGCGATCGAAACCAGCATGCAGGATGTTATGGCTTTTGTCGACTTCAACGACGGCAACCGCTACGCGGACTTCACTCCGGGAGTGGATAAGATCGCCGCTTACGGAATAGGCGCTCTCATAGCAGGGAAGGTCCTTGTAAAGGTCGGCTTCTTCAAACTGCTGCTGGGGTTTATCGTGGGCGCGAAGAAGCTGGCCATTCCCGCTTTCATCGCACTGGGGGCCTTACTGCGGAAGCTCTTCAAAAGGAAGGCGCCTGATGAGACCGAGACAAACACTGAATCTTGAGAAGTGATGCCGCTCGGGGCGAGAGTTGCAGAGCCGCCGTCGCGATTAGCGTCCTTCAAGGAAGATCATGAACGCCGGGCGTCGAGCACAAAACTTGATGCTTAACTCTCACTGGTCATCATTCGACACTGATAAACGGCTCGACTATAATGTTCCCGCTTGTTTGCCGAACCACAACACTCACTCTATGAATGGGCCGCTGCATGAAAGCGAAGGGCGCCACAACCGTCTCCCGCGAAGACAAACGGCATGGCAAACCCAAGACGCAGAAGGCCGACCTCAAACAGGCGGCAACGCCAAGAGTCAAGCCGGTTCATTACCTGTCGGCGGCGCTGGTCGTCCTCTGTTTTGCAGTGTACGCGAACAGCCTTGGAAACGACTTTGTCTTCGATGACAACCCCCTGATCCTCGGGAGCCGGCAGTGGCTCAAACTTGCAAACCTCTTCGACCTCGCCCGCTCTTACAGGCCTGTCCGAAACCTCTCCTATGCTTTCGACCTGGCCCTTTGGGGTGATCGGCCTTTCGGGTTCCACCTGACGAACGTTCTGATCCACTGCGGAGTCACAGTGCTGATCTTCCTGCTGGTCAGGCGCTTGACCGAAAGACCGCTGCCCGCCTTCCTCACCGCGCTCATCTTCGCCGTTCATCCAATTCAGACTGATGCCGTAGCTTATATTTCAGGCAGACGGGATGTGCTGTTCGGGTTCTTCTTCGTAGCCGCCTTCCTGAGTTACCTGATCTATCGCAGCCGGAACGCCAAACTATACTTCGTTCTCTTCCTGGCGCTGTGGGCCCTCAGCCTGTTGAGCAAAGAGATGGCTGTCAGTCTGCCTGCGGTCATCTTCGTATGGAACTTCTGTGACGAGTGGGGCAAAGAGGCGACTGGATCCTGGGTAGGCCAGTCAGCAGTGGCGGTGCGCAAAGCCATCGCCAGGGACAAGTGGCTCTACGCAGCGCTCGGGATTAGCGGCGCGGCCTATGTCTCTTACATGATCTTCGTTCAAGGGTCCAGCGGACGCGCGACGAGCGCGGGTTTGCACTACTGGGGCGGGAGCTTCTGGACCAATCTACTGATGGCCCTCCGAGTTCACGGTTGGTATCTGAAACAACTCATATTGCCGACGCCTATTGCGCAATACTATGGAGCGTTCGACATCTCGCAATCGCCTGCTGATCCGCGCGTTCTGTTATCGCTGGCGGTGGTTGGGGCGTTGCTTTTTTCCGGATTTGCTCTGCTCCGCAAGCACAAGTTAATGGCCTTTGCGATCCTCTCTTACTTTGCGATGCTCCTGCCGGTCAGCCAGATCATCCCGCACCACGAGCTCCTGGCCGATCATTATCTTTACCTGCCCATCATGAGTTTCGGCCTCCTGGTCTCCTTGCTGATCGAGAGACTTTCAGCGAAGGGGGCGCAACACCGTCAGGTTGCGTATGCGGCCGCCGCGGTCATTGTGATCATCTTGGGTGTGCTGACCGTGAGACGCAATCAGGACTGGAAGAACGAGTTCACAGTCTGGCAGGCAAACTACGAGGCCGTTCCGAATTCGCCTCGCGCGGCGCATAACCTGGGTGGGATGTACCTGAAATCCAATCCCCAGCGAGCCGAGGAGTTATTCAAGCAGGCTCTGGCCGCCGATCCGAATTTCGAGCCGGCCTACCTGTCACTGGCGCGGCTCTACGTCACCCAAAAGCGGATCCCGGAAGCTGAAGATCTCATCCAGCGCGGCCTTGTCCTCGCTGATGCCCAAACCGGTTCTTACATCCTGCGCAATACCCACCTGCTGCGTTCGCAACTGACCACGGTGCTCGCGGCTGCAAAGTGGGAGGCCGGCGAACGTGGCAAGACGGAGGAGTTGCTTTGGCAGGCCGTGAACTTCTACCCCGCCAACGGGGAAGCGTATGACTCTCTGGCGAATCTGTACGAGGGTAAGGATCGTATTCGGGAGATCGATGTGCTCAGGAGGGCGCTGGCCAATGTGTCGAGCTACGAAATACGGGCGAGGCTTGCGTCACTTTTGATCGAGGATAAGAGGTACGATGAAGCGGCCACCTGTCTCCAGGGACTGCTGGCAATGACACCAGGCAGAGCGGACTGCAGAAAGGCCGGCACGTACCTCAATAGTGCGCGGACCGCCGTCGGCCGGGCGATGGAGTTGAGGGAAATGGATGCGATGCTTCGTACACTCGTTGAAAGATGCGGGCCTTAATGAGTAGGAATCTTCTGCGGGGTTGCCTGTGGATTGAACCAGTGCGTGACGACATTGTCGGCGAGCATGGAGGTGGCGTAAGGCACTCCGCTTTGGTCCGATCCCAATAGATACGTTTTGACCGTAATGTTCTTGAACTGGGCCTTGTTCGTTGAGATGACCAGTTCGGCGACAGTCTTCACATCATCTTGTGAGGACTCCGAGGCTACTGAAATGCTGAACGTGGCTGCATTCCGTGATGGATCTACAAGCGTGGAGTTGATGATGTAAGGATCAGATCTCTTTCCGATTCGTTTCGGTCCGCCCCCACCGCACGCGATAAGAACCAACAGGATAAGCGCGCTAACTGCGATTCGTGTCATTAGGCCACTCCTCTCGACGCAAACAAGCGTTAATTGTGTGGCCGGCGAGTGCTGGCGTCAACCTGATGAAGCCGCGCATCTGCCGCGGCCACCCCTCTATCGGAAGAAAACAGTGCAACCTTTTCGTCCCTGTGCTCACTTACTGAGCGTAACACGATAAGACGCCTTGAAAGGAGTTCCAAGTTAACTATGAGCAAATCCCTGTTCCGCCTCGCTATCCTTTCGTTTGCCTGCGGCCTGATGCTGGTCGCGAATGCCGCAGCCCAGGACTTTCAGAAGTCGTACCGCCTCGGGGCGGGAAGCGATGTTCGCATTGGCAACATATCGGGCAATGTGACTGTAACCGGCTACGACGGCGATTCTGTTGTCGTGACCGCCATCAAGGAGGGACCCGATCGCGACAAGGTTGAGATTGAGGACAAAAGCACCGGCGACCGCGTAGATGTGGGCGTCCGTTATCCCGAGCGCTGTAATTGCCGTGTTGATGTGCGATTCGACGTTAAGGTACCGCGCTCGATAAACTATGACTTCAGGCACATCTCTTCGGTCAGCGGCGACGTTGATGTGAGCGGCGTCAGCGGCAAGCTTCACGCCTCCAGCGTAAGCGGTAACGTGCGGGTGAAGGACGTTACCGGGTCCGTCAATGCTTCAGCAGTCAGCGGCAACGTAGAGGTCGATATTGACAGACTCGAAGGCACTGAAAGCATGAAATTCTCGTCGGTTAGCGGCAACGTTAATGTGAACTTGCCGGGTAGCCTCGATGCTGACATCCAAATGTCGAGCCTCAGCGGATCTCTGAAGACGGACTTTCCGATCGAAGTAAAGGAACGACGCTACGGCCCTGGCCGCTCGGCACAGGGGCGGGTTGGCAGCGGTTCGCGAACTCTCAACATGTCGGCTGTGTCCGGCAGCGTAAGCTTGACGCACTCGGGACGCTGAAGACAGAAAGAGTGGGAGAGCGGGAGAGTGGGAGAATGGGAGAATCTCCC
>DASYSA010000202.1:0-6478 GCA_036003885.1 Blastocatellia bacterium | reverse complement strand
CAGGCTGCTTCGATTCTCCGGCCTCATCGATGTAAACAACGGCGTGGTGAACAACGCTCCGGGCGCCAGGCTTCACATCTATTGCAGAGAGGAATCGGTCGCCGCGGAGATCGGTCGGAAACGAGTAGTAGCGATATATGTCGTCGCCGAGTTCTACATTGAACTCTGACTCGGGTTGCAGCACGAGGTCCGGCGGACCAAGCGTCCAGTCATTGTTGAACTGCAGCGGGGGAGGCAGGTCTGTCGGCTTTCCTTCCGGTGTGCCGGCATCGACCCATTGAGACAGGATGTCGATCTCTTCATCGGTGAGTCGTGGTTCGTTTCCGAACTCTCCGCAGTCCGGGGCCGCGCTCCAGGGAGGCATTTTGCGCGACTCTGCCGCCTCTCTCATTATCACCGAGAATAGTTTCGCCTCGGTGTAGGTCATGAAAGAAAAGGGCCCGATATCATCGGGGTGATGGCAGACCTGACACTTGCGCTGCAGCAAACGGACTACCTGGTTGTTGAAAGTGACAGGATCTCCTTCGAAAGCGCGGCTCAGACGAGTGGGCACGCCCATTAGAAGAAACCAGACCAGTGCGAAGGACAGGGCAATCACTCGTTTCATTTGAGACCTCCAGAAGCTTCATTCGAATCTAATAAAGAACGACTGAAGTGTAAAGGGGTTTCGGGTTTGAATCTCGCGTTCGGAAAGACCTCGCGAATCACGTCAGGGCGCGGCTCGAGATTGAGAACCTTACCGGCGACGTCTACCCGATAAGCCTGGGCAGGAAGTTCAACGGATCACACGTCTCAGCACCTCGATTAGTCACTCTGCGGCTTTCTTATCAATTCTAAGCCTGGTCGCGCGCATGACTCGCAATAGTGCATCGCGCCCCCCTGACATGAGCAACGCGGGGAAGCTGGAAGGGGTCTAACCGTATAAGTCTTGGCTGGCCCGTTCAGAGTCTGCTTGCAGCTATAAGTCTTCGCGAGGATGATGGTGGACAGGGACCGAAGACTAGAGCTATCCTTGGCTTCTCGCACAAGGTCCCGAAGCGCACCCTCAATGATACGCCGCTTGCGCAGCGGGGATGTTTGCAACTATTCTGGTTCGCTTGTTCCTGAAAGAGGTCCAGCAGTCGAGGCGAGCGGAGAATCACTCTACCAATTTTCAGTGGTCACGCAACGCCGAGAAGGCCGCAGCGTATCGGATAGGAATTCACGGCAATGAAGCCACTAACCTTCGAAGGAGAGGAAAGCTTTATGAAGAAGACTCGAATCCTGATAGTGCTAATTGGGCTCGGAATAATTGCTCTGGCGCCGGCCCTGACAACCGCGTTTAGCAGCATGCCCGAGGTGGGTCAATCCGCCCCTGACTTCACACTGAAGAATCAAGATGGCAAGCAGGTGAGCCTCAAGGACTACAAAGGCAAATGGATCGTGCTGTACTTCTACCCGAAGGATTTCACCGGTGGCTGCACTCTTGAGGCTCATAACTTTCAGCGCGATATCGCATCCTATGAAAAGGCCAACGCTGTGATACTTGGCGTCAGCGTCGACACCGAGGACTCACACAAGAGCTTCTGCACAAAGGAAGGGTTGAGCTTCAAGCTGCTGGCCGATACTGAGAACAAGGTATCAACCACGTATGGATCGATTATGGAATATCAGGGCAACAAGCTCTCAGCTCGAAACACTTTCCTGATCGACCCACAGGGCAAAATCGCAAGGGTCTTCGAGAAAGTGAAACCCCCGACGCATAGCGAAGAGGTTCTGGCGGCCCTGGCTGAACTGCAAAAGAAGTAAGCAGGAATTTGCGGCATTAGTGATTAGCATTTGTTCAGGCGGCGCCGATCCGAAAGACGGACGGCGCCGCTGAAAGTTGTTTAGAAGGAGACTGTAATGAGACTGAGTAAGACTCTAGCTTCGGCTATGGCGGCGGCGTTGTTGTTAGCCGGCGCTTCGCTCGCGAACACGGAGGGCCCGTTCCTGGGAGTTGCCTGGATCGAGACTGGAAGCACCAGCACATCGGATGATGGGGTTTCCAATTACGAGATGAGCGCGAAGGATCTGAAGCAGCGGTTAGATAAGGGCGAGAAGATAGTGATCCTCGATGCGCGCGAAGGTCTCAACGGTCAAATTATCAAAGGAGCGATTCACCTTCCGGAAGACAAGCTTGAAGAATGGGCGAAGACCGCGGACAAGGCGACTGTCATCGTCACCTACTGCACCTGTCCACACGACGAGGCGGCAGAAAGCGAAGTGCACAAGCTGAGGCAAATGGGATTCCCTAAGACTTTCTCTTTGAAGGGCGGATTGGATGCGGCACGAGCCGCGGGCATCGAAATCGTCGCGCCCAAAGAGTAATCCTACTCATCCAGGACTTTCACAATCCCGTACGTCGTAGTTCGTTCAGCAGGAATCCGGCCTAGCGCGCGGATGCGGCGCTGGAATTCTTCGACGGGCATGTATTGGCCCGCGGTTGCGCCCGCAAGCCGCGAGATGCTCTCATCGATCAACGTTCCGCCGTAGTCGTTCGCTCCTGCCCGCAGACACGCCTGAGCCAGTTCGGACGACATCTTCACCCACGACACCTGTATGTTGTCGATCCAACCCGCGAGCATCAACCGCGATAGAGCATGTACCTTCAGGTGCTCCTCCACTGTGGGACCGGGCCGCGCATCTCCTGACTTATATAGCTGGGTGAATTCATGAACGAACCCGAGCGGAACGAACTCCGTGAATCCGCCCGTCTCTTTCTGAACGTCTCGCAGCAACATCAGATGTCGCACCCAGTGCTCTTCAGTCTCGGTGTGTCCGTACATCATCGTCGAAGTGGTCCGGATCCCCAGCCGATGCGCGGTCCTGATCACCTCGAGCCACTGCTCTGTCTTCAATTTGACCCGTTCGATCTTCGAGCGCACATCGTCGTCCAAAATCTCCGCGGCCGTCCCGGGCAAAGTTCCCAGCCCCGCCTGCTTGAGCATGCTTAGATAATCCGCGAGCGGCATTCCGGTCAGCTCGACGCCATACACAACCTCCATAGGCGAGAAGGCGTGAATATGCATTTCCGGTGTGGCCTGCTTTATCACCCGAAGCAGGTCGCGGTAGTAATACGGGTCGAGGTCTCGGGGCAACCCTCCCTGCACGCAGACTTCACGGGCTCCCATCTCCCAGGCCTCGCGCGAGCGGCGCGCGATTTCGTCGAATGAGTGAAAGTAGGCGTCCTTCTCTCGCGGGCTGCGGCTGAACGCGCAAAAGCGACATCCCACAAAGCAGACGTTGGTGAAGTTGATGTTGCGATTTACAACGTAGGTGATCGTGTCGCCGACGCGCTCGCGCCGCTTCCGGTCTGCGACCAGCACGAGCGCCTCGGCTTCCAGTCCGGTAGTTCGTGCGAGCAGCAAAGCTTCTTCGAAGCCGACTTCGTTTCCGGCAGCCGCGCGCTCAAGCGCCCGAGCGACCTCCGGCCGGACCGTTCCCAATAGAGTACTCAATCGACTCGGCTCGTCCCATCGAATGGAGCTGAGAACATCAGTATTCGATCTGGTTGAGATTTGTTCTTGCATAACCCTCTTCGTCTGCCATTAGACGCACGCGCGACATCACGCGCGCATCGAAGAACTCATCGCGCCGCACAAACTCGGGATAGACACTCAATCGTTCCTTCAACTCGAAGCCCGCTCCAGCCGTTTGTTCAGCAAGCCGGTCGATCTGAGGCCACGGCTTCTCCGGATTGATGTAGTCACGGGTTAACGGCGAGATACCACCCCAGTCGTTGATCCCGGCCTTGAGCAAGAAGGGATACCGCTCGTCAGACAAATTCGGTGGCGCCTGGACGTTCATCTCGCGAAGAATCAGCCTGGCAACGGCGATTGTTCGAAGGTGGTCCATCAAGCCCGGCTCCGGGTGATGCCGCATCGGTATGTCCGGCTTGACACGGAAGTTCTGAATTATCACTTCCTGAATGTGTCCGAAGCGCTCGTGGAGCTCGCGTATGGCGAACAGGGAATCGATCCTTTCGTCGAGCGTTTCCCCGATGCCAATCAGGATTCCGGTGGTGAAGGGTATTCGAAGCCTGCCTGCCTCTTCAATAGTCTTGAGCCTGAGCGCGGGCTTCTTGTCTGGGGCGTTGTCGTGCGCCATTCCGACACCGGTGAGTCGATCGCTCACGCTCTCGAGCATCAGCCCCATGCTGGGGCTCGAGCGCCTGAGCCTCTCCATATCCGCGCGACCCATAAGGCCGGGGTTGGGGTGAGGCAGCAGGCCGTTTCGTCCCAGAACTCGATCGCAGACCTCTGCGAGATAGGAGAGCGTCGTCCGATGTCCGAGACGGCTGAGATCTGTGCGCATCTCAGGGAACAGGGCTTCGGGTCGATCGCCGAGGCTAAACAGTGCTTCCTTGCACCCGAGTTGCGCGCCGGCTTCGGCAACGGCGAGCACTTCATCGGGGTCCATGGTATGCGCTCCCGGCTGACCGGGGTCTTTGCGAAACGTGCAGTAGCCGCAGTAGTCGCGGCAAAGGTTGGTCAGGGGAATGAATACCTTCTTTGAATAAGTAATGAACCGTCCCTTTAGCTCGTCGCGCAATTGGCCGGCCGCCTCGAGCAAGGACCTGAGCTCTTCTCCGTCGTTCGCGCGAATCAGCGTGCCGGCACTCTCTCGGGTGACGCGACCCTCGCGCGCCGCCTCGAGCATTGCTTCAAAACTCGTCTTCGCTTTCAGAATCGACGCAGTCATTGAAGAACTCATCATACCAGAGGAATTGCGAATTTCGAATTTCGAATTTCGAATTTAGTAGAGTGAGTGGCTCAGATTGGCTCCCCTTGCATGCGAAATTCGCAATTCGAAATTCGCAATTCGAAATTCTCTCAAGCATACTACTGACATCGGTTTGTCTTATGAAACAGGCTCACTTCTATGATCGCGAACTGGAGATGTCGGATCGAGGCCCCCTGCGCGACATACAGGAAGAGAAGCTCCGCCGCTTGATGCAAGAGGTCCCGGCGAGTGGGTTCTACAGCGAGAAGCTCCGCGCCGCGGGGATCGAGAGTTCGCAGGTGCGGCGAATCGGAGACATTCAAGCCCTCCCCTTCACGACTAAGAGCGAGTTAGCTGCGGAGCAGCTCGCTCATCCCCCGTTCGGCAGACTGCTTACTTACCCGCTGTCGCGATATCGGTACTTTCACCAGACCTCCGGCACGACCGGCGCCCCATTGCTATGTCTGGACACCGAGGACGGCTGGCAATGGATGACGCGCTGCTGGGGCTACGTGTACGGGGCCGCCGGAGTAACGGACGAGGATATCGTGTTTTGCGCCTTTTCGTTCGGACCGTACCTGAGCCACTGGGCTGCGATTTCGGGGGCGCGGCATATCGGAGCGATCTGCATTTCAGGCGGCGGAATGAACAGTGAACAACGGCTGAATGCGATTCTGGTGAATCGCTGCACTGTGCTGGTCTGCACACCTACCTATGCGCTGCATCTGGCCGAAGTCGCGCGCGAGCGCAGTATCGATCTGGCCTCATCTGCGCTTCGGGTCTCGATTCATGCGGGAGAGCCCGGCGCCAGTCTGCCCAACGTGAAAAGGCTGATCGAGGAATCGTTCGGCACGATCTGTTTCGATCATGCCGGGGCAACGGAAGTGGGACCCTGGGCCTTCGACTGTGGCCTGGGGGAAGGCGCAATTCACCTGAACGAGGCTGAGTTCATCTTCGAGGTGGTGGAGCCCGAAAACGACAGGACCGTCGCTGAGGGCGTCAAGGGAGAGTTGGTGATAACGAACCTTGGCCGCACCGGAATGCCGGTGTTGCGATATCGAACCGGCGATCTCGTCGAGATGACCACCTCGCCCTGCAAGTGCGGTCGTCGGTTTTCGCGGATCAAGGGCGGAGTACTCGGGCGCGCGGACAACATGCTCATAGTTCGCGGAGTGAACATCTACCCGAGCGCGATCGACAATATGATTCGCAGCATCCCTGATGTGGTCGAATATGAAGTGGAAATCCGGCGAGTTCGGGGACTCGATGATCTCTTGATAAAGGTCGAGATTGGCAACGCCCAGCCATTTCAGGCTATAAGGGTTGCGTTGCTCGAGAGATTCCGCGCGGAACTGAACATCCGGGCGAACATCGAAGTGGCGGCTTCGGGGAGCCTCCCGCGATACGAATTCAAGGCCAGTCGGTACAAGCGAATTACTTAGGATGCGCTAAGAACAACTTGTGAACGCCGCCGCGAAACGAGCATACTGCCTAACTGACTTCTTAATTCCAAATGGTGATCCATGGAACCCGTTATTGCGGTAAAGGATTTGAGGAAGGTCTATAAGCCCAAGAGCAAAGGCCACCCACTCGAAGTGAAAGCTATCGACGGAATCTCATTCGAGATAGCTCGCGGCGAGTTCTTCGGTCTCCTGGGGCCAAACGGGGCCGGCAAAACCACGACAATCGGTATCCTGACCACCCGAGTGCGTCCAACCGGGGGCGTCGCCCTGGT
>DASYSA010000201.1:0-8840 GCA_036003885.1 Blastocatellia bacterium | reverse complement strand
TCGCTCGCCGAAAATCCTGTATCCTTCGCCGATCTTATCGAGCGGGAAGCTATGCGTCAGCAAAGGAGTCAGGTCGACGCGGCCGTGGCGGACCACTTCCATCAGTCTTCGCATTCTCTCCTTACCACCGGGACAGAGTGTCGTTACGATACGATGGTCGCCAAGCCCCGCCGCGAATGCGTCGTAAGGTATCTGAAGCTTGCCGGAGTAAACCCCGAGACTCGAAAGCGTACCGCCGGGCCGCAATGAGCGAAGAGACGACTCAAACGTTGCCTCGGTTCCGAGCGCTTCAATCGCGACATCTGCACCGCCATCGGTCAATCGCTTCACTTCGGCGACGACATCTACCTCGCGGAAGTCGAGGGTTACGTCGGCACCCATTCGGCGGGCCATCGCGAGACGGTTCGAGTCGCCGTCTACCCCGATGATAAGAGTCGCTCCCATCAACTTCGCGCCGGCGGTCGCACATAAACCGATTGGCCCCTGGGCAAAAACGACTACAGAATCGCCGATCTTGATGCCGGCGGATTCCGCGCCGCTGAAACCCGTCGACGCTATGTCTGCAAGCAGCACGACCTGTTCATCGGCTAGTTCTTTCGGGATCTTCGCCAGATTCGCCTGGGCGTAAGGGACACGTAGATATTCAGCCTGCGCTCCGTTGATAGTATTGCCAAAGCGCCAGCCGCCAACAGCCTCGTAGCCGTCGCCGTGGCCACACTGGGAGCGATGCCCCGACAAGCAAGCACGACACTGCCCGCAGGGTGTAATCGCGCCGACCAGAACGCGATCTCCAATCTGGTAGCCCTCAACTCCGGGTCCGAGTTCCTCGATAACCCCGACAGGCTCATGCCCGATGATCAAACCAGGTTTGACCGGATATTCGCCGCGGACTATGTGCAGATCGGTGCCGCAGATCGTCGTGAGGGTTACGCGGAGCACCGCCTCTCCGACTCCGGCGTGTGGCCGTTCAACCTCCTCGACTCGAATATCATTGACTCCGTGAAACACCGTCGCTCTCATCTTTTCCGTCATATCACTTACCTTCGTTGCAGCCGGTGCTAACAACTCTATCGCTCTTTACAGCAGACTCCGCGGTTCCACTTCAGCAATCACGGTGAGCGGCTTCAGGCAACCCTTCGCAGTGAGTCACGCTGTGTCTCGGGATCGGATCCCGCGGCCGACCGTTGCGACAGAGAATCAGCACGGTATTCCACCTCAGTGATTCGCCCCTTCCAGTAAGGGAAGACTCCCTCCGGCAGTTGCCACTCAACGTCCGACTCGAGTGGAATCCGCATGCCGTTCCTCTCCTGGTAGTTACGGAAGTGACCCCGCCAGGCCGTCAATTCGTATTTCCCGTTTACTTCTCGATAACGGCCAGGGGTAAAGACACCGGTGATTTCACCCGCATTGTTGAATTGGAACTCCATGGAAACTGTTGCGCCTGAGTCCGACAGCGTTGCCAGAGCTCTGCTGCTGTCGATGGCACTCCACTTCATGGCTTCGCCTGGAAGAAGCGCCGTTGGGAACCAGACGGCCTCAGCCAAATATCGTTGCAAGGCGCCCGCGTTAAGTTCCGCCTTCGCACTCGCGTCGACAAGAGGCACAAGCGAGAGGATCTTCGCCTCCATCGATCCCTCTCCTGCTACGTATGCATCGCGTACCCGCACTCTCATCAGGGAAGACATGCGGACCGTCGCATCCCAGACAAAGCCGGGCGGCTGTGCAGAAATATATTGCTCTGCCTCAAAGGGACTCCACGAATCCTCTGCTCTACAGAACTCGCCCTTCTGAACAATTCGAGCCGAGCGGATAATGGGTTGTCCTTCTCTTAACGTCCGCCGGAAGTACGTTGAAACCGGAGCCGGAAGCTGGTCGAAACCTTTGAAAGTAACTGTCTCTTCTTGCTGGCCACGGACGGGGCGGATGAGCCTGCGAACCAACCGAGACGTCCTGTCATTCCAGCGGATCGCACCGACCCATATTCCCACGCAGAATCCCAAGCCAACCAGGGTGAGACCCAGGAGGATTAGCATTGCGCCTCCAACCATTTGCGTTTACCTCCCTATCTGCCTGCCGGCCGCGCCGCCCGTTGCCGATCGCCCACCTGATATCCCAGGCCTCCTCTGCTATCGAAGCAATGAACACGCCAAACAGGAAAGATCACGATTCCGCCGAAGGAGCTTATGATCGGCTGTTATAGCTCGGACCACTGGCCGCGAAAGTGCGCACATTTCCACAGACTAATGGGAAAGATTGCGCAGACTAACTTGAGGACTGAAACGCACTTGCCGCGAGTCGCCGACTGGTTCCAATATCCGCGTTCAGTTGTTGATGCTTCATCGTGCTGGTGTTGTGATACGCGTTGCGTCAAGCAGTGACGAGGCACACAGCTTTTTTCAAGTACAAGCGGCAGTGTGGCAGTCCGATCATCTCGGATCAAGTCAAGGTCCAGTCCTCAGGAACTCTGAAACCTCAAGGCAGAGCGAGCCACAAAAAAGTGCGCTAAGCTGGTCCCTAAGCCTGTGCTAAAATCATCGTCTCGATTCTTCAGACACAAGCCAAAAGGGAACTGCAATGACACAATCTGCCGGGCGCGGATCGGGTGACAAACAAGCACAGATGGACGGAATAATCGCTTCGGCCATGGATGCGATCATTACGGCTAATTCAGATCAACGCATCATTCTGTTTAATGCAGCGGCAGAGCAAATGTTTCGATGTTCGGCCGACGAGGCAATCGGTCAGAAGCTCGAAAAGTTCATCCCCGAGCGATTTCGTGACGCGCACCAACAACACGTCAGGGATTTTGGCCGCACCAATGTGACCAGGCGGAGAATGGGAGCGTTGGGGGCCATCTCCGGGCTTCGTAGCGACGGTGAAGAGTTTCCCATTGAGGCTTCCATTTCACACTTCGAGGTGGAGGGTCAGAAGCTCTTCACCGTTATCATTCGAGACATCACCGAGCGCAAGCAGGCCGAACAGCGTCTTCGTGAACAAGCCGCCCTCCTCGACCACGCGCACGACGGAATCATGGTTCGGGATCTGCAAAACATTATTATCTTTTGGAACGAAGGCGCTGAGCGCATTTATGGCTGGAAGGCCAGCGAGACCGTCGGTGAGAACGTTCGGCACCTGCTTTATCGGGGCGGTTCTCCGGAGTTTGAAGAAGCCCATCGAATCCTGCTCGAGAGGGGCGAGTGGAATGGCGAGTTACACCATTATGCTAAAGACGGTAAGAAAATAATTGCTGAGAGCCGTTGGACACTCGTACGCGATGAGAGTGGTCGTCCAAAGTCCATCTTCGCCATCAATACGGACGTTACCGAGAAGAAGAAACTGGAAAGTCAGTTTCTTCGCGCGCAGCGAATGGAGAGCATCGGCACACTTGCTGGCGGCATAGCGCACGACCTCAACAACCTGTTGTCACCGATTGTTATGGCAATTCGAATGCTGAAGCTCAAGCTCCCAGCCAAAGAGGACCAGCGCATGCTCTTAGTCCTCCAATCGAGCGCAGAGCGAGCGGGGGAGCTAATAAGACAGGTGCTGTCATTCGCCAGAGGCGTCGAAGGGAAACGAGTCCTACTTCAGTCGAAACACCTGATTAACGACATAATCAGGACTCTGCGGGACACATTGCCGAAATCGATCGAAATCGAGTTCTCAACAACAGAGGATCTATGGCCCGTGGTTGGCGATCCTACCCAGCTTCATCAAGTGCTCATGAATCTTTGCGTGAATGCCCGGGACGCGATGCCCCACGGAGGCAAACTTACGATTGAAGCCGACAATATCTACCTGGATGAGAACTATGCCGGGATGAACGTAGAGGCCCGCCCAGGCCGATATGTCCTGATTGGCGTTCAGGACACCGGCTCAGGTATCCCGACTGGCACCATCGAGAGAATCTTTGAACCCTTCTTCACAACGAAGGAAGTGGGCAAGGGAACCGGCCTCGGACTATCTACCGCTTTGGCAATAGTGAAGAGTCACGCCGGATTTATCAATGTTTACAGCGAGGGCCGGGGAACACAGTTCAAGGTCTACGTTCCAGCTGCCGAGACAGGGGAGAAGCTGGTGCAGCCTACGCGAGACGATTTGGTCTTGCCTACGGGCAAAGGCGAGTTGATCCTCATTGTGGATGATGAGCTGGGCATACTCGAGATCACTAAGGGCACACTGGAGACTTATGGTTACAGAGTGTTGACAGCAAATGACGGCACTGAGGCTTTGGCGGTTTACGCCCAGCACAAGGACGAGATCAGAGTAGTAGTGACAGATGTAATGATGCCTTATATGGATGGTCCTGCTACCGTTCGCGCCTTGCGGAAGATGAACCCGCGGGTGAAAGTCGTTGTGAGCAGCGGACTGGACGCAAATGACAAGGCGATGGAATCCAGTGGTCTTAGTGTCCAGGGTTTTCTGTCGAAACCGTATACGGCCGAGCGACTGTTGAAGATACTCGCCGAGATCCTCAGTGTTGAATAGCGAGGAGGGCTTCCTTTTCCAGAATGACAGATTCACAAGCAGAATAGCTGGGTTAATCGGAGCCCGACGATTCACGCGTCGGAGCTGTCTCCTGCAGCTTCTTGAGCCTGTAGCGCAATTGATCTCTGGAGATGCCCAGTAGCTGTGCAGCGTGCGTTTGATTACCACCGCTTCGCTCCAGCGCCTGGCTCACTAGCGACATCTCCACATCGTCGAGAACAATGCCTTCCGGGGGCAAGACCACCCCAGACAGAAACGATTGTGCTTGTTCCGATCCCTCAGCACGCGCAGCGCTGCCGTCGCCTTTTGCAAGGTCACCTGGCAGGTAGGCCGAAGTTATGAGTTCGCCGTCTTCTAATATCATTACCCGTTCGATAACATTCCGCAGCTCGCGTACGTTACCCGGCCACGAGTAACGTCTGAATATCTCTACAACTTCGGGACTCAAGCCTCGCACACGTTTCCGAAGCCGTTCGTTGAAGTAAGCTATGTAATGCTCGGCCAGCTTGACGACGTCATCGGCGCGTCCGCTAAGAGGGGGAATATCAATCTGGATAACCGAAAGGCGGTAGTAGAGGTCCAATCGAAAGCGGCCCAACGCGCTTTCGCCTTTTAGATCGCGGTTAGACGCCGCGATCACCCGCACATCGAGCGGGATATCCTTCAGTCCGCCCACTCGCCTGAACGCTGCCTCTTCAAGCACCCGCAGGAGTTTGGCCTGTAGACTCAACTCCAGCTCGCCGATCTCGTCGAGAAAGAGAGTGCCACCCTGGGCCTGCTCAAACAGCCCTTCCTTGCGGGCCTTCGCATCAGTGAAGGCTCCCTTTTCATAACCGAAGAGCTCGCTCTCAATCAGGGTCGCGGGAATCGCTGCGCAATTTATGGCGACGAACGGTTCCTCTGAGCGCCGCGAGCTGTAGTGAATTGCCTTGGCGACCAGATCTTTTCCCGTGCCCGACTCGCCTTGAAGGAGCACGGCTGAGACTTCGCTTTCGGCAACCTTGCGGGCGAGCGCGAACATCTGGGCCATCCCCGGCGAGTCGCCTATGATTTGATCAAAAGTAAACTGTCCAGCCCTCTCGCGGCGGAACTGGTTCACCTCTTTACGTAGCGACTGCGCCTCGATGCCGTTGCGGATCGTTACCTGGAGCTCTTCGAGGTTGATGGGCTTACCGATGAAGTCGTACGCGCCTCCGCGAAGCGCCGCGATAGTGTCTTCAACCATGACATCGCCGGTCATCATTATGACGACCGCGTCCGGCTGGCGCTGCTTAATCTCTCGCAGTACGTCTAGTCCCAACCCATCCGGAAGATGGACGTCGAGCAGAACCGCCGCCGGTTGCTCGTTGTCGAAGGCGAAAAGCGCGGCGGCCGCCGTATCTGCGTCGGCCGATAGGTAACCCCACATGCGCAACGCTTCGGCCAGCGTCCACCGAACTCCCTTTTCGTCATCAACTATTAGAATCTTCTGCTTCGGCATAATCAGTGACGCTCATAGTACACCACCAGAGTAGTTGATCCGGGAAGTCGATTATTCTTGCGCTATCGCATCATTCGCAGCTCTGGCGCGCCAACGCCACAGCAGCGCGAGCCCTGCGAACAGAAGGAGGGCAGCCATGCCCAGCCACCCCCGGTTTGACCACCAGGAAGAGGACAGCGGGCCTGAACGAATGTCAGCCCGGGCGTAATCCAATTGATAGAACGACTGCTGGTAATTTCGGTTCTGCGCTGTGACCCGAATGTCCGGGTCGCGCGGAACCAGACAATTTACAAGATAGGCCGCAATCCGGCTTTGGTGTTGGTTTTCGAAAATGAGTCTCCGGTTGGGGCCGCCGCTGGACACATCCGCATCGAACTCGAGTTGAATGTCGCCGCGTCCTTCTTTCATCTCCTCGATTTCTGCAAATTTCGACGAGACCAGTCGGAGCTGCAATCGATCGCCGTCAATCGTGAGCGACAGGTCGCCAAGCACCCGCTCCGCGTAAGCCCGGTGCTCAGCTTCTGAGATGACTCCGTCCGCATCGGTATCGATGTTTGCGAGCACGTTGGGAAACACGACAACGCCTGGGATCAGACGAATCTGCGCGTGAACACGATCCTTCTCCACCGAGATAGTTGTGGCCTGCAGATACTCATCCAGCCTGTGGGCGGAGGCAGCCGTTCCGACCAACAGAAGAATCGCACCAGCCGCAGTCCGCCTCGTTCTCATTTTGCTGTGAACCTCTGTCCGTAGTCATTCGTCGGATCGCGGTACATGGCATGGACATGCATGGAAGGATCGCCGCCCAGCCGCTGAGGCGCGTACTCAATGACGAGATGCGGTCCCTGAATTCTGTAGTATGCTGTGATGTTACTCCCCGGAGTAGCGGTGGTCGGGCCGCTCCACGCAAACCAGGTATCTTTGATATCGGCTTTGAGCTCGGGCATACGGGTCGTGGCCGCGCTTTCGTGGATAATGCCGGTCCATTCCGATATGACATCGAGCAGCATGGCGCGTTGCCCCTCATTCATGGCGGAAGCCTTCAGGCCTTCAGGCTGGATTGTTTTGCCATCCTGCCCGGGTCCGAGCACAAGATCCGCCAAACGGTAGCTTAGAATAGCTTGCTTCTGCTGGTTCTCGTCCAGTGCCTTCAGCAAGGCCATGGCCTTATCGCTCTCCTGACCAAGGGGGCGCACCGTTTTACCGTTGAGAGTATAGAGAGCGGGTTGGGCGGCAGTCAGGCTCGGGGTGAGAACGCCGCGTTCGCCGGCGAGGGTGATATTAAGCGCCAGATGGTGACCTCCAAACTGGAGCATCCAGGGGTCCTTTTCGGAGGGTGTTCCGAGGATGGAGATGTAGAAAAGGTCCTTGCCGAACATCGGGTTGTTCCCTCCGCCGGTTTTGAGAACCTCGTCGCCTTCCATGATCTGCTGAACTTTCTCGAAGCCCCTCGCGCTGAGCGCAGATGAGACCAGAGCCAGTGCGGCGGAACGTTGCGCCGGATTCAGTTCTTTAAGGCTAAGACCCGTTCGGGGAACCATCGTGGTCGGGAGGTTGGACCAGCGCGCTCTCTGCTTCTCGTCGTCAAACGCAAACAGCACGCTCTGCCGCTGCTTCTGATCGAGCGTCGAGAGGAAAGTATTTGCGGCGCTAACGATCCGAGAGGTTGCTGTTCGCGCCATGGGGGCTTTCACCGACAAACACATCAAGGCCAATGCGAGGGTGCCCCAGACTGTTCTCCTCGAGAATGCATTCATTTCCTCTTCTCCTCTTCTGCCGCCCTCAGGCGACTGCCTCTTCACCTACCGCAGGTATTTGTTGAAAAACTCGAGAGTGCGCGTCCATGCCAGTTTGGCGGCGGTTTCGTCATAACGCGGCGTCGTGTTGTTGTGGAAGCCGTGCTGTTTGCCCTCGTACATGTGCAGCGAATACACTTTGTTGTTGGCCTTGAGCGCTGCTTCATAGGCCGCGATGCCTGCGTTGATGCCCTGGTCATTGCCCGCGTAATGCAGCAACAGTGGCGCAGAAATCTTCGGGACATCGTCCGCGCCTGCCTGGCGGCCATAGAACGCAACCCCGGCATTTAGATCAGCGCCCAGTCGCACGGCCAATTGATTCACCATCCCGCCGCCAAAACAGAACCCGACGGCGCCCAATTTGCCCGTGGAATCTGGACGCGCTCTGAGCCACTTGGCCGCCGCGACGAAATCTTCGGTCATCTTCTTTCCATCCACCGTGCGGAAGGCGGCAGCGCCTTTCTCATCGTCGCCCGGGTAGCCGCCGACCGAAGTCAACCCGTCGGGCGCGTAGGCGATGAAATTGGCGAGCGCGAGGCGACGCGCGACGTCTTCGATATAGGGATTGAGTCCGCGGTTTTCGTGAATGACGAGCACGACGGGCGCCTTTTTCCCTTGTGCCGGACGAGCCAGATACCCTTTGATCGAGCCGTTTCCGGCCGGGGATTGCACGACTTCATAGCCCGCTTTTATGCGTTTGTCATCCGGCGGCACCTGCTGGGCCCAGGCATAGTTGGGTTTCAGGCCCTCGAAGATTGCCGCGACCGTCAGGCCGCCGACCGCAAACTTGCCGGCGCGGTCGAGGAAAGTGCGGCGATTGATGTCGCCGTGCTGGTATTCGTGAAACAGGTCTAGCAACTCTTGCGGATAATCGGATGCTGCTTTACGTTCCATTCTTTTCTCCTTGCCTGGGATTAAGCGGAGTAAGCGTCGACTCTCCTGCCTCGCTGGTGAAGCCCCCTGTTCAATTCTTCGCCCAGGGAACATGGGTAAGCTGAAAGGAAGCTTAAACCGCCATTGTCCACTGGTGATAGAGCCACCGCTCCCGTGCCAAAACGCTTTCGACTTTCAGATGATCT
>DASYSA010000200.1:0-3863 GCA_036003885.1 Blastocatellia bacterium | reverse complement strand
GCCATTGCCACTGGATCCGGGTTATCGACTGTTGAGTCCAAAAACACGATGAAAGCGTCCACCGCGTTCGGCAGCATCGCAAATTTTGCTGCATTCCAGCCAGACAAATTCGCCATTTCGATCAGTGACTCTGCTGTGGACATTTCCGTTTTGATGGTCCGCACGAGCCAGTCAACAAACTGCCTGACTAAGAGACGTTCGAGCCTTATGTCGCTTAGCGACTGCTGAATTTGTTCGGGGGTTGCCATCGAAGTGTTGGCGCTGATCTTCGTCAGTGAAACCACCAAATCTTGGGCTGGCTTAGCCAGCGCCTCAGATGTACTCTTAGAAATACCGTTCGGATTGTGCTGAAGATTATCGACGATTTGGATCACTGCGTTCTGCCAGGCCAACGCGGCGTGAAGTACGTCAGCTCCGAGATCCAGAACCGCCTGCTGGCGCTGCGTCTGCGCCTGTGCCAGGTCGTCCCGCTCGATCAACGTTACCACTTGAACCAACGCGGCTCGGGCGGCGACAATCGGGGCGCTGACGGTCGGAGGCACCGGCCAGTCGAGTTTAGTGATGTCGCCCAATTTGTCGAGCGCATCCAATTGGTCCTGATGCCGCTTTGTTAAGTCCTGGAGTGCAGTACGCCATGCCGTGTCAAGTGCAGTTTTGGCATTGTTGATGTCCGTCGGATTAGTACCATTCAATGCGGTATTCAACAGATTGAGTTGAGTACGATAGGCGTTTGTAAAAACGGTGTCCGCGTGCAGTAGTTCCTCCGCGGCAATCCGATCCAAAAGCCTGCGTGCATCCAGGCGCGCCTGGTCTAGTTCCAGCCGCTGTTGTAGATGTACCTTCAAGAAGTAACTGCAAAACAAACCAATGGCGATTGTCAATCCAATGTATAACCAGTGAACATGGCTGCGAACTTCAAAATCAAAGGTGCCCAGCGGGTCAATAACCTCGGCGGACTGGATCTTCATAGTGCCACTCGCGGTGCCGAGGTCAAAATTGTTTGCAATCCTGTAATTTATTTTTTCACGTTGACCGGCCGTCATCTCTTGTGGCGGATTCAAGATTTGCAATGACCCGCCAATCGGTAGGGCACCAATCGAAGCATTCCCGACTTTGTTGATTTTGAGGTTTGACAGGTTTGACTTTTGTGAAATCTCGTCAAGAAACACTTCTGGATTCGAGTCGGCTGATATCCCGATAAAATAATAGGTTCGATCAAGTATTAACTTAGGAATCGGTGCTATTTTTGGTGCCGGATGAAAGATCTGGAGCTTCAGACGGGGAGCCTCGGCGTTTGATTTGGGCTGTAGGTTCAAATAGATGTCGTAGGTGCCTGATAGGACGAGTTCTTTTGTGTCTAGCGTGATTTTGATTTCACGCGGTTTCTGTTCGCCGACCCATTGTGCGGTGAATCCCTGGACACTCTTCCGTTCCCCGCCAAGCAACACCGATTCGACCTTCGGCGCTTCTGTGAGGTGAATTGTCTGCTTGCCGGGTTTGACCAGAAAGTTCAAACTTTTGCACGAGGGACAGAGTTCAGCGGGCGCGGTTTCCTCAAGCGAGACGAGAGCTTCCTGGGAAAATATGCTTGTTGATAACAACACCTGTGTCGCGAAGAAAAGCGCGATAGAAATAGCGCGAGACCACATGGAATATCTCTCCTTACTGCAGCGTGAGATCGGCGTCACCTATGGAACGAAAGACAAAAGCGAGTGGATTGCCGGATTCAAGCGTTTGCACACGGAACTCCGTCATAGCTTGGCCCAAAGAGGTGGCCTGGCCGGCGACGTTACGGTTCCACAGTCGCAGCGTCAGGTACCGCGCGAATGCAGAAGCGAAATCGGAAAACACGACGCATTCGGTTCCGACGATGGCACCCGCACCTGCCGCGTTGAGAGCAATTACGAAATCATTCACCTTATCGACATTTGTTGTGGCCGAACCACAGGCCATGAGCAACACCAGCGGGCGCGGTTGATCCCATGCCTCAAGAGCGGCGTTAAATTCATTGGAGATGCTCTCCCCTGTTAGCCAGTTCTTTTGCGGCACCAAGACGATACGCTCGCCTTTGGGCTCATTGGGAAACTGGGGTGCGCCTGTTTCGAGATGTCCGAGGATAAGTAGCATGGCTGGCCGTTCCGGCGGCTTCTTCCAGAGGAGCTTGATCAGTGCCTGCGAATCCACTGGGCCTACGGAAGCATCGGTGTCCAGCGCGGCCTGGAGATCATTTTGTAGTTCCGGAGCGCCAGGGACTGAGAAGTCCGTTACGATTCGAATGAATTCGCGGCCTGGCAAACGCGAAATTACTTTGACAGCGTTATCTGTCGGACCGCCGCGAATGAGTTCTTCCACACGATGGCGGATGCCCCAGAATCCGCGGATGCAGTACTCTTTGTCACGCGGACCGTGCCCGCAAGATTGCGCTACGCCAGTTACGTCAAGGACTTGCCCTAAGCAAACGTTGCCGCTCCCTGTTTCCGGGGGCTCGAAGTCATAAAGCAGCACCCACGGAAAAACCACCCGTTCGTAGAAGCGAACTACCTGTATAGTTTCGGCCTTAGTATCTCGGAGGCTCCCGAGCGATTTCATCAGGGCAGCATCGAATCGGGCAGCGCGAAAGAACGCGTTATATAGTTCATGACCCTTGTCAGCCAGCCTGCGCGTGACTTCGGCCATCTCTGAAGGCGCAGGATGACCCTTTACAGCAGGCGGATATATACGCGGGAGCGTGGCGTCGGTTGAATCAACCGTGGCCTTGAGCAGCACGGCGCGTATATCGTCCATAGCGTCTGTAAAAGCTTTATCTCCCAATGGGACCGTGCCGACTTTTGCGCCCTTGATGAATAGCTCGTGTGTATCGCCCGCCTGGTTAAGATTCGCTCCGATTGAGATGGCTCGAGCCTGAAGGTCATCGAGATTGGTGAATCGCTCGGTTCGTGAATACTCCAGCTGGGCCCTCGTCGCGGGCTCATTCCGAAACTCCTCAGAATGAGTTATTTCGGCTTGCAGGAGGAATGACTGGAGAAGGTAGTTGCGATAGTAAACGCAAATTCTCAGGGTGGCGGTCCCAGACTCACGGGGCGCACGAATCGTAAAGTAAACCGGCTCCGCTGCTCCGAAGCGAGGAAGGAAAGTCTGCTTGACGGATTGAGAAAGCAATTCAAACTCCTTCCGCTGAACCGCGATCTCTAATGGGTGACCGTTCGCCTGTTTCGGGTCAGGCAGAAGTGGATCAATGTATGGAACCGGACCCTGCATGAGGCTGCCGGGCAGGGGATTACCAATGTGGATGCGAAGTTGATAATGCCCGCCGGCCTGCAGAGTGCGGTTAGGTTCTACAGAGGACAAAAAGGGATCGGTGTCGAGTCGATCGAGCCCGACGTCGACCGTGCGAAGCTGATGCGCCTCAAGCTGATCGCGGACTTCCTTATCGTCGATTAGAGCCGCCAGATCGGTACCAACTATCTCAGCGGCAGTGGTTGCATCTCGAATCTCAGATTCGGCATTAACGAGCGGCTTCAGTCCCCGGGTTTCTCGGCTAAAGTCGGCTGAGCTGTAATAAACTGTGTCAGCGGCTTTTTGTATGCTTACGAGACCAAGAGAGTGATGTGAGATAAGTTCCGATAGTCTTGGGATGTTCATTGAGGCAGGTAATTGCAGGGGTTGCGTGAACAATGCCTGTAACTTGAGAACGTCACGTCGAACCTCGCGCAATGCATCGCTAATCCGAAGGTCATGATTGGCTGTCGGGTTCGTGAAGAGCCGCACGTCCTCGTTGACCTTCCGCTCAACGGATTTGACAGCCTCGTGAAGCGGCATGTCATGTATGAGGCCAAAGATGATCTCGGGCACGATGAGCCGTG
>DASYSA010000199.1:0-10094 GCA_036003885.1 Blastocatellia bacterium | reverse complement strand
CCGATGGCTTTCGGAGCTCCGTCAGTCTGGACCCGGTCTTTCATCTTGTCTGACTCCACAGTTAGGAATCCACTGCTGGATTGAAATTGCAGATTATCTCAGATGCGTGGGCCGATTGTCCAACAGCGTGAGGTGTGGAACCCCAGCGGTCCGGGTGACGGACAGCCAACCCTCCGTGCAACAAACTATTCTCGCCCTTGTTCACTATTGGACAGAACCCTCTCGCAGGTGAGCGTACATTCGAAATGTAAAGCGGCGTCGGGTTAGGGGTTCGCGGGTTGGTTGGCGTTCAGTGGCCGCCGGAGGGCGTTATAACGCAACCACAACGGCCTCGGCCCCCAGACTGTAATCCTCATATCCAGCTCTGAAACGTCGTAACTAAAAAAGGAAACGTACAATGAAAGTGCGCCTGATCAAGCCGGGTACATCGTCCTACGCGGAGAAAGAGAAAGCGCCTTTGTACGATTTGCGTGCGCGTGTTTTAGCTTCATACGGCTTTCAAGTGGACCCGTGGTTGATGAACAATCGAAATGCTGGTCTGGCCGACAAAATGTGAAAGCAGGGGCATCTGGTCCCTTCTTTGCTAAATCAATAACGGAGCTGGTTAGAACGCGAAAAAGTGTACGGGAGATTGGCGCCCGAACTCGGACGCAATGAGAGTGTTCAACAATCCCACACTGATTAAGAGGAACGTCATTATGATTCAAACAGACCCTCAAACACACAACGCACTTCCGGAACTTGACTCAGGCGTTCCGAATTCAATGAGGACCAGGTTGGCTGCGTTACTTCATCAGGCAGCCGAAACCCTGCATCAGAAGTCGTCTCCGGGTGGGCTGCGAGACGGCCGCTCTGAGGGGCTTGGGCATGCAGCGGATTGGCTGGATCAGTCGGCAGACTACGTCAAACAGGCAGATATGCAACAAGTGAAAGCCGACGTTGCGAATCAGATCCGTCGCAATCCTGGACGCAGCTTGCTGGTAGCCGGCGCCGTCGGTCTCTTTCTGGGCGCGCTCATCAGGCGGAGGTAGCCAATGTACTCGCGATCCATAAGTAGCTACGGGCAGCATGCTGAGGGACAAGTATCGTCAGTGCCTGAATTGCTGAGCAGGCTGGCCACCGAATCCAGCCACCTGGTCCGCGATGAGATTGCGCTCGCCAAACAGGAGATACGCGAGAAAGTGGTGATACTTCGCAGAGCTCTCCTGTGGGCGGTGATTTCAGCCTCGCTGGGGCTGGCGGCGCTGCTGGCTCTTTGCGGAGCCGCAGCTGCCGCCCTCGCGCCAGTCATAGGCGCCTGGCAAGCTCTCCTGGTGATCGGTGGAGGGCTGGTGCTGATTTCGGGAGTTTTGGCGTCAGTAAGCATCGGGATCCTGAGCCGGATGACCCTGAAGCCTGAGCAGACTCTTGATACCCTCGAGGAGAATAAGGAATGGTTGAAGGAAATGACTTGATCAGACAGGTCGACGTTGAAGCCACCGATCGAAGCGCCGAAGCGATTCGCAGGGACATTGCCCTGCACCGGGACTCGATCAGTGACACCGTGGACGAACTCAACGACCGCGTCCAGGCGGCGCTGGATTGGCGAACCTACATTGCCGAGCATCCCTTCATCGCGGTAGGGGTCACCGCAGGTCTAACCTGTACGGTGGCGGCCTTCATAAAGCGCCGCTCGTCGCCGCAGGACCGCATCATGGACGCGCTGGCGGAAACCGTGGAGGACGTTGCTGGACGTTTCCGAGATGGGCTGGGAGCACTGCCGCTCATCAAGCGGGCCCGCATGGGACACCTTCTATGGTCCCTTGGGTCGACGATAGTTACGGCGGCGATTAGCAAGAAGCTCAGGGACCCGTCGATTCAAAAAGACACACCGACCGAACACCGTGATGAGCAACCGAACTCGTTCGCGGCGCGTGCGAATTCGCGGGGTCAGGTTGATTGATCAGTCACTGTTGCAGAAATGCTTAAATGAACGATTCAAATTTCATAGAGAGGGAGACAACCATGGACACAACGCATAAAACATCAGAACAAGGAATGACGTCCGGCGGCAGTTCGGAGTCCGGGCGTGCGGGTTACGGAGTAAAGGAGGCTAAGACTACCGAACCGGGCGCAGGTGCTGAGACTGGTTTCGTCGAGACCGCAAGTAAGATAGCGGACCAGGCGAAAGCGGCCGTTTCTCAGGCATACGACGGGGCGTCGAAAGGGTTGAACCGCACTTATGAACAAGCCAAAGAGTATAGCCGTGAGGCGACCGAAGGGCTGAACCGTGGTATCGAGCAGGCAAAGGAGTATGGGCGTCAGAAGCCGGTGAACGCAGCCCTTATTGCCTTCGGCGTCGGCGTGGGTTTCGGGCTTTTGTTTGCGGGCGCGTTTAGAACGCGAAGTGGAAACCGTCGATTTGTGCGACCAGTGATGAACGCGCTTACCGAAATCGCGGCAGAGATTTTCTAGAATCTGCTTCTTGGCGGCTGCCCGTCGGAACTCGTCATGTATTTGCCAGACTGACGACGATAGGAGGTCGGGCAGCCGCCGAGCCAGATCTGTGTTGGCCTTCTCTCTTTTCGAAGGGGGTGGGGTGGGGGGACGTTGCTTTTGAGTCGGCCGGTGGTTTGATGACGATTCAGGCCTCCACCGCTTCGCCCGTTATGCGTTCGACATCCATTACGCCCTTTACGGACTTGAGTGCGCCCGTGATCTTTTCGAGGTGCTTCATATCGAAAATCTCCGCGGTGATCACCAGCCGGCCGCGGCCCTCATCGTCTATCGACGCGTGTATGTCGCGAATATTCGTGCCTACCCCGGCTATCGCCTGGGTGACGTCGGCGACCATGCCGGGCCTGTCTTCGGTGACCAGACGCATTGTGATTGGAAAGGCGGACGGGTGTTCGCCGTCGGATTTCATCCACTCGACCTCGATGACTCGCTCTGGGTTGATCATCAGGCTCGGCGCATTTGGGCACCTGGTTGAGTGCACGGCTACGCCCTTACCCCGAGTGATGTAACCCATGATCTCTTCCCCGCGGATCGGATTACAGCAGCGCGCGCGATAAACCATGATGTCATCAATGCCTTTCACTGCGATGCGATCTGAAAGGCCAAGTGCGCGCTTGACTACCTGCGCAAGCGTCGGCTTCTTCTCCTGTTCGAGTTCGCCCGCGCGTTCCGGAGGCAGGAGCTTGGCGATCACGTTTCGAGGCAATGTCTTGCCGTAGCCGATTGCCGCCAGGAGGTCATCGGCCCGGGCGCATCCGTAATCCGGGGCAATTCTTTCAAGCTCACCGCTGCTGATCAGCTTCTTCGTGTTAAGCCGGAATTTGTCGGCTTCCTTCTCGAACAGTTTCTTACCCAGCTCAACGGCGGTTGTACGCTCGCTTTCGGCCAGGTAGTGACGGATCTTGGATCGCGCGCGGGAAGTCTTGACGAAGTTCATCCAATCGCGTGACGGATGAGAGTTGGGGGAGGTCATTATCTCGACCACATCGCCATTGCGCAGTTGATGTCTGAGCGGGACGATGCGTCCGTTAGCCTTCGCTCCGGTGCAAGTGAGGCCTACCTGAGTGTGGATGGTAAACGCGAAGTCGATGGGGGTAGCGCCCCGCGGCAACTCGATCACCTTGCCCTTGGGAGTGAAGCAGTAGACCTCTTTAGGGTAGAGGTCGAGCTTGAGGGAATCGAGGAACTCGCGCGAGTCCTTGACCTCCTGCTGCCATTCAACGAGCCGTTTGAGCCACACGAAGGCCTCATCTTCATCCGTGTGAGTGCCGCGCCGGCCCTCCTTGTACTTCCAGTGCGCCGCGATGCCTTCTTCCGCGACCCGGTTCATGTCATCGGTGCGAATTTGCACTTCGAACGGCTGGCCGCCTTCGCCCACTACGGACGTGTGCAGCGACTGGTAAAAATTCTCGCGCGGTATTGCGATCCAGTCTTTGAAGCGGCCCGGGATGGGCTTCCACGCAGTATGGATTACGCCAAGCGCGGCATAACAGTCCTTGACCGATTCGGTGATAATGCGAACTGCCACCAGGTCGTAGACCTGATCGATAGTGACGCGTTGGCGTCGGATCTTCTGGTAGATTGAATAGAGTCGCTTGATTCGCTGTTCGAGATGGACCACCTGAATGCCTGACTCGCCCATCATCTCCAGCATTCGCTCCCTGAGATCGACAAGAAATGCCTCCAGGCGTTGACGCCTGGTTTCTACCAGCTCCTTCAGTTTCAGGTACTCTTCCGGCTCGAGGTATTTGAAAGCGAGGTCTTCCAACTCGCCGCGCACGCGACTCATCCCGAGTCGGTGGGCGATGGGGGCATATACGTCCACGGTCTCCTGGGCGATGCGACGGCGCTTCTCGCCGGGCAGGTACTCGAGCGTGCGCATGTTGTGGAGTCTGTCAGCGAGCTTGATCAACACCACCCGCACGTCGTCCACCATTGCCAGCAGCATTTTCCGCATGTTCAGGGCCTGGCGTTCTTCTTGTGAGGCGTGGTCGAGCTTGGAGATTTTGGTCAACCCATCGACCAGGTGGGCGATCTCGGGGCCGAAGTATTCCTCTATGGTGGCGAGCGACGTATTCGTATCTTCGACGATGTCGTGTAGAAGCCCGGTCGCCACGCAGACGGGGTCCAGATTGAGTTCGGCCAGGATGTTGGCAACTTCAAGCGGGTGGACCAGATATGGCTCGCCCGATTTTCGGATCTGGCCGCGATGCTCGCGCGCAGAGAAGAGGTAGGCGCGGCGAAGCAGGTCCTCATCGGCGCCGGGGTGGTTCTTTCGAACCCTCTCTACAATACTCTCGAAGCGAATCATAAGATACGGCGCGCCCTGTTAGCTCAAGCCTGGCGCTGCAAGCACCTCCATAAATCAAAAGGGTGACAGTCCGAAGACCGTCACCCGAAGATTCTAGCACACTGAGTAAGATCTAGTTCACTTTGAGGCGCTGGGTTGCGCAGCTGACTCTCCCTGAGCGGCAGCTTGCTGCTGCAGCAGCTTCTGAAGCTCCGCGTACTTGTCCTGGGCTTGAGTTGCCTTTGCCAGAAATTCCTTCTTCTTCGCCGGATTGGGTTCGGTGTACATGTCCTGGAGATAAGCCAGCTTCAAGTAGTAGTACGCGTTAGCGTAGTCAGGCTTTACTGACAGGGCTTGCTGGAGATGTTCGTGCGCCTTCTGGGCCAGCGGCTTCACCTTCTCCCCAACCTCGGGCGGGACCGCCTGATTGTGGCTGACCCATGAGCCGTCGAGCTTGTATGCTTTCTTCCAGTATTCAACCCCGAGTGTGTAATGAACGTCGGCCTTGGTCTGAGCTGTTGCCGTAGGCATATCTGCGCGCTTGAGGAGAGTGTCCCGGCGAGTCTGTTCGTACTGGTCTCCCTTCTCGGGCACCAGTCCCGCCAGGTCTTCGTAGACTTTCGCCTTGAAGGCCAGAGCCTGGTCGATTGCCTCTCCGTTGTCGGGGTTCTGTTTTACGATATTGTCATACGCCGCGATCGTCTTGAGCCCGAGGTTTTCCTCCTGACCCTGATCAAAGCGAGCGCTCAGAGCGCGCGCATAGAAGAGTTGAGCATTGGTGTTGTCGGGTCTCAACTCGAGCGCATATTCGAACTTCCTCTGGGCTATATCAAAATGACCCTGATTGAACGCGCGGACTCCGTCGTTGAGGCTATCCTTGGCGCGTAAGCTGTTGATGACCCCACAACCAGGCGTTGCCATGACCAGGGTCAGCAGCGCCACAATGACTGCAAGGTTCTGAATTCTCTTCACGATGCTACCCTCCAATAGGTTACTATTCCAGGAAATCGATCTGAAGGCCGATCGGCTGTGCGCCAGCCCCTTTGAGCACATCTATGACGTAGACAATGTCCCCGTAGAATTTATCCTTCGGAGCTTTGAGGAAGACGGCCTTGTTCGGGCGTTGTTCCAGCAAGTCCTTCAACGTGGTGGCCAGTTCCTGCAAAGACATCGGCTTGCTGTTGAGTTCCACGGTCTGGTCGAGGCCCATACCCGTCTTCTTTACGTCAACCATCAGCAGATCTGAAGGCGGCGTTGGAGCGTCCTTGCTGTCCTGGGGCTTCTGCGGAATCTGGGATTCGAACTTCGCCTCCTTTTGAGGCTGAATCACCATGAAGATGATAAGCAACACCAGGAGTACGTCGATCAGCGGCGTAACGTTGATATTGGGCGGCGCCAGGTTGACCTTTCGGCTTGGAATAATCTCGTCAGCTTCTCCGTGTGCCATGTAGTATCAAGCTGCCGGTCGTCCGGCAACATCCTCCTTGATTGAAGTTCTACGCGGGTGCCTGGAGCACCCGCTCTGCGATATGGCCGCTTCTCACTGTGTCGGGCTGCCGGGTTCCTTCTCTTTTTCAGCAACGAGTCCGATCCGCTCGTAGCCGGCTTCTCGAATCGTGTCTATTACGCCCACCACCGTACCGTACTTCACGAGTTTGTCGCTCTTGACGTAGACGACCTGCTCGGCGGGAAGCTTGTCCTTGAGAATGTTTCCGATCTTCTTCGCGAGATCTTCTTTGGTGACCGGATCACGGCCAAAGAATATCTTATCGTCGGGCGTGATTGAGACAACCGCTGAAGTATCCTTAATGATATTCGGGTCCGGATCAGGATACTTGGATTTCGGCAGCGTGACGCTGACGCCTGTTTGCAACAGAGGTGCTACGACCATAAAGATGATCAACAGCACCAGCATCACATCCACCATCGGTGTGACATTGATATCGGAGACGTAGCCACCTTCGCTGCCTCCTACTGCCATTGACATGATTTCACCTCTCGCTGCCGCGTTTCTTGATGAAGTAGTCGATCAGTTCAGACGAGGAGTTATCCATCTCGATCGTGAACGCCTCGACCTTGTTCTGGAAGATGTTGAACGCCCAGACCGCCGGGATTGCGACCAGCAGCCCGAAAGCCGTTTCGACCAGTGCCTCGGAGATGCCGCCGGCGACTGCCGAAATGCCGGTGCCTTCGGCCGACTTCATACCCTGGAACGAGTTAATGATGCCGATCACGGTTCCCAGCAGTCCGACGAACGGGGCCGTCGAGCCGATGGTTGCCAGCCCTGAAAGACCGCGCTTGAGCTCGGCCGTCTTGAGCGCCGTAGAGCGCTGCAGCGCCCGGCGGGCCGCATCCATTGTCGTCCCTGAGATATCAGCTCCAGCCTGGTGTGCCTGGAACTCCTGAAGGCCTGCATTGACTACCATGGCCAGATGCGACTTCTTATGTCGATCGGAAATCGCGATTGCTTCGTCGATACGGTTTTCGCGAAGAGCCGCGGCAACCTTCGGCGCAAACTGCCGTGATTGGTTCTTGGCAGCATTGAAGGTGAGCCAGCGCTCGACCATGACCGCGATCGAGTACATGCTCATGATGGCCAGCACGATTGCGACGACTCTGGCAGGCCATCCCATTCTTTGAATCATGCCCCAAAGCGTGAAGTCTTCACTCTTGTCGCCGGCCGTCTCGGCGGCCTGGAGCAAAAAGAAAGCGAGCTTGTTGCCCGCCAGCAATACGTTCGTAAGAAGTAGCATCGTTAGAAACCCTCCAAAATCAGTTTTAGATACTCAGAGCGCGAGCCTGAAGTTTTGACCTTCAGACTCGCGAAGACGATGGACCCGTTGGGTTACAGGGTGAAGTTGAACGTAATAGTACCAATCACTTTCACCGGCACACCACTGAGTTGAGTCGGCGTGAACCTCCACGCCCTTGCTGCGGCAACTGCTGCGTCCTTTAACAATGGGTGGCCCGAGACCGCCCTGGCTGAGATAACGCCTCCATCTTCATCGACCGTAACTTCTACGACCACTGCTCCCGCTACGCGTGCGGCTTTCGCAAGTGGCGGATAGTTCGGCTGCACTTTTTTGGTGGCCGATCCCTGGAGAACGCCGCCCGACTTGCGAATAGTCTCCCCCCTTTGTACGGTCGGGGTCGGAGGAGGAGGCGGAGGTGGCGGAGGAGGTTCGGTAGCGCCAGTTGATCCAGGGAGGCCGCCAACTACGCCGCCCGGCACACCGCCGGGAACGCCGCCGGGAACGCCGCCCTCCTGGCCCCCAATCACGCCAGCAGTGGCTATGACCGGCGGGGCCGCCGACGCTTTCTTAATTTCTGTTGGTGGTTTCTCCGAGGCGACAAATCCCTCGTTGGTCACCACTTTGACAACCTTGACGGCCGCGGCCGGAGGAGGCGGTGGCGGAGGAGGTGGTGGCGGGGGAGGCGGCGCCAGCAGAGTCAGCGCGTTGAACTGCTCACTCAGTCGAGCGTCATAGGCCATGATTCCCCACACGATCACGGACGTCAGGAAAGCAACCCAAATGGTTGCCGTAACCGTGAAGTAAATCCACCTGTTGCTTTTTTGTTTTACCGCCGATGACTCGACAAGGTGTTCAAACATGAAGTTGACCTCCAGCTATTGCGATGGCTCTGAAAAGTAGTCGGCTACGGATGCTGCCGATCCGGCTAGCCCCCGTTTAAACTACCTGATAGTGCCCCGTTTCCGAGCGAAACGGTAAACCATCAGACCTGACCGGTAAATCAATAACCTATGTGTGCTAAGTCTGGTTGAAAGCCGGCTGAGTCTACTACTCAGGTTCCCATCTAGTCAAGAAATTTTCAGGCTTCCAACGACTTAGACACCGCTTGTTCCACTTTGTTCCCGGCGCGCCCACCGTGCCCGCCGAGAGAGGCCGCCCAGCCTACCGCCAGCGGATCGCGACAGCCCGTGAAGGAGTCGGCAAGATCCTCGCCATGGGGAGGCAACTCAAAGTCATACTTTCGCCATGCTTCGCTCGCTGGAACGCGCCCCCGCTGCGGCCGGGTTTGCCGGCTTTCGCTTGACCAGGTATTCCCACCAAAGCATGATAGGACTCGCGACAGCGATTGAAGAGTAGGTCCCTATTATGATGCCTATGGTCAGCGCCAGCGCGAAGCCCCTGAGCACTTCACCGCCGAATAACACTATTGCGATTACTGATGTGAACGTGAGCCCCGATGTGATGACCGTGCGCGACAGAGTCTGATTGATCGCATCGTTTGTGATCTGGACCAGATTGTCACGGCGGCGCAGCCTCGTGTTCTCGCGGATGCGGTCAAAGATTACGATGGTGTCGTTCATCGAGTAGCCAACCAGGGTCAACAGCGCCGCTATGACGGTGAGGCTTATCTCCCAGTGAAAGAGACTGAAGATCCCCAGGGTTATCATCACGTCGTGAAACACCGCCGTCACTGCCGCCACGCCGTAGATCCACTGAAACCTGAATGCGATATAAACGAGCATTCCCGCCAGCGCCGCCAGCGTAACATAGATCGCGCGGTTGCGCAGGTCAGCCCCCACCTGCGGGCCAACCACGGCGGCGGAGATTACGGCAAAGCTGCCCTCGGTGAAGTAGGGCGCCATCTTGCTCAACAGGTCTGCTGAAACATCCTGCACCTGGATCTCATTCAGATCGTTGATCACACCCCTGCGCGCCTTGCGAAACTCGCCGATCGCCTTGGCCGCCTTGCTATAAGTATCGCCCGCTCCGATTCCGAGCGGATCGATACGATGCAGCGCATCTTCGATCTCGGCCACGCCGACCAGATTGAGGTCGATCTTGCCCGCGTAAAGGCGCTCGGACAGCGCCTGCTTCATCTTGTTGGCATCGAAATTAGGATAGTTCGGAGCCGACAGAGCGAGCGATTGAATGGTATTGATGTCTGTAATGAAACCCTTTTGCTGCGGCGAGTCGCGAAAGGCAATGATCTGATCGCCAACCGCCCGATAAGGGTGCGCTCCGGGGAAGAACTCTTTGTTTATCCCGAGCGGATCGACCTGGCGCAGTTCCTGCTCGATTCCCTCGGCGTCAATCGTGTTGATGTTGACTTTGCCGACAGCCACATTTCCGGAAGGTGTGAGGGCCTGCAGCGCGCGAATGATGGTTCGCTTGTCTTCATCAACCCTGCGTTCAGCTTCGGTGCCGCCTCCAAGCTGAGGACAGCGAATCAGCATTTCGTTAGGATTGTTGGTCACCGGTTGGAGGATCACCTTGGTGGTATCGATTCCCGCGGAGCCGAGCACGGAGCGAATCCTCTCGGTCGAAGGAGGTTCTTT
>DASYSA010000198.1:0-24086 GCA_036003885.1 Blastocatellia bacterium | reverse complement strand
CTGACATCAGTCATCGTAACCCACAATGAACGCCTGGCTGCTATCTGCGACCGCGTGCTTCACCTCGAGGATGGTCGGTTGCGTTAATAACTCGGAGCATTTCGCGAACACAGGACTTGAAGCAATTGTTAACAGCTGTTCAGTTTCACTCTCTCTTCCCGTGTTCCTGAGTTCTCCCCGGTCCTAATCCCAGCGGAAGCGAGTATGTTCGAACGTTACACCGAGAAAGCACGCCGAGTAATCTTCTTCGCCAGATATGAAGCGAGTCAGTTCGGCGCGACCGCAATCGAAGCCGAACACATCCTCCTGGGCTTGCTCCGCGAGGACAAGACAATAGCCCAGAAGTACTTCCGCAGCCCCAATTCCACAGTCGAATCAATCCGAAGAGAAATAGAGAACCGATCGGTGATGCGGGATAAGATTCACGCTTCAGTCGATCTGCCGCTCTCCCCGAGCGCAAAACGCGTGCTCAGCTACGCCGCCGACGAGAGCGAGCGGCTCCAGCACCGGCATATCGGGACCGACCATCTGCTGCTCGGCATCCTTCGCGAGGAGAAGTCGCCCGCCGCGGAGATTCTATTCGAACGCGGACTCCGGCTGGGCCAGATTCGTGATGAGATGATGCGCTCCCAGCAGAGCGACCGCGCCATCGCGCAGAAGAAAGAAGCGCCCCACCTGGCGGAGTTCAGCCGGGATCTGACCGAAGCGGCAGCCGGGGATCAACTCGACCCGCTCATCGGCCGAGAGACTGAAATCGAACGGCTCGTTCAAATACTCTGTCGAAGGACGAAGAACAACCCGGTGCTGATAGGCGAGCCGGGCGTGGGTAAGACCGCAATCGTAGAAGGACTGGCCCAGAGAATAGTGTCGGGGGATGTCCCTCCGTTTCTTCGCGACAAACGAATCCTTGCGCTTGATCTCTCCCTGGTGGTCGCCGGAACAAAGTACCGCGGACAGTTTGAAGAGCGACTCAAGACCATAATGCGGGAGTTGATCGAAAACCCGCACTACATAGTTTTCATAGACGAACTCCACACGCTGGTTGGAGCGGGGTCGGCGGAGGGATCGCTCGATGCGGCCAACATCCTGAAGCCCGCACTCTCCCGCGGCGAGATACAATGTATAGGCGCGACTACTCCGGCTGAGTTTCGCAAGACGATCGAGAAGGACCGCTCCCTCGAACGCAGGTTCCAGGCGGTAAAGGTTCCGCCGCCCAACGAAGCCGAAACGATAAAGATCATCGAAGGGGTCAAGGAGCGATACGAGACCTTTCATCAGGTCCGCTACACAGAAGAAGCCGTCGAGTCGGCCGTCTATCAGTCTCACCGCTACATTCCCGACAGGTTTCTGCCAGACAAGGCAATCGACATCATCGATGAAGCCGGCGCACGCGTGAAGCTGCGAGAGGCGAATGTTCCGCCCGAGGTCCTCAAGAGTCAAAAAGAGCTGAGGCGGTATACGGCTAACTTCGAGCGAGCCCAGGCTGAACGAAACTACGAGCAGGCAAAGATATACAAGAAGAAAGAGCAGGACGAGATCGACAAGCTTGCATCTCTCAGGGAGATCTACAATCTGGCGTCGGCGCCGATCCCAACCGTGACCCGGGACGACATAGAAGAGGTCATCTCGCGCTGGACCGGTATCCCAATCACCTCGATCAAAGAGGAAGAGACCGAAAAACTGCTCCGCACCGAAGAAGAACTACATAAACGAATAGTCAGTCAGAATCGGGCGATCTCTGCCTTATCGCGCGCGATTCGCCGAAGCCGAGCCGGTCTGAAAAACCCCAATCGGCCTGTCGGATCGTTCCTCTTCCTCGGTCCCACCGGCGTGGGCAAGACCGAAGTAGCACGCTCCCTTGCAGAGTTCCTGTTCGGCTCCGAGCGCGCGCTGGTCCGCTTCGACATGTCCGAATACATGGAGAAACACTCGGTATCGAAACTGATCGGCAGCCCGCCTGGCTATGTGGGCCACGAAGAGGGCGGCCAGTTGACCGAAAAGATCAAGCGAAGCCCATACTCGGTGCTGCTGTTGGATGAGATCGAAAAGGCTCATCCGGATTTATTCAACATTCTGCTTCAGGTCCTGGAGGATGGGATTCTGACCGATGCGCTCGGCACGGTCATCGACTTCAAGAACACAATCCTCATAATGACTTCGAACATAGGCGCCAGGTTTATTCAGAAGCGAGGGCTTCTCGGCTTCCAGTCCTCAAGTCGTTCTCAGCAAGCGACGGTCGAGGAAGGCGTGATGCAGGCAGTCAAGCAAACCTTCAATCCTGAATTCATCAACCGGCTGGACGAGATAATCGTCTTTGAACCGCTCACCGAGGAGGATTTGCTGGAGATCGTCGGTCTGATGATCGGGCAACTCAATCGCACTTTAATCCGGCGTAAGCTTCAAGTGCAGATAACCACCGAGGCAAAACACTGGATCGTCGAGAAGACCTGCGTGGATCGTTCCTACGGAGCACGTCCGCTTCGGCGCGCGCTGCAGAAATACGTTGAGGATCCACTCTCTGAGGCCCTCATCGGCGGCCGTTTCATTGAGGCGTCAGTAATCGAAGTCTATCTCGATGGTGATGCCCTGCAGTATCGCCCGGTCGAGTTAGAAGAACTCGGCGACGCGCTGCTTGTGCAGTGAGATCTGGAACCGAACCCACGACAATGGCAGCCTCCTCATACCTGGAGCCGGCCATCGCCAAACCCAACCCACAGAAGGGAAAAACCCTGCATAACTCTTCTCTGCGCTCGCTGTGCCTTTTCCCGGCGCTGCTGCCATTCCCGATCATCCAATGGACTTTGGTAGGCCCCTGCATTTTTGTTACAATAAGCGGTCAATTCATCGTTCTGACTTTGAGTAGGGCGAATCTCCAGACCGAAGCGAGGTGCCCGCCGGTCCAACGACACCGGACCTGGCCGGGCTGGAGGCTTGCGGTCGCTCGATCTTTATAACCTGACTCAGACAGAAACCAACTGGAGAGATAGTTCCGAATCGTGCTCTGAATCTCTTGGGAGTGTGCAAGTAAGTATGAGTAAGCGTGTTGTTCTGCTTGTAGTAGCATTGATCGCGGCTAGCGGCAGTTGGATACTCGACGGACGAATCGCACGAGTGCATCCGAGCGCGCTGGCCAGCGGGCCTCAGGACGTGCTGGTGGAGCAGGTGCAAATTCGAGGTACGCGCCGCATTCCCGAATCCACGGTCAAGATATGGATTGGAACGCGGGAGGGAGATCCCTACAACCCCGCGCAGGTTGACCGTGACGTGAGAGCTCTTAACGCTCAGGGCCACTTCGAAGATGTCAAAGTCTTTGCCGAAGAAGGCGCCAGGGGCGGAAAGATCATCACCTTCGAAGTACGTGAGCGCCCCCTGCTGCTCGACATAAAGTACGATGGGCTTAAGTCAATTCAGCAATCCACTCTGCTCGAAGAGTTTCGCAAACGCCAGGTAGGGCTTTCCAAAGAATCTCAGTATGATCCGGTGAAGGCAAAGCGGGCGGCAGCAGTCATCAAAGAGATGCTTGGCAACGAAGGTCGCCCCGAAGCCAAGGTGGAACCTGTCGTAGAGGACATATCCAGCACCGCCGTCGCTCTGACGTTCAAGATCGAAGAGGGTCCACGGTTCCGCGTTGCTGAAATCGAGTTCGATGGAAACACCGTCTACTCCGACTCTCAACTCCGCAGCAAGATGAAGCTGGTCAAACAGCTGGGGCTGTTCACTACGTTTTCGTCAAAAGACATCTATCACAAGGATAAGCTTCAAGCCGATCTGGATCGCCTGCGCGTGCTGGTTTACGCTGACAGCGGCTACTTGAAAGCGCACTTCGGCGAGCCCCGAGTCGAGGAGGTCGGAAAGGTCGGAACCTGGATCCCCCTGTTCGGGCACAAGGGACGCGGTCTGAAGATAGTCGTGCCGATCGACGAAGGACGCCAGTACAAGGCCGGCGAAATCAAAGTTGAAGACAACACCGAATTCACCGCCGAACAGATCAAGGGTATCCTGAACATCAAGCCGGGTGACATCGTGCGCGGCTACTCAGTTGTCAATAAGGGAATGGAGAACCTCAAGAAGCTCTATGGCTCTCGGGGGTATATCCAGTTCGAAGCCGGTTATGTGCCCGACTTTAAGGATTCGCCCGACGACCAGAAGACAGGCATAGTGGACATCACTTTCACGATGGAAGAAGGCAAGCAGTATACCCTGCGCAGATTGGAGTTCATCGGTAATACTTTCACTCGCGACAACGTGTTGCGCCGTGAAGTGCTGCTGAACGAAGGCGAGCGCTACAACGAAGAGTACTGGGACCTGAGTATACTTCGGCTGAACCAGCTAGGCTACTTCGATCAGATCAAGAAGGAAGACGCCACGATCAACACCAACGAAAAAGAAGGCCAGGTGGACGTCACGGTAAAGGTGCAGGAAAAGGGCCGGCAGCAGATCAGCTTCACCGGCGGCGTGTCGGGTATCGGCGGCTCGTATATCGGCATCGACTACTCGACCAACAACGTGCTCGGTTACGGTGAGTCTCTCTCCCTTTCAATCGCGGCAGGGAACCAGCAGAAGATCGCTTCTATTGGGTTCACCGAGCCCTATGTGAAAGGAACTCCCATCAGCCTCGGATTCAACATCTTCTATCAGGACTACAAATTCTTCGGTCAGGGATTTGGGGCGATTCCTACGCAAAGCCTGCTGGGGAACTTCGGCGCCCAGTTGTTCACGCAGAGGACAAAGGGGGCCTCGGTCTCTGCCTCCGCCCCGCTTCAGTACTTCGCCAAGCGTTTCCGAATGGGGCGATTCATCAGACTGGGCATGTCATACTCGTTCCGCACCACTGACATCATTAACCCCGATGTCAACAACGACGCCGATAAGACGAACGATATCCTCGTGAGCTTCCAACAAAAGGGCGTCACTCAATCCACCCTCACGCCGACGCTGTCGTTCACGACTCTGAATTCGTCGCTCGACCCGACCAACGGCAAAGCCTTTACGATAGGACTCTCTATCTCGGGCGGCCCGCTGGGCGGCAAGGTCAATACAATTGAGCCGACACTTGAATTCAAGTACTTCAGACCCATGTTTGCGGGCAAAGAGGCAAGCGCCCGGCCCGAACCAGGCAAGACACGCACCTTCGGATTCCGCGTGTTGGCTGGACACATCAGTCCCTTCGGCTCGCGGTTCGAGTCGAACTCATTCTCATTCATCGGCGGGACCCCGTTGTTTGCCCGATTCTTCCTCGGGGGCGAGGATTCAATCCGAGGCTACAATATACGCTCAATCTCTCCACTGGTGCCCCTGCACAACACATTCACTACACAAAACGTGTTTGTACAGGCTGAGGATGGAACAAAGTTCAAGGAGCGTAAGCCAAATCAGGCCAAACCCAACAGCGTCGCTCCCGAGGTCATCAGACAATTTACAGTCCAGAACGAACCGGTTCCAACTCTGTTCCCCAATGCGCCGGCAAACCTGATTCCAGTGGGCGGCGACACGCAACTCCTCGCAAACGTAGAATACCGCATTCCGATAGCGGGTCCGCTCGCTGTTGCGACGTTCTTTGATATCGGTTCGGTGTTCAATCTGCGAAAGTCTCAGAATCAACTTATCGTTAGCGAGTTCCTTCCGGTCCCGTTGAACAATGGGATCCCGGTTATTCTCAATCAGCGCGGGCTCATCGCCACTGATCGCGAGTTGAGGCAGGCTCGGACACCCGAACAGCCGGGGATCGTGCCTCCGGGCTTCAGGATAGGTTCGGTCTTTGGGGAGCGGCAGGACACCACAACGGTAGCCTTGCAGGAGGGGACGGGCGGACTCTACAGCACCTATCGCTATAGTCTTGGCGGCGAGATTCGAGTTCAGGTGCCGGTCATCAATGTGCCCTTCCGCTTGATATTCGCCTGGAACCCGAACGCTCAGACCCGCAATCTGTATTTGCTCGAAGAGAAGCGCGCGATTCGCTTCTCAGTCGGACGAACCTTCTGAGGCTGATTTCTGAACGATGTTCAGCGTTCCCCGTCCCCTGCGATCAGGAAGGCGGAGAACGGGACCGGCGGACAAGTGGCCCTAGCTGGCAGCCGGCAAGCGGGCCTGCTATAATGCGTTTTCCTCAAGGCCGCGGCCGACGCTAATGTGGCCCAGTCAATCTAAGATTAACAGGAGCAGTTATGGTGAAGATTAGATTCGCTGCCTTTGCATCCATGATCATGGCAGCATTATCCCTAAGCGCTCTGGCGCAACAATCGCCGGCGGCCGTGGCTGGGACCATTCCCGATGGCAAGATGGTGGTCCTCAACACGAATGCGTTCCCAACCATGATCGGGGAGCTGAAGCAGAAGTATGATCAGGTCGAGAATCAGTTCAAGCCGCAATCGCAGAAGGTCGACCAACTCAGGCAACAAGTAGCGCAAAAGGAGAACGAGATCGCGACCAAGGGACCGACCCTGGCTCCAGACAAGCTCCGCGATCTGCAGGCAGAAGTCGAGGAACTTAAGAGGCAGGGCACGAGGCTCGTGGAAGACCTCCAGGCCGACTATGCCAAAGCCCTGGACGTCACAACCAAGCCTGTACGCGAGAAGCTCTATCAGTTCATGCAGAACTACGCATTGCAGCGCAGCATCATAATGATCATCGACCTTCCCTCGGTCGCTCAAACGGGAACTCTCGCCTACTGGTCCCCGAGTACGGACATAACCCAGGACTTCGTCACCGAGTACAACAAAGCTAATCCGGTCCCGACCGCGGCGGCCCCGCCGGCAGCACAGCCTACTGCCAGACCTACGCCGGGCCCGACCAAACCAGGCGTGAAGCAATGACAGCGCGGCTAAAGGAGCTATCAGTGATACGTGTGAGAATAGTACAACTAATGCTGGCGCTTGCCGCCCTCTCCATCGCCGCTTCCGCTCAACAGGTCAGCGCTCCAACTCAGGGCAGGCCCGCGGGCGTTGTTACGAAGGGGAAGGTCGCGTTTATCAACACCGGAATCTTTCAGGAGCAGATCGGCGAGTTCAAAGCCAGAGTCGAAGCGCTCAATCGCCAGTTCGAGCCTCGCGTCCGAGAACTACAGTCAAAGGGCGAACGCGTTGCCGCGCTCGAGAACACGATTAAGACTCAAAGCGGGGTTCTTGCGCCTGCGAAGCTTGCCGAAACGAACGAGCAACTCGAAAGAGAGAAGCGCGAATACCAGCGCAAGCAGGAAGACCTGGAAGCCGATGGCAACCGGGCCAAGGACCAACTGCTCGGACCGATAAGGGAAAAACTGACGAAGTTCGTCGAGGCCTACACTGAGAAACGCGGCATCTCCATGCTCATAGACCTGGCCAACGCCATCCAGTCTAACACGATTGTTTGGTACGACCCGCGCGCGGACATAACCCAGGATTTCGTGACCGAGTACAACAAAGCAAATCCGGTCGCAACCGCACCCGCACCTGCTCCACAGAAGCCTTGAGAGATCCCATCGACACGAGAACCTGAAGGTTCTCGTGTCGATCCATGCAGAAACGTATTTTTTCAGAGCTGGATGACTCCAGGACCCCAGAGTTCAAATTCAACCAGTGGTTGTGTCCAGGCGGTTTGCTAGAACGCGTCGAGTGCGCCCAGCCCATGATCCTCTTCGTCCTTCGCTCGCAGCATGTCGAGTATGAGGGCAGTGTTGCTGGTGGCCTGAATCGTATGTTCGTAGTCCTTGCCCGACTTCTCGAACTCGAACGTTCCATCTATGGCGCCGGCTATCTTGCTCAGGGCTTTCATGCCCGAGTCTGAACCGGACTTCGCTCCAATGATCTGACCCTGGTCGAAGTGTATCTCACCATCACATACCGAGGAACTGATGGTTAACGCGCCGGTCAAATGGCTGTTCTCTACGATCTGAAGGATGTCGAAGAGATTAACGTCGGAGAGGCTGCCCTGTAGAATTCTTTGAGTGCGAATAGTGGGAGGAGCGGCGGCGGGCTCCGTCTTGCGCATATCCCGGAACTGGCCCGTCACGGAGACGCGCGGGTCCAGGCGTTTCGCCTCCAGCAAACGCTCGTTCGCATGCTCGAGGTCCCCGGCTGAGATCAACAAGCTGGCCAGAGCCAGGCACTGCTGAGCGGCGTGATCGCGCCGGCCGGCATCTATCAGTATCTCCCTCAGCTTTTCACGGAGCCCTACATGGCGAGGCATGCTGTCGATAGCCCGCTCGAGCGTCTCGATAGCGCGGTTCACCATGCGGTATTTGACCAGGAGATCCGCGTCTATTATCGCGCTTTCGGGATCAAAATCACTCGAGGTGTTCCTAACCATCACTCCCCTTGCCGTCCCTCAGCCATATTCACAAGGCAGTTTACCACAGACGACTGCCCCTGGTCAGCGCCAGCGGGTTTAGGGTTTCGCGTTTCGGGTTTGTGGCTTCAGGTTCAGTCTCTCAACTGTTCCGGTGCCTTCAACCCTAAACCACAAACCCGAAACCATTCTAGCCGCTCACAACTGTGATGCTCTTCGTGTCTGCTAGAGCAATCAATTCGTCCTTATCGAACAACAACGTCTTGTTCGCCGTCACGTGGATAGCGCTTGCCCCAGCGCAGATCATGGCCTCGATCGTGGGCACACCGATCACCGGCACGTCGAATCTCATATCCTGCTCCGGCTTCGCTGCCTTTACAACAACGAAGGAACGGCCGCGAGTGATCTCCCCGGCCCGAAGAATCACCGCATCGGTTCCCTCCATCGCCTCGATCGCCACCACCGCGCGGTCCTTGACTGCGATCGTCTGTCCGAGATCGAATCCCGCGATTCCCCGTGCCACATCCAGCCCATATTCGATGTCCGCGATCTCGTCTTTCGCAGGCCCGCGACGGGTCAACACTCCTTCACGCGCCAGGAGCACTTCCAGGAACACAGTAGAATCAACCAGTGTTATGCCCTCGCCAGCCAGTTCCTCAGCCACCGCCCCGATCAGGTTGCCGGTATTCCTGACCTGCAGGCGAGCGAGCATCCGCACCATCCGCAGGTCCGGCAGGGCGTTCAGCCGAAAAATCTGGGAATGTTTGACCTGTCCGGCCATAACCGCATGTGTGACCTGCTCTTTTTTGAAGAAGCGAATCAGACGACCCAGTTGGCCTACTCCCATCCACTCGACGCGCTCGCCGAAGCTTTCAATCTCCGGCGCCGCCTCCTCTTTGATTGCGGCCACGACCATTTCGACGCCGCGACTGCGCGCCCCTTCAAGCACCAGGAACGGAAATCGCCCATTGCCTGCAATCAGTCCGTATCTCAATTCAGAACTCCAGCCACGCGCCTGCCTGAAGCGGCTTCGCTTTGTGATACAAATAGTCTGCAGCCGCCAGGTCCTCAATCGCCAACCCCAGTGACTTGAACATCGTAATCTCCTCTGGTGATGTACGACCTCGATGAGATCCCACAAGAACCTCGCCTATCTCAGCACGGATATGGTCGGCGCCAATTGCTCCCTCGCGCAAAGCGAACAAGTAATCGCCGCCCTCGTTGAGCGTCGACTCGCGCCGGTCCACGAACAGACTGGCCGCAGCCATCGTCGCGCCATCCACTTCGCGTGTGGTGGGAATGCTCGACCCAACCACATTCAGGTGCGCTCCGGGCGAAATCCACTCGCGCTTCAAGATGGGCTCCTCGGCGGTAGTTGCCGTGACTATCAGGTCGGCGCCTCGGACTGCGGACTCGACCGAGTCAACAGGCTCAATCGGGAACGAAAGGCGGGGCCCGATCTCATCAGCAAACCTGCGCGCCTGCTCTATCCTCCGGCTGGCCACCCGGGCGCGTTTGATGGGACGGACACAAGACATCGCTTCGATGTGAGAGCGAGCCTGCACACCGGCTCCGAGGATCGCAAGCTCGTTCGCATCCTCGCGCGCCAGCAACCGCGTCGCCACTGCCGAAACCGCGGCCGTGCGAATAGCCGTGATAGCCGAAGCGTTGATAACCGCAAGCAGCTCCCCAGTCTCTCCGCTGAAGAGCATCACCCCGCCCTGATGCGAGTCCAGGCCCCTGGTTGGATTCTCCGGGAAGACGCAGACTGCCTTCAGTCCATACCGCGCGCCCTCGCCACCTCGATACGCAGGCATCAGGGCCAGGACTCCAGCAGCCTCCGGCGGGAATTCAGCAGTCCGCAGCGGCTGATGGGATTCACCGCGGGCAAGCGCAGTCAGGGCCTCCGCCATCACCTCTATGCACTCGTTCATCGGCAGCAGTTTCTCAACTTCTGAACTATTGAGGACCAGCATCTTCATTCTCTGCGCCCCCTGCGTCTCTGCGGTCAACTGCGCTTCACTTTGTCACTCCGCGCTCGGAGGTTTCGATGAAGTTGATAAGGTAATCGATCTCGGCCCAGCCTCCCAACTCCTTCTTGATTTCAACAACTGCCTGACTGGTGTTGAGCTTCGCGGCAAGCAACAGCCTGAACGCATGAGAAATGCGCTTGATCTCCTCGGCTGAGAACCCGCGGCGGCGAAGGCCTATCGCGTTCTGCCCGTAACAGCGAGCGTGGTTTCCAACCGTGCGCGCGTACGGCAACGCGTCCTTGACCACGACCGAGAAAGCGCCGATGAATGCGTGGCGGCCAACCCGGCAGAACTGGTGTATGCCGGAGTACGCGCCAAGCGTAACGTGATCCTCCACGAGCACGTGACCGGCCAGCGAGGCCCCGTTCGCAAATATGACATGATCGCCGATTCGGCAATCGTGGGCAACGTGGGCCTGGGCCATGAACAGGCCATCCGAGCCGATCTGAGTCAAGTTGCCGCCGCCTGCGGTGCCACGATGAAGTGTAGTGTATTCACGGAAGGTATTGCGCTCTCCGCATCGCAGCCAGCTTCGCTCTCCGCGATACTTCAGGTCGTGCGGGACCTGTCCGGCCGACACAAATGGGAAGAAGACCGAGCCGCTGCCGAACTCCGACGGTCCCTCGATGACGCAGTGACTGGCAACCTGAACCTCGTCGTGCAGGATAACGTCTTCTCCAATGATCGAGTAGGGTCCAATGGAGACGTTTCGGCCGAGCTCGGCTTTGGGGCTGACTATGGCTGTTGGATGAATCGGCACTTGCCCGTAGTCTCCCCGGTTACGGCTCAACCGGACTGAAGGCCGCGTGGTTGTTCTGGTCGCTGCGCTCAATGACGCTGCGGTCCACAAGCGATGAAGAGATTTGCGCTTCGGCTACGAGGTGCTCGCCGACATAAGCTTCGCCGCGAAGCTTGATGTAACGCGGCCGCAGCCTCAGCACGGTCAACTCGAGCCGCAATTGATCGCCCGGTACGACCGGCCGGCGAAACTTTGCTCCGTCGATTCCCGTGAAGAAGACCAGCTTTTGATCGCGGTCGGGAAGATTCGCCAGCATCATCACGCCCGCGGTCTGCGCCATCGATTCGACTATGAGCACCCCTGGCATCACCGGCGCCCCCGGAAAGTGGCCCTGAAAGAAAGGCTCGTTCAGAGTGACGTTCTTAATGCCGACCACTCTTTTGCCCGGCTCGTACTCGATTATTCGATCTACAAGCAGGAAAGGATATCGGTGAGGCAGGATCGCCTGGATCTGCGTTATATCGAGTAGTGTTTCCATATCGAAGGTTGTCATTTGTCACTTGTCATTTGTCACTTGTCGTTCGCTTGATCAGTGGATCTCACTCCTCAAGGGTGAGCGACATCTGACAACTGACCAAGGACAAATGACAAATGACAAATGACAGCTGACAAATGACTATTTCTCCGAGCCTGCTCCCTGCTCCTCAATCAGCCGCTCCAGTCGCCGGAGACGTTCAGCCAACTGGGGCAGCCTCGAGTATAACACTTGGCAGCGCCGCCACACGTTGTAGTCCTGGGCCGGAATCGTTCCGCCCATCACTGCCTTCGCGGGAACGCTCTTGGTCACCCCGGACCGCGCTGTGATCGTAGCATCATCGCCGATCTTTATGTGCTGATTGGTCCCCACCTGGCCCGCAATTATGCACCGCCGCCCAATTCGTGTCCCGCCGGAGAATCCCGTGAGCGCGGCCACTACCGTGTCCTCCCCGATCTCCGTGTTATGGCCAACTTGAATCAGATTGTCGAGTTTGACTCCCCTTCTGAGCACGGTGTCGCCAAATCCGCCCCGATCGATCGCGCAGTTGGCTCCGATCTCACAGTCGTCCTCTATTACCACGCGGCCGAGCTGCAGTACTTTTACTTGCCGGCCATCATCGTCGACAACAAAGCCGAAACCGTCCGACCCTATCACAGTGCCCGAATGTACGATCACTCGTCTGCCGATTTCACAGTCATCGTAGATCGACACATTTGCGTGTACGACTGTGTCGTCTCCTATGCTGCAGCGGTTGCCTATGACGACTCCTGAATGCAATGTCACGCGGTCTCCTATCTTCCCGTTCGAGCCGACCGTGACTCGCGGATGAATAGATGACTCCTCACCCAGAACCGTACTCTCGCCCAGAATGAGATCGGAGCTCACACCGTCCGGCCGGTAGGGTTTCGAGTGCAGAATCTGCAGTACCCGCGCGAATGCGAGCTTGGGCTTCGACGCGACAATGAGGTTCGACCTCGTACCGGGAATCGCCGTCTTCACAATGATTGCCGTAGCGGCAGATTCGTCCAGCCGAGCCAGGTACGCGGCATCCGTCGCGAACGTGACATCGCCGGCCCCTGCTGACTCAAAGGACTGAGCGCGCGTTACGATCGCCTCCGGATCGCCAACTAACTCGGCGCCTATCAGCTGGGCTAGCCGGCTGAGAGTGAACATTCGACCTCCCGTTCTCAGATATGGACTTGCTGGAGGCTGAAAGTTTCCCATAACGATTGCAGAGGGTGCAAGCTGGTAAAGATCCGCCGCATACGACTTGATCCGGGCAGCTGTGCCGACCGGGCAGGTCATCTCGCCTTAACAAACCGGTGTCAAGAGGCGGTATCGCTGGTTTGCACGCACTGTAGCGGAATCTGATCGGATCGCAGAATTTTAGTGATGCTACCCCAAAATGGGTATTGCTCGATGAGAGAGATGGGCATATAATCCGCTCGCCACTCTAAGAAACAAGAACGCTTCAAGGCAAAGAAAGACCCTCAAGTGCGCCTCTGGCCTTACCACCAGAGTAGTTCCGTCCTTGACATAGTCCGAAACCAACAAGGGTGTTTCCGCTCTTCGCTTCGCTCCGTGGGAAGAAACTGGGGCTAAGTACCCCGGCTCGCGCAATCTCTCATTGGAGGATAACAGCATGAAGAGATATGTGTGCCTACTGATACCCCTCGTGTTTTCCGGTCTCTCGATGTCCCGCACTGTTGCCTCGAATGATTTGCCAAGGGCAAAAGAGCGCTATGCCCCAGGCGAAGTTCTGATCAAGCTCAAGGACAGCCGAGCCGGACTACATGATGTGATGCGCATCGTCGAAGATATCGCTCCTCAGCACGGCCGAATTGAAGCCTTGTCTGCAAAGCCGGTAGAGGGGGCTTACCTGGTCCGCTTCGATAAGCGTCGTTCCGTTGAAGAGACGATCGGAAGTCTGGCGGCCGATCCACGCATCGAATTCGCGGAACCGAATTTCATCTGCTCTCCCGCGGACACCGTACCCAACGATCCGTTCTTCGAGTTTATGTGGGGCCTCAACAACTTCGGGCCCGATTTCGTGGGCAAGCCCGGCGCAGACGTGGGAGTGCTTAAGGCCTGGGACATCACTACCGGGAACAGAGACATAGTCGTTGCGGTCCTCGACACTGGGGTTGACCTGTCGCATCCGGACCTCGAAGCGAACGCATGGACAAACCCGGGCGAGACTGCCGGCAACGGTATTGATGATGATCGGAACGGCTACATCGACGACGTGCGTGGGTGGAACTTCCTCGATGACAACAACCGGGTTTATCAGGATCCCGAGATTGACGGACACGGCACCCATGTCGCCGGAACCGTAGGTGCGGTCGGTAACAATGAGCTTGGGGTTACCGGGGTCGCCTGGAACGTCCAAGTGATGGCGCTGAAATTCCTGGACGGCAAGGAGAATAGAGGGTTTATCTCGAACGCAATCAAAGCCATCGACTACGCGATGGACCAGAAGCGGCGAGGAGTCGATCTCAGGGTCATCAACGCAAGCTGGGTTAGCCCTTACAAGTCACACGCGTTGCGCGATGCGATAAGAGCGGCGGGAGAGGCCGGCATCCTCTTCGTCTGCGCGGCCGGCAACGAAGGATTCGACATTGACGAGGATCCGATCTACCCGGGCGCATATGCCGACGAGTTGCCGGCACTGCTTCCGGTAGCGGCTCTGGACCGAAACGATCGCATCGAGCCTTATTCGAACTACGGATTTCACACGGTGAGCGTTGGCGCCCCGGGAACTTCCGTGCTCGGACTGGCGCCGGAAGGACAATATGTTGAGCGGAGCGGCACATCGATGGCAGCGCCGCATGTCTCAGGAGTCGCTGTGCTGGTCTGGTCGCATGAACCGTCCCTCACTCCGACTCAGGTAAAGCAGCGAATAATCTCGACGGCGGAACCCGTGCCCCAACTTGGCGCTTACTGTGCCGGATCAGGACGGGTGAACGCCTACAACGCCCTCGTCGGAAGGGTCGTCCCACCTGGGGGCCCGGTGATCGGAAGAGTCGAGGCCTCAAAACGCTTACTTACGGTTGATGGTCAGGGCTTTCTGAGCGGGTCGTCCCTCATCGAGATCAACGGCCTTGGGTTTAGGACTCACTATAACAAGGTCTTTATCTCCCCGAATGGAACGACCCTCACGCGGTTAACGCTCAAGCTCGGGCAGGAATCTATGCAGGAGTTTTTCCCGCTCGACGTCGAGGTAGCGGTAGCTGTATTCAACACGACGACTCGCGAGAGGTCCGACACCTTCTACTTTACCAGGAGGAAAACGAACGCTCCGGAATAGGATCTAGGATTTAGGATTTAGGATTTAGGATCTACGATAACTGACCGTGCACTCGTGGGAAAACGATCTCCTGCGTCGTGCGGCCTTCGTTTTGCGCGGTGGTACATTCCTTGCAGCAACTTCGATCTGAACATTTCGGCCGCCGCGTAGCTCCAGCCTCCAAGTCAACCTAGACCTGGAACCTAAACCTAGATCCTAAATCCTAGATCCTAAATCCTAGATCCTAGATCCTGTAACGGACGCCCGGCCATTCCCGTATTCTCCTTGTTTGCTGGCCGATTCCGCCGGAACATACCCGCGTTCCGGATCAGATTCACCCCGTCGACTGGAGGGACTCACCATGAAGCCCCTGCTGCCCCTCATGACCTGCACGCTCGTGCTGACTGCCTTCGGGTTTTCCCCGGGTGACGCCGAGCAGGTCACTTTGCCTGTTGCTCACTTTCATCACCTTCACCTCAATACCCCGGACCCGAAGGCCGCCATCGATTTCTACACCAGTAAGTTCGACTGCGAGAGAGGTCGCTTCGCAGGTGCAATGGACGCGGTATGGGCTCAAAAGTCGTGGCTGCTGTTCACAAAAGTAGGCAGCCCACCGCCCTGGGAGCTGACCTCGGCTATCTGGCACTTCGGCTGGGGAGCTGAAGACATGAAGGCAACCTATCAGAAGCAACTGGATATGAAGACGAGGTTTTTCACGCCGATCACAGAGCTCGGCACCAACTTCTTCTACGCCTATGTTGAGAGCCCTGATCGCGCGCTCATTGAATTGAACACTGCGAACCACCACAACTTCGGCCACCTGCATCTTCTCAGTGAAGACCCAGTGTCGGCGGGGGAGTGGTATATGAAGTACTTCGGCGCAACCCGGCGCGGCAACCCGACAACTCCACCTTCTCGTGAGCCGCGGCTCCGCAACGGGATTCAGGTCGGCCCGAGCATGTCACTGATGCTCGACAACGTGAACATTATCATCTATCCCGTCCAATACTCGAGGCAGGTCTACGCCGATCACTGGAAGGGAAAAACTGAGATGTCGCCGACGAAAGGCCGGGTCGTCGACCATGTGGGCTTCAGCTTCGACAATCTGGCGGCGGCGGTGGAAAAAATGCGCAAGGACGGCGTGAAGGTCACCGACGAAATCAAGAGCGCGGCGGGCGGCAAGATCAAGTATGCTTTCATCGAAGGGCCTGATAAAATCCGCATCGAGCTGGTTGAGGGCCAGGCACAAAAGGAGTGACGGACCACTACTAGGCCACTCATCATCACTGAATCAAACAGGAGGAGATATGCGACGAGGTTTCATTTTCCTGGCGGCCATTTTACTGGTCGGATTGATGGAGGTCAGCGGCCTGGCGCAGGACAAGCTTCAAGGTCGGTGGGAAGGCAAAGCGCAGACGCCTCAGGGTGAGATGCCTGCTACGGTGACTTTCAAGAAAGAGGGCGATGCTTACAGCGGCACGATAACCTCAATGCGCGGAGTTCTGCCGCTGAAGGAGATAAAAGTTGCCGGCGACAACATTACTGCTCAGGCCCAGGTGGATACCGGCGGAGCGGCTGTGGTCATCAACTTCAAGTTCACGCTTCAAGGCGAGAAGCTGGCAGGCAAGGGCGAACTCGATTTCGGAGGTCAGAGCTTCAGCTTCGACTACGATCTGAAGAAGGTGAGCGACAACCCGGCCCCAGTCGCTGGAGCAGGTGGTCCTGGTTCGGGTGGGCAGGGAGGCCAGCAGCAGAGGCCGCAGGTGCCCCAGCCTCAACAGAAGCCTTCGCTCAACTACTTCGCCGGCCAGTGGAGCTTCAAGTGGGTCGGGCGCGAAAGTCCGCTCGGTCCTGGCGGTCCCCGCGAGGGCACTGTGACATTCAAGCCCGACGCCGCGGGCAAGACGCTCGAAGGCCGCATGGACGCAAAGACCGAGGAAGGCGCGCTGACCAACACAATGATTGTCGGCTGGGACGAGTCGACCAAGACGCTGACCTTCAGTGAACGGATGAGCAACGGCATCCAGATAATGAGCAAAGGCGATTGGAGCAGCCCGATCTCAATTCGCTGCACCGTAGAACCGATCAAGGTCAAGGGTCACACGCTTCAGCTCAAGAGAATCATATCGGTGATCGCCGCGCATTCATTCAGCATCACCGAAGAGTTGTCCGAGGATGGCGGCCCGTTCATAAGGCTCGGCAATGCATTGTTCACCAAAGTCAGCACAGTTCAATGAACGAAAAGGAACAGCCACGAATCACACGAATTCACGAATGGTCACAAATCGTTCGTGTGAATTCGTGTGATTCCTGACTCTCCTTTGAACGTGCATCCAACCCACGCTACACCGGAGGATCAGCATGTGGATACCGAAATACAAACGCGATGCTCAAAAAGGAGTGGACTCTCCCATTCCTACTCAGGTCGTCTCTAACGAAGAGTTCATCCCGAGGCCGCAGAGCAAGAAGCAGCAGGAGGTCGAGTATCTCATCGGCAAGTGGGGTGAAGAGAACGCACGCAAGCTCGGCATGAGCCGGCGCAGCTTCATGCGCACCTCGATGGGCTTCGCAACCGCGGTGCTTGCAATGAACGCCGTTCACGGGCCGTACTGGGAGGTCGACGCCGCCGAAGCCTTCGAACCCGACGCGACCGCCGAGAGATGGCCAAAAGGCGAGTACTTCATCATGGATGTACAGAGTCACTTCACCAACTCGTACGACCTCGGGCTGGAGCGTCGAGCAGGGACGGGCGGCGGCTTCCGCCAGTATGATTTCCTTAAGAACATGGGATTCAATCTTAAGGCTGATGCTGAAGCCTACAGCTTTCACAATTTCGTCAAAGAGATCTTCTTCGACAGCGAAACCAGCATGATCGTCATCAGCGGCGTGCCCAGTAAAGAGAAGCAACGCGATGACACCGGCAAAGTCCTGGAAGGCGCAGACCGCAGCAAGGCCGGCCTGCCGAGCTGGCTCATGACCAAACGCAAGAAGGACCTCAACGATCTGGCAGGTTGTCAGCGGGCGCTGTGTCAGGGAAACGTGGCCCCGAATCATTACTGGGACAAAGCTACGGACAAGCCCGATTGGCCGGCGCTGTGGGAGCAGATGGAACGCGAGGCAAAGCTCTATAAGATCGATTCGTGGAAGTGGTACTGCCATACGGATCCCGGCGGAAGCGGAGGCGGATTCCAGCTCGACGACTCCATGTCGGCGAAGTTCTACGAAAAAGCCAGGGAGCTTGGCGTCAAGCTCTTCAGCGTTCACAAAGGATTCTCATACCAATCGCGGACACTCGGACATCTGGCCAATCCAAAAGACGTCGAGAAAGCCGCCCTGCAGAATCCGGACCTGACCTTTGTCATTTACCATTCTGCGCTTAAGCATGGAACCAACGAACCGGGCTACGTCGAAAACAATCAGTTCGATCCGAAAACCGGCGACTTCCTGTGGCACAACGTGCTCATGGACATCAAGAAGCGCAATCCGAAAGTCAACAACGTATACTGCGAGATCGGCTCGTCGTTCGGATTGCTCGCCGTCGAAAACCCGGTTATGTGCCAGCATCTGATGGGCAAGAACATTAAATATTACGGGGCCGACCACGTGATCTGGGGAACGGATTGTTTGTGGTGGGGTTCGCCGCAGTGGGCAATCGACCTGTTCAAGCGGTTCCAGTTTACCGACGAGATGTGCGAGAAGTTCGGATATAAGAAATTGACGAAGGAGGACAAGGAGAAGATCTTCGGGTTAAACGCGGCCAGGCTCTACAAGGTCGATGTGAAGGCGAAGCGCAAGGGCCTGCCTGTTGACGCCCTGACGAAGTTCAAGAAGATCTACAAGGAAGAGGGTGGTGAGGCTTCGAACCGAGTTCCGGGCTGGGTTCGCGCCTGAGAGGCAGGGTCTAGGATTTAGGATTTAGGATCTAGGATTTAGGATTTAGGACCTAGAGGTGAATGCTAGATCCTAATCCTCGATCCTAATCCTAATCCTAGATCCTAAATCCTAGATCCTAAATCCTAGATCCTAGATCCTAAATCCTAAATCCTACACGGGCCGCTTCCACGCGAGCATGATCCCGTCCCGCACCGTCAGACATACATTGTCAACCCGCGGGTCAGCCTGAACATGCTCATCGAATGCGACGATCGCGCGGCTGTCCCCATCCTGAGGGTCAAGAACGCGGCCGCTCCACAATACGTTGTCGGCTACCATCAACCCACCCGACCTTAGCAGCGGCAGACAGGCCTCGTAGTAGTTGGTGTAGTTACCCTTGTCAGCATCGATGAAGACCATATCGAGAGGCCCCGTGAGACTCTTGATCGTCTCGAGCGCGGGACCGATCCTGATCTCGATCTTGCGGCCGTGAGGGCTTTCGGCAAAGTATCGACTCGCAATTGCTTCGGCCTTCGGATCTATGTCGCATGTGATCAGATGGCCATCGTCGGGAAGTCCCTCGGCCATCATCAATGCGCTGTAGCCGGTGAACATCCCTATCTCCAGGACGCGGCGCGCTCCGGCCAATCGCACCAGCATCTTCAAAAAGCCGCCCTCGATGCGCCCGACTTGCATTTCAGGACAGTTCATCGATGCGAAGGTCTCGTCACGCAGACGCAGAAACAGCTCAGATTCGGGCGTGGTATGGTCGTGAGCGAACTGCTCGATCTTTTCGTCTACTATTGTCATTGATACTCTCCTCGCGATATTTTGAACCTTTACTTCTAACACTCCTATGCGGGCTTTCGCCACACGGGACCGCGTTTCTGGATCTCGGCCGGCTGTGATATAAGGACGAGGCCGCGGGTCACAATCGTTTCTCGTTCTTCGTTTCTCGTTGTGGAGGTACGCAATGGAAGGAGTTATTCTCACTCGCGTAGTAGACAGAGTCGCCACGCTGACTTTCAATCGTCCCGAAAAGCTCAACGCTCTGAGCCGCGACCTGCTCGCTCAGTCAATCGACATTCTGAAAAGCTGGAGCACCGACTCCGAGGTCGGTGCAATCGTCGTCACGGGAAGCGGGAGAGCGTTCTGCGCAGGCGGCGACGTATCAACGATGAACAACGAAGGCGACGCTGAGCTGACGCTCGAGCAACGAATCGATGGCCTCCGCGAAGTGCAAGCCTTGTCGTGGTTGCTCTACAACATTCCCAAGGTCACCATAGCCGCGGTGAATGGCTTCGCGATGGGCGCCGGCCTGGGCGTCTGTCTGGCCTGCGACCTGCGCATATCCTCCGACCAGGCGAAGTTCGGGACGGCTTATGCGAAGGTCGGCTTCGGCGGTGACTTCGGCACGACCTGGTTGCTGAGTCATTATGTGGGAGGGCCAAAGGCAAAAGAGTTGTTCTTCCTCGGCGACATCCTCGACGCAGCCGAAGCTGAACGGCTTGGACTGGTCAATCGCGTGATTGGACATGAAACCCTCGAGTCGTACGTCGCTGAAATTGCTTCAACTATCGCCCATGGTCCGACGACCAGCTTCCGTTATATGAAAGCCAATGTGAACCTCGCGGCTACCACGGATTTTCGAACGCTGCTCGACCGCGAGGCCGAGACTCATCTACGTTGCGGGATGACCGAGGATCATAAGGAAGGCGTCCGCGCGTTCATGGAGAAACGCCAACCCAGGTTCACCGGCAAATAAACAGGAGCGAGTATGGAGTTCGCACAGATCATCTACGAGAAGGTTAATCGTGTCGCCACGATTACTCTAAATCGCCCAAAGAAGCTCAATGCCTATTCCGAGGTAATGGTCCACGAGATTCTTGCGGCGCTGGCCGATGCACGCGATGACAACGACGTGCGAGCCGTGATCATTACCGGTACCGGCCGGGGCTTCTGTTCCGGCGGCGATATCGGCACCGACTTCGCATATCCGACTCGATACCGTGGGCATCGCATGGAATCCATGCTCGAGATGCGAGAGAACATGCACCAGTTGGTGACCTTCCTTCGCCGCTTTGACAAGCCGACTATTGCGGCGGTGAACGGCGCTGCGGTAGCCGGCGGATTGACGCTGGCACTGTGCTGTGACTTTCGGATAGCAGCCGAGAGTGCGCGGCTGGGAGATACCAGCTTGAAGTTCGCGCTCATACCTGATGAAGGCGGTGCGTATCTCTTCCCGAAATACATGGGTCTCCAGAATGCGCTGAAGATGTCCCTTTTCTCCGAAGTGTACGCGGCCCGGGAGGCGAAAGAACTGGGTCTGGTCACCGAAGTCGTTCCCGATGACGAGCTGATGCCGGCGGCCCGCGCGTGGGCCGAACGACTCGCCGATGGTCCACCTATCGCAATTCGCATAACAAAGCGAATGATGTATAAGCAACAGACGCTGGACCTCGAAAACGCGTTGGAGGATGCGGCGCTGGGAACGATGGTCGTGAACTACTGCGCAGACGTGAAGGAGGGCACGGCCGCCTTCCACGAAAAGCGCAAGCCAAAGTTTGAGGGAAAATAAGAAATGCGAAATTCGAAATGCGGAAATGCGAAATTCAAGATTCGAAATGATTCGAAATCAGAAATTCCATTTCGCATTTCGCACTTCGAATTTCGCATTTCTCTTCAGTTCTGAGTCTTCTCCCTTACGTCTGCGGCCGCCTTATACTTCTCCTTCTCTTTCTCCTTCTGAAGGTACGGTATTCCCTTCTCCATCCATTCAGGTGTCGCAGCGCCCTTCAGGAAATGGTCGAAGAACTGCTGCAGCCGCATAGTGTAGTCCTTCTGATTGACTCGCTTGCGCAACCCGTGAGGCTCGCCGTTGTAGCTGAACAGGTAGACTTCCTTGCCCAACCTGCGAAGCGCCAGATAATACTCTATCCCCTGGTACCACGGCACCGCGTCGTCATTGTCATTGTGAATCATCATGAGCGGCGTCTGCACTTGATCAGCTCTGAACACAGGTGAGTTCTCCAGATACAACATTGGAGCCTCCCACAGGTTCGCTCCGATGCGGCTCTGGGTATGCTCGTACTGAAATTGGCGCGGCAATCCCGATCCCCATCGAATGCCGCTGTAGGCGCTCGTCATATTCGCTACCGGCGCGCCGGCGGCCGCTGCCTTGAACCGAGTCGTCTGCGTGATCATGTAAGCGATCTGATAACCGCCCCAACTGTGTCCCTGAATTCCAATCGCCTTCTCATCGACGAAGCCCTTGTCCACGACGGCTTGAATTGCGGGCAACACGCATTTGAGGGCGCTTTGCCCCGGATGTCCGACCGTATAAATAATATCCGGCATCAGCACCAGGTAGCCGTTGCTGGCGTAGTACGATGCGTTAATCGAATGGCTCGGCCGGGGATCTACAAACCGATGCAGCCCCTCCGATAACGTCTCGTAAATGTACACGATCATCGGGTACTTCCTGGTGGCGTCGAAGCTATCGGGTTTGATCAACATACCGGTTAGCGGGACACCGTCGAGGTTCTTGTATCTCACAAGCTCGGAGGTGCCCCACAACAACTGCGCCTTCTGCGGGTTCGCGTCGCTAACCTTCCTGGGATTCTTGAAGTCAGGACCGGCCACCAACAGGTCAGGAAACTCATTGAAGGTGGACGCCGTGAACAGGTATACATCGGCATTCCTGGCCCTGGCTGGCGCGCTTAAGTTCTTGGCCGTCATTATCAACTTTTCGGGTTGGCCGCCGTCGATCTTGTCGCGATAGAAACCCGAATCCCGAGTCCATTCGTTCTCAGCTCTCAACAGCAGCGGCTTGGCGGGGTCGATGAACTTCTCTTCAGGATCGAGTCGCACATAACGGAATGTTGTCTTCTCCCTTCTGCCGACCCCATCCGTCAAGTTCCTGCTCGTGCTGCCATCGGGAGCGACCTGCCATATGTCGTAGTGATCGTAAAGCAGCACGTATTTATCGTCCGCCGTCCACCCTGCGTTGCCATAGCTAGGTGGAATACTTGGCGAGTCGTGATCCTCTTGCCAGAAGCTGACGCCAAGGCTCTTAGTCAGATTGACAATTCTTCCGTCCGGTACAGACAGCGTGTTCCAGTCTTTGCCATCGTAGAAGAGTCCATACTTGCCCGCCGGTGACCAGGAGACCACCCATTGCTGTTTCTTCATCAGAGGCTTGCGGGTTCCATCGGACGTGTTCACCAGGAAGTAATCGGAATAGTCGGTATCGTACCCGACCATGATCCGATAACCGCGATTGTCTGATCCGAGCGCCCACCGGCCGTCGCTACTCGGGTTGGCTTCCGCCATCGATTCATCCGCCAACTGGAGGCACTTCTTCTCTTTCAGATTAAACACCGCTCGGTAGGAGCGATTCCTGTCCCGTTCGGCTCGCACCTTCTGCATGGGCTGAATGTAATCGTCTTTCCAGTGCCACAAGTCAACCATAACTTTGTCGTCCGATGCCGCATCTTCGGCTTCATCCTTTTCCGGTTCGGCGGGTGGAGCGACCCCGAAGAAGATCGAGCTGCCGTCGAGCGAGAAGCTGATGTTAGCCTTGTCGCTAATCACCATCCCGGGCCTGATTCCGGCAATTGAAGCGGATGCGATCTCGGTGGCCGGCGAGCCCATATCGGAAACGTAGAGCTTAAATTTTGGCTGTGGAGACGCGGCATCATCGCGGTCGCTCAAGAAAGCCAGCACTGTCTGCTTGTCATCCCAGCTCAATTTGCTGTACTTGCCCTTCCCCGATAGCAACGTTGCCGGCGCATCCGGCGATCCTGGTGTCGCCGCATAAGCGCCGTTCGTCTCTTCCTTCTTTGAGGAAACAGCGAAAACAAGTCTCTTTCCATCCTTGCTGAAGGTATATTCGAGCACATCGGCAAACGTGCGCTCGCTCTTGTCGCCCAGGTTGCGCAGCAGGAGATCGCTGCCATATTCCTTCTTGCTTCCTCGCCTTCTCCTTTCGGGTGGGCCGGCCGCCGCAGGAGTGTCGGGTGGTCTTCTATCGTCGGTCTTCTTTTCCTCGGGCTTGGCCTCGAGCAGATAGGCGATCCAGCCTATGCCGTTGTCCGGAACTTGAAAGTTCTTCACTCGATCGACCCGCGTGACCTCGCCGGTGCCCAGGTCCATGATTCCCATCGCGTTCTTCGGCATCTCTTCGGGCTTCTTCTTCTCCTTCTTCGCCTTTTCTGTTTCGGCTTTTGTCGGAAGAATCGAAAAGACTACGAAGCGGCCGTCGGCGGTGAACGAGGGCCGTCCCACAAAGACCGGAGGGCCGGCAGGCAACTCCCCGGTTGGGTCCGCCTGGCGGGTCGGTTGTGCGCCGCGAAC
>DASYSA010000197.1:0-5678 GCA_036003885.1 Blastocatellia bacterium | reverse complement strand
CAGTACTCAGTACTTCCCTCAGCACTTCTCTCCCTGCTGGAAAATAGGATAGAATCATCGCGATGAAGCCATCGAGGGCGTACAGCGAGTCTACTAACCTGTCGGGCAATCACATCACTCAAGAGCAACCTGAATGCACCGGGAAACCGAGATGACCGATGGCAACGTCGCCGGCGGGAGCAACAACGACAAATCGGCCGCTCGCATTCAGCCGAGCGGAGCATCGGCGGGAGTCGCGCGATCGGCAGGCATCGTAAGCCTCGCTGTGATGGCCAGCCGGATGTTCGGCCTGGTGCGCGAGATGGTCTTCGCCTACTTTTTCGGCGCGTCCAGGAGCTACGCGGTCGATGCCTATGTGATGGCGTTTCGAATTCCGAATCTGCTCCGGGATCTCTTCGCCGAAGGCGCGCTGTCGAGCGCATTCGTCACCGTGTTCTCAGAGTACCTGGTCAAAAAGGACGAGCGAGAAGCATTTCGGTTGTCAAACCTCGTTGCGACCACGCTGGTCGTTATACTCGGCGCGGTGGTTGTGCTCGGCATGATCTTCACTAACCAGATCGTAGGCTTCCTCGCCTCCGGTTATAAGGCGATACCAAATAAGTTCGAAGACACTGTATACCTCACTCGCATCATGATGCCGTTCATCCTGCTGGTTGCGCTGGCCGCTCAGGCGATGGGGGTGCTCAATGCCCGAGGACGATTCGGCATCCCTGCAATGTCGTCTTCGTTCTTCAACATAGGATCGATCGTGGGCGGGCTTGTATTCGCGGCGCTGATGACGGATCCCACACATCCCATAACCGCTATCAAAGAGAATCCCCGCGATGGCATCATCGGCATGGCCTATGGTGTGTTGATCGGGGGCTTCCTGCAGTATGCAGTACAGTGGCCAAGCCTGCTGCGGGCCGGGTTTCGCTTTCGTCCTGTACTGTCGTTCAGCGACCCTGGAGTTAGACGGGTATTCCGGCTTATGGGACCTGCTGTTATCGGGGCGGCGGCAGTTCAAGTCAATGTAATGGTCAACAGCAGTTTCGCCTCGAGTATTCCGAGCGCAGTAGCCTGGCTCAGTTACGCTTTTCGCTTCATGCAGTTCCCGATCGGCGTATTCGGCGTTGCGATCGCTACCGCTACGCTACCATCGATCTCGAGGAGCGCGGCTCTCGAGAACAGCAGCGAATTCAAAGAGACGCTGGCAGGTTCGATCAGGCTGGCCTTCGTGTTAACCATTCCATCTGCAGTTGGCCTTATCGTATTAGGTCGCCCCATCGTAGCGCTGCTCTATGAGCACGGGACCGTATTCACAAGCACCGATACGGATCATACGGCTGCCGCGCTGGGTTTTTATGCTGTCGGTCTCGCCGGCTACTCCGCTGTGAAAATACTGGCGCCGGCGTTCTATGCGTTGGGGGACGCGCGCACACCGATGGCAATCAGCCTTGGATCAATTGGTGTGAACCTCCTCATGAACTGGTGGCTGGTCGGCGTGCTTCAAGAACGAGGTTTGGCGTTGTCTACCTCAATGGTGGCGGTGCTCAACTTCCTGCTGCTCTATGCGCTGATGCGGCGAAGGATTGGAGGTATTGAAGGACGCAAGACCGCTACCGCGGTCGCGAAGATACTTTTTGCGTCGGCCTTGATGGCCGTCGTTTGCTGGGCGCTCAGCCGTTCCCTTGGCAGCTGGTTACCTGCAAACCTCGCGGGCCGCTCGCTTCAAGTCGCAGTCTCGGTCGGAGCAGGCGCAATAGCGTTCTACTTTGCTTCGCGGATATTGGGCGTCCGCGAGCTGAGGATGGCACTTAATGCGATCGGCGGCCGGTTCTTCAGGCCTCTACGACCCTAGTTCGACGCGGGAACAGAACTCTGCGAAAGCTGTGTTGCCGCAGGAGCGCGAGCGTCATGAAGAGCTATTTTCCTCTGTGTAACCTCTGCGGCCTTTGCTGCTGGGCGGTGAAGTCTCCTTCGAGAGAGTCGCCGTAAATACTCCCGGCAGACAACGGTGTCGGAATCGCAACACTCCGACTGACAACGGACAACGGATCACGGACAATTTCCGGCCTTGACTCATCCTGGAACGATCGATAGGCTATTCATCAAACGTTTAATTAATTAATTCGAGGCTGATATGGCTCGACGTAAGACAATTGATCCGCAAGTGCCCGGCAGGATAGTGAGGGCGGCGGAGCAGTTGTTTGCAGCACGCGGGTACTCGGGCGCTGCAATCCGCGACATTGCCCGGGCCGCCGGAGTGAACGGCGCCATGATTCACTACTATTTCGGCAGCAAAGAGGGCCTCTACCACAACATCATCGAGACCGCCGCTGCCGACATCCGCGCCAAATTGCTCAATGCTGTCTCGAGCGCTGAAAGCGCCGATGAGAGACTATCCGAGTTCGTGCATGCCTATGCGTCCTACATCTTCAGCCATCCGGACCTTGCTCGCATACTGCATCGCGAACTCCTCGCCGGCGGGCCCCACCTTAAGGAAATGGCCCCGACCTTTCTCACCAACTACTCTATCGCGCGCGAGTGGATGAGACAGGGTGTGCGCAGAAAGGAGCTGTTTCCGATCGATGTCGACCTGGCGCCAATAAGCCTCATAGGCATGATATTGATATTTCAGATCGCCCAGCCCCTGATCTCGGTCGTGCAGGGGCGAGAGCGCTACGATGAGAAATTCGTCAAGCGAGTCGCGGATCATACAGTGAGCCTCTTCCTGGATGGAGCAAGGCAGCGGCAGCCGGCCTCCCCGAACGCGACGCGCGGCGCGCTATCAGGAAAGCGACGGGCCAACCGGGGTTCAAAGAAGGTGACTCGATGAGAAGAACGATCTTCATAGCCGTGATCGTCGTGGTGCTGGTGGCGGTCGCGGCCACCTGGAAGTACCTCAGCTCCCGCGAGCCGGCCAACCGGTTGGTGCTCTCCGGAACGGTCGAAGCGGACGAGATACATGTCGGTTCGAAGGTGGGCGGCCGAGTCGCTGCCGTTCTCGTGAAGGAGGGCCAGGATGTGAGCGAAGGCCAACCCTTGATTCGTTTCGAGGCGTACGATCTGGAGGCCAAACGGTCGGAAGCCCAGGCGTCCGTTGCCCAGGCTGAGTCGAATCTCCAAAAGACTCTCAATTTGTCACGGCCCGAAGAGATCGCGGAGGCCAGGGCCCAGGCTGAAGCGGCCCGCATGGCCCTCGAGCAGGCGCAACACGGACCGCGCAGCCAGGAGATCGATGTGGCGCGAGCCGATCTGAAAGCCGCCGAAGCCGACTACGAGGTCGCCAGGGTAAGCCTCACCCGTATCGAGCAGCTCGTGGCAGGCGGGATCGCCTCGCGGCAGGATTACGACAACGCAAAGGCTTCCTTCGATCGCGCTTCCGCCCAGCGGGAAGCTGCTCGTGACCGGCTCGCGCTGCTTCAGGCAGGCACCCGACCAGAGGAGATCGCGCGCGCCGAGCAGCTCTATAAGCAGGCTGCCGCTCGCAAGGAACTGGTCGAGCGGGGCGCACGCAAGGAGGATGTCCAGGCGGCACGCGCGCAACTTGATCTTGCACGAGCAACGCTTGATGGGATCCTGCCTCAACTGGCCGAACTCGACGTGAAGTCGCCCGCCAATGCATCTGTGGAGGTCCTGCAGGTGAGGCCGGGCGATCTGATCACTCCCAGCTCACCGGTCGCCACTCTCGTCGAGGTGGATCGGCTGTGGGTTCGTGTGTTTGTGCCTGAGCCCGAGCTCGGTTATGTGCAGTTGGGGAAAGAGGTCTCGGTTCACGTAGACAGCTTCCCGAACGAGAGCTTCTCGGGGCGCGTCGAGCAAATAGCCAGCCGCGGCGAATTCACGCCGCGCAACGTTCAGACTCGTGAAGAGCGAACCCACATGGTCTTTAGCGTGCGCTTGAGACTCGACAACACTCAGCGGAGGCTTCGCGCGGGTATGGCCGCAGATGTTCTCATCCCGAGGTGAAAAAGCGAGATGACGGCTGCAATCGAAATCGACCATCTAACGAAGAAGTTTGGCCGCTTCACAGCAGTTGACGGCGTCAGTTTTTCTGTGGAAGGGGGGGAGATCTTCGGCTTTCTGGGTCCAAATGGTTCTGGTAAATCCACTATCATTCGAATGCTGTGCGGCCTTCTCACTCCTACCGCGGGATCGGCTCGGGTGGCCGGGTTCGATATACAAAAGGAGACCGAGGAGATCCGCCAAACGATCGGTTACATGTCCCAGCAATTCAGTCTCTATCGAGACCTCACCGTGTGGGAGAACATAAACTTCTACGCACATGTCTATGGCTTGAAGGGCGAACACCTCCGGCGCAGGCGTGAAGCGGTAATCGAGCTGACGCACATCGAGCCATTCATGGATCGCCGGGCGGGAATGCTTTCCGGCGGCTGGAAGCAGAGACTGTCGTTGGCGTGCGCACTGGCGCACGAGCCCCGAATTGTCTTTCTGGACGAGCCGACGGCAGGCATTGACCCGGTCGCCCGGCGAGAGCTATGGGATCTCTTCTTTCAGCTCTCAAGCGAGGGAATGACCTTGTTCGTCACGACGCATTACATGGACGAGGCCGAACGTTGTTCGCGCGTCGGCTACATCTACAACTCCCGATTGATTACATACGGAGAGCCCGACGAGCTGAAGCGACTGCCTGAGGTGAATCCGGCGGAAGCGAAGTGGATTGAGGTGACCTGTCCAAACACCACCGTCGCGCTTGCCGAATTGAAGCGAGCACCTTACGTGCGGGACGCGACGATTTTCGGGCAGTCGATTCACCTTCTGATGGACGCCGAGCAGGCTACCGAGCGGATTCGGGAGACGTTAGCCGGCATCGGCATTACCAACGTCGAGGTCGTTCCGACGCGGCCTTCTCTGGAGGACGTATTTGTTTCCCTAACCAGAAGCCAGGGGAAAAATGGGAAGTGACTATGTTCAGAGGATTCTGGTCAATCTTCTATAAAGAGATCATTCAGGTCAGCCGCGATCCCCTGACGCTCGTGCTGATGCTGATCGTGCCTATGCTCCAGCTCCTGATCTTCGGCTATGCGATCAACACCGACGTACGCAACATCAAAACGGCCGTCTACGACATGGACCGGCGGCGCGAGGCTCGCGAGTTGATCGCCGCGTTCGAGAATACCGACTACTTTCGCGTCTCTCAATACGTCAATTCTGACGAAGAACTGAACGAGGCTATCGTCGCGGGCAGAGTAAAGGTCGGGATCAAGATACCGTCCGACTACTCGGATCGACTTGCAGGGGGGCGGCAGGCTTCGGTGCTTGTTCTGATAGACGGGTCCGATTCCAGCATTGCAACGCAGAGCCTGACGATTTCCACCTCAGTTGGGCTTCGGGAATCCATTGATCGGCTATCAACACGATTCGGTCGGACAGGCGTCGAGTTTCCCATCGACGTCCGTCCTAAGGTCCTCTTCAATCCCGACTCGAGGTCAGCGAACTTCATGGTGCCGGGGCTGGTGGCAATCATCCTTCAGGTGGTCACCACGCTGCTGACGGCATTTTCAATAGTGCGCGAGCGAGAGCAGGGGACGCTCGACCAACTGCTGGTAAGTCCGATCAGACCCTTTGGGCTCATGCTGGGCAAGCTGGTGCCATACGGTCTGATCGGCTTCTTTGAAACGTGCACAGTATTGACGGTGATGCGGGTGGTCTTCGACGTGCCGATTAACGGTTCC
>DASYSA010000196.1:0-5381 GCA_036003885.1 Blastocatellia bacterium | reverse complement strand
ACGTTGTCTTCGGGCAGCTTTAGAATGTCCGGCCCCTCGCCTACCACCTTCTTTTTGAGCTTGAATGCTTGCTTGAGGAGCTGAGTTTCACGGTTTATCGTGGCGTCGGCGATGGGGCCGAAATCACGCAGCGAGAGCTCGAGGCGCGAGAGATTGATCTTGTTGGCAGGGACTCCTTGCTGACGGATGCGAATGTAGTCCTGGACAACGGAGTCGCTGAGCCGCAACGCCGACATCGTGCCGAAGGCAGCCCTCAGCGGTTTGAGCTTGGACCGGATCTGGGGCGTCAGCTTGTGACGGATCGTATAGTTATTCTCGAGGTTGTCGAAGAGCTCGCCAACCGTGATTCTTTCGGCCATTGGGCCGACGAATCTCTTGATGCCTATCCTGTCGGCGCCCACCTCGTCCATGCGACGCCTGAGATAGCGCCGGGCCTTGGCCGGGTCTGACGTCTTGGTGCTTTCGCGTTCCACTTTCCCGCGTATAGAATATTTGCACCATAAGATCTTGGTACCCTTACGACTGTAAATGCTTCCCATTCCCCACATTGAAGCCTCCGGATTATCTTCCCGCGCGCTGGCGGATGTAGAGGTCGATCCCGCGTTCACTGAATCTTACCTGACGGCCGATCCGCACGACAAATGGAAGGTGCTTGTTGCGATAGAGCCAGTCTTTCGAGGTCTTCAGCTTCTGGGCCGCCTGGGCGATGTCTAGCAGATGGTCGCCGCCCCCGCCGGCATCGCCATCTTCCTTCCTCTCGATCAACCGCATTGCGAGCAGACTCTGCATGGCGGCGAGATGAGCCATCATGGGTGCGATCTCCTCTGGCGCAATATCCTCGGCATCGGGAAGAATAATTCTCTCTTTGTCCATTTCCGCTACCCCCTATATCGTTCCGTGGCGTTCCTTGCCGCATTCTATGAATTCATTCCTGGCGGACGGTGCCAGAATGGCGTCATCCTGGCGTGGGGTGCTCCGGTGGTTTGAGACCGCATTGTTCCAGCGATCGACTGAGCGGCAAATTCACCCCCTACTATAGAGAGTCCCAAAAGGGCCAAAAACTTACCCGTTAACCGGCCAATCGGTCGTTTTTTCTTCAGGCGGACAGTCGTAAGACTGCTCTCTCTTCAGTCGATATTCTGTGCTTTCTTCCAGTTGCTGTAATTCTGGCTGTTTTTCTGCCGCGCGGATTCTGTTGAGGTTGAGACGGTGATAGCGTGGGGTGCGAAGGCGTTAAAAGAAGAGACCCCGACCGGTCGAACGATCAGGGTCCAGTCCCGAGAGCTCGGTAAAGCTCCCATAATCAGAGACCTTCTTAGCCTGCCACGGCATGGGGGCCGTTGTCGAGTCCCGCCTTCGGGAGGAGACGGCTGGTCCCTTGGAACTCGTTCTCCGTCGACGATCCTGCCATGCCACGGAATGCGGGAAGATCTTCTATATCTGCCGCCATTGTGATCGGGGGCAGTGTTACTGCAGCCGGTCGTGTCGCGACCTGGCACGCCGCCGCCAACTCCGCGAAGCCAACCGACGTCACCAGCAAAGCCCCGCAGGAAGGCTCGACCACCGTGACCATCAGCGTGCCTATCGCTGCCGCCAGGCCGCGAAAAGCGTGACGTATCAGGGTTCCAAAATTCCCGACGCCGATGCCACCATGATCCCCTGGAAGCCAGGAGACGGCGAAACAGCCCTGCTTCGTGCCGCAACAACGTCCGCGATTACCAGTCGTTCTCCCGGCCTCTTCGCCTGCATCATCTGCGGCCGAGCAGGCACTCCACTAACAGCAATGCCGTAGTGATCGCCGACGAGTTGCGATGTGGAACTGCAAGGACATTGAAAAACTGAAGCGCGATCTCCCTCTCCTGGACTACCTGAAGCGCTTCAACTGGACCGCCCGTCGCGTGGGTTCCGGACAGGAATATGTCGGATTGTGCCTGCTACACACGGAAACACGCCCTTCATTCCATGTGAATGCCGCGAAGAATCTGTTCTATTGTCATGGCTGCGGTTACGGCGGTGATTTGATTCGATTCGTGCAGGTCTACTTCAACCTGTCCTTCCGTGATAGCGTCGCTCACCTGGAAAAGGAATGGGCCCAGAAGGCCAGTGACGACGACCTGCTCCATGATACGGTCGCCTTCTATCAATATCAGTTGAATCGTCACCCCGAGGCGCTGGACTACCTTCATCATCGAGGACTCCAGGATCCGGAACTTTACCGTCAGCTGGGCCTTGGGTATGCCCCTGGTTGCAGCTTGCGAGAGCATTTGCTATCTGTCTGCGGCCACCGGTTTGATCGACTCGCCACCCTCGGCTTGATCAATCCTCAAGGGCGTGACAGCTTCTTCCGCCGCATCATATTCCCCTGCCTCAACCAGGGCCGCATCGTCAATCTCTATGGGCGCAGCATCAGCGAGTCGCCGCCGCATCGGTTCCTCCCGCGCGCCAAAGGCGGCCTGGTCGCGTGGGAAACGCTTCAGGGCGCTCCCTCCGTTATCCTCGTAGAAGGCCTTTTCGATCTTGCCGTCCTGTGGCAGGCCGGCTTTCGCAATACCACCAGCGCTCTCGGATGCCACCTCACTGCCGATCAGTTCACCCAACTCTGTGACGATCCCGGCAGGCAAGTCTTCATTGCCTTCGATTCAGACGCGAATGCTGCCGGCCAGCGCGCCGCTTCGAAACTGGCCGCGCAGCTCCGCAATGCCGGCTTGCAGTCCCGCATCGTGCGGCTTCCGGACGGACACGATCCCAACAGCTTCTTCGTATCCGGCGCCAGCCCAGCCGACTTCGCACGATGTCTGGAGGAAGCGCGATGAGTCTGACTCCATCCTTCCGTCTCGTCCACGACCGATCCGCGACGGCAAGCGTGTCTCCTTACCGCGTTCTCGATGCCAACGACCGGCCGGTCCGATGGATCAACGATTTTCTTGATGCCCAACATGTACGCGGTCTCTCTCTGCGTTCCCTTCGTGCCTATGGTTATGACCTGTTGAACTTCGTCCGGTGGTGGCCGCGCCGCTCGCGCCGGCTTCTGTCCTCCCTCGATGAGTCCCGTCTACTCGATTACGTCCGGTATCAGCTCGAGCGCGAACGGAAGCCTTCCGCTCCTACGATCAATCATCGTCTGGTTGTACTTCGGGCGGTCTACCGCTTTTACTTCCTGAAGGAGATCCCCCGGACCCGCGCCAGTGTTAACGCACGAATCCCGCTGAGTTTTGGACGGCCCAGTCGAGCCACCGTCGGCCTGCGACTGAGGCAACCGCGGCAGATCGTCATCCCGTTACGTGTCGATGAAGTCTCACGCTTCTGGTCCAGCTTCCGCACCTACCGCGACTTCAGCGTCATCGGACTGATGCTTTTCAACGGTCTGCGCTCCTATGAAACCATCCAACTCCAGGTCGAGGACCTGCGACTTTCCGAGGCCCAGATCTTCGTCCATGGCAAAGGCAACAGGCAACGAGTCCTGCCGCTGGCAGACGACATCATCCAGGTTCTCACGCGCTACCTCGAATTTGAACGGCCGAGATCTCGCGTCCCTTTCCTGTTCCTATCCCTCAAGGGACGGCAGCGGGGCAGACCAATGACTCCTGCCGGCCTGCGCTCCCTGTTTCGTCACCATCGGCGCACTTCTCAAATCCTCAATGCCCGGCCTCATCGGTTCCGCCATACATTCGGCACCGACATGATCCGCGCCGGCGTTTCCGTGCCCGCCCTGATGCGCCTCATGGGGCACTCTCAGATCCATACAACCATGATCTACGTACAACTGTCCCCTCAGGATGTCTGGCGCGAATACCACCGCGCCCTCGAAAAACGATCCCAGGATCTATCCCAGCTCAGAGGTGCGCTTTCGCATGAGTGAACCGGAAATCATCGAGCAGGTCTTCGAGTCGTATCTCCGAAGTCTGGCTGTGACCCGCAGACCCGGGACTGTCGGCCAGTATCGAATCACTTTGCGCGGCTTCGTTGAGTTTCTTAACAAACACTACCCTGAGGTCCGCACGCTTTCACAACTGCAGCGTAACCCGCATATCCTCGGGTGGCTTGTCAGTCTGAGCCAATTGCGCAGTTGCACGCGCCGACACCAGATCTTCGATCTGCGTCGCTGTCTTCGCGATCTCGCCGACGAAGGACACGATTTAAGATACGATCTCATCGTCCGCCGGGATTTGCCGCGCCAGGATAAGTACCTTCCCCGACCCCTCTCGCCCGAGGATGACCTTCGCATCTGCGACCAGCTCCGCAAGAGGGGCACTGTCGAATCTACTGCTCTCCTTCTCATGCGCGCTACGGGCATGAGAATTGGCGAGTGCCTGAATCTCGCCGTCGATTGCCTTCACGATCTCGGCAATAACCAGTGGGCGATCCGCGTTCCTCTCGGTAAGTTGCACACCGAGAGATTGGTTCCACTGGATGAACAGGCCCGACAGCTCGTAGAAACCCTTCTCGCGCTTCGCAAGCGAGCACCGGCAACCATACAGGCGTCGTCTCCATTCCTGCTCTTACATAAAAACGGCTGTCGCCCTTGCTGGCGCACGATGAACAACGCGCTCAGGAAGGCGACTCGACGAGCTCACTGTTCCGTTTCACACGTCACCCCTCACCAGCTGAGGCATACGTACGCCACAGAAATCCTTCGCGGCGGTGCAAGCCTGCCCGCGGTTAAAGAACTCCTCGGTCATACCAAGATCGAGATGACGCTGCGATACACACTCGTCAGTCAGGTCGACCTCCAGCGGCAATACAACGAGGCGCGCGCATACCTCGCAAATCGGTACCAGGTTCCGCGCCTGAGCACGGCACGTGAGGAAACCGCGCACCCGCTGGTCCGCACCCTTCACTCCCTCACAGATGCGGCGCACATCTTGGAAATGTACCGGCGGTGTCTCCGTGATCGGCGCCAGAAAGTCACCATAGGGCGGCTCCTGAATCGTATTGCGAAGGTTTCACGCCTCGTGAGGCGTCTCGAACCTGCAAAGCCACCAACTGAGAAAAAATGAGCAGAGATTGGCCAGTCAATTACCTCGGAAAATTCTGAAAATTCAATTTTAGTTCAAGGCGCCCCATATCGATCCCGACTTATAGGCCCAGCGACCTATACGGGCCTGGTCATATGCTTGGCATGGTCCCACTGTCCGGCAGAGGAAGGCGTTGACCAGGATGCGCCTCGGTGCTCGGGGTTCAACAGATTGAATCGGCGATGTGCCCGGCCCTTGGGTTTTCTGGCATTTCGCGATTCAGGATTGCGGAAGGAATCGGTACGTTGGACTCGAGGCGACTCGACGAACGATGCTGCCGGATTGGCCTGTTTCGGAGAGCCATTCCGACATGGCAACGCCGACCGCGACGCCGATGGGGCCCTGCGCTGGCAACCGGTCGACTTT
>DASYSA010000195.1:0-6333 GCA_036003885.1 Blastocatellia bacterium | reverse complement strand
ATTAACGAAGACAGCGGTACGCGGATTCGAGAGGATTATAGACAGACGCACAGAGAAGCGACTCTTATCGAAGGAGGTGCAGGACGCTGAGAAGCAGGCGCTTCTGAAACTGGTGAAGAAGCATTCGCGTGGCAAGGATGTAGTGGAGACGAACGAAGCAGAAAGCAAGAAAGGCAACGTGGTCGATATCATGGATGTCTTGAAAAAGAGCCTGGCGGCAAAGCGCTGAAGATAACCTTTACGGGCGGGCCCCTCCGTGCCGCCGCGGACGAGTGATGGTTTTCGACTCACGTCGGCAGGGAAGGCCGCCCGTTTCGGCCGTTGCCGTGGGATATCATCATCGGTATAGTGATCTCGTTGAGCACGCTGGAAGCGTGCGTACCCAGGAGGCTCCATGTTGAAACGAATCCGTGGCCGAACTATTTGATAACTTGACCAGCCCGAGTTCCGCGATCTCATCACTCCCTACCGGGGAGGGGTGGTAATCGACATCGGGACCGGCGACGGTCTCTACGTGTACCAATCCGCGCGACGCTACCCCGAAAAGTTCTACATCGGGGTGGATGCAAGCGCGCGTCCGCTCGAGAAGATATCCGAGAAGATCTACCGGAAGCAGTCGAAGGGAGGCCGGCCTAACGCCCTCTTCGTTCAGGCGGCAATCGAGGACTTGCCGCTTGAATTGAACGGCATCGCCGGCGAACTGCACGTCCACTTTCCCTGGGGCAGCCTGCTGAGGATCGTAGCCGAGGGAGACTTAGCCTCGCTACAATCACTCCGGCGTGTTTGTTCGCCCGGGGGAATGTTGACAGTGATCATCGGTCTTGATCCCGACCGGGATCGCGCCGAGGTGCTGCGCCTCGGGCTCGCGCCCTTTTCGATTGCGTACATAGATTCAACTCTCACACCCAGATATAAGAAAGGCGGGTTTGAAGTGGTGAAACGAGGTATGCTGCCGCCTGCCGAGTGGACTAAGCTCGAAACGTCGTGGGCCAGCCGACTCAAGGGCGACGGCAACCGGTCAGTGTTCTACATCCTTGCACGAGCTGTTGAATCCGAGGGTGATGCTTGATGCGTGACTCGTGAGGCGTGATCCGTGATGCGTGATCCCTAACAGATCACGCATCACGCATCACGGATGCGCTTGACCGTTGACGCGACTTCGCAAAGAATCCACTTGGATCACAAATGACTAAGAAGGGTTGGGATAGAGAGAGCTGGGTGAGTCTGGCGCCGAACGGGATCGGCCACATGAAGCCGAACCACTACTTCGAAATCGCCCGGACTATCTGGCGAAATCGGAGCGAGCTGCCCTTCAGCTGGCGCATCCTTACTCGCGGAGTCTGTGACGGTTGCGCGCTGGGAACAAGCGGCGTTCACGACTTCACGATGGATGGAGTGCACCTGTGCATGGTCCGACTCGACCTGCTGCGCCTCAACACCATGCCCGCGCTCGACGTGAAGCAACTCGAGGATGCAGATGCATTGAGCCGGATGACCGCCTCAGAGCTTCGCGAGCTTGGACGCCTGCCATATCCGATGGTCCGCCGCAAAGGAGAACGCGGCTTTACGCGAGTGGCCTGGGACCATGCAGTCGAGTTGATCGCCGCCGGCCTTTCAAAAGCCAATCCTCATCGAATGGCGTTCTACCTCACCTCGCGCGGGCTGACAAACGAGACTTACTACGTCGCCCAGAAGGCGGCGCGTTTTCTCGGCACGAACAACATCGACAACTCATCGCGCATCTGTCACGCGCCTTCGACAGTAGCCCTCAAGCAATCGCTCGGAGTCGCCGCCTCGACCTGCTCTTACACCGATTGGCTCGGCAGTGACCTGTTGGTCTTTTTTGGCAGCAACACCCCCAACAACCAGCCGGTCACCCTGAAGTACATCTATCACGCTAAGAAGCTCGGCACTCGAGTCGCTGTAGTCAATCCGTATCGCGAGCCCGGGCTCGAACGATACTGGGTTCCTTCCGTCGCCGAAAGCGCCTTGTTCGGCACTAAGATCGCCGATGCGTTCTTTCAGGTGAACACCGGCGGCGACCGCAGCTTCATCGCGGGGGTCATCAAACACCTGATCGAACAAGGCTGGACCGACGGCGAGTTCATTGCCGGTTACACCTCCGGATTCGAGTCCCTGAAATCGGCTCTGACGGCCTGTTCCTGGGATTTCCTGGAGGCCGCCTCCGGGGCCGGCCGCGATGATATGCTGGGCTTTGCGCGAATGGCAGCCGAAGCGCGTTCGGCTGTCTTCGTCTGGTCGATGGGCATCACGCAACACAGGGATGGTGTCGCCAACGTGCGCGCGATTGCCGACCTGGCGCTCGCGCGAGGGTTCATCGGCCGAGAGAAGTGCGGACTGATGGCAATCCGGGGACACTCGGGAGTGCAAGGCGGCGCTGAAGTCGGAGCAGTACCTAATCAGCTTCCCGGCGGAGTGTCAGTCGGGCCCGAAGGCGCGGCGCGCCTGGGGAAGCTGTGGGGATTTGATGTTCCCGATTGGCGCGGACTAAACGCGGTTGAGATGATCGATGCGGCTCACGACGAAAACATCGACATCTTCTACCAGGTCGGGGGGAACTTTCTTGAAACTCTTCCCGAGCCCGACTACGTTCGCGAAGCGGTGGAGCGAATTCCTTTTCGAGTTCATCAGGACATAGTGCTCAGCCCGCAGATGATGGTCGCTCCGCGCGATACGGTCGTGCTGCTGCCGGCTCAGACTCGTTACGAGCAGCGCGGCGGGGGAACTGAGACCTCAACTGAGCGACGCATCCTTTTTAGTCCCGAGATTCCAGGAAGGCGAATCGGCGAAGCGAGAGCCGAATGGGAGATCCCAATGCTGATCGCCGAACGCGCGCGGCCCGGGCTTGCGAACCTCATTCACTTCGCGGACGCCGGGGCGATTCGCAATGAGATCGCGCGAGCGGTGCCGGCCTATGAAGGAATACAGAACCTGAACCGGACAGGAGATCAAGTGCAGTGGGGCGGCCCGCGCTTATGTGAGCAACCCGGACCAGACGGGACCCCCATGCCGTTCTTTGGAACGGAAGATGGCCGCGCGAGGTTCTCGGAGATCCGGATTGACGAGTTTGGCGAAGAGCGCATCGACGGCAAGTTCAGACTCTCTACCCGACGCGGCAAACAATTCAACAGCATGGTGCACAGGGCGATTGATCCGCTTACAGGGGCGCGCCGGGAAGACGTCTTGATGAACGAATCGGATGCGAAACGATTGGGACTGGTCGATGGTGACGGCGTAACACTCACGAGCTCGATTGGCTCATTGAAGGGACGGTGTCGAATCGCTCCGATCTGTGCCGGCAACGTGCAGGTGCATTGGCCGGAAGGCAATGTGCTGATTGAACGCGGCGTGAGCGATCCCGAGTGCGGAATACCGGACTACAACACAGTGGTTGATATCGCAGCGATCCGCGAATCACGCGAATGAACGTGATAGATGTACGGCAGGAGGCCTTATGTCGCGAACGATTGTGCGTGTACTAATACTCACCGGTTCTCTGTCGTTATGCTGGGTGAGTCTGGGTCGGCAGATGCGCGACAAGCCGGTCTACGAGGTCTTTGCAGTCAGCTACGGTGTGATTCCCGACTTCTCGGTCGCGGGACTGGTCGCGGGCGCGGACCGCTCTCGCAAGATGGACATTCAAATGATGGTGTGGCTGCTCAAAGGACCTGAGGGCAGAAATATTCTTGTGGATTCGGGCTTCTTTCAGGAGAAGTATCAGAAGCAATTCAAAGTGAAAGACTTCATCAAGCCTTCAGAGGCTGTTGCCAGGGCGGGAATCACCGCAGACCAGGTAACGGACGTGATCATCACCCATATGCACTGGGACCACGCGGGGGGCATCACGCTTTTCCCCAAAGCGAGGATCTGGATTCAGAAGGATGAATATGACTACTACACGGGCGAGGCCTGGCAGTCTCCGTCCACTCACGGCGGGATCGACGCCGACGACGTGACAGCCCTGGTCAGGCGAAATATCGAGGGGAATGTCGGTTTTGTTAACGGGGACGATTCAGAGCCGATTCCCGGCGTGAGGTTGTACACCGGCGGCCGGCATACATTCGCATCGCAGTATGCCGGCGTGAATACGAAGGCGGGCACGGTGGTCATCGCATCGGACAACTGCTACCTTTACGAAAACCTCGACAAACACGCTCCAATAGCGCAGACACTCGATGCTGGCTCAAATCTGAGAGCGCAAGATCGAATGAAGAGTTTGGCGTCGGCTCTCCGACTGGTGGTACCCGGCCACGACCCCGAGGTCTTCGTCAGATTCAGCAAACCCGGTAACGGAGTAGCCAGGATAGAATAATGAGGGCTGAGTTCTGAGTACTGGTTCTGAATGGGAGTCTGAGACAACCGAACTCAGAATTCAGAACTCAGAACTCAGAACTCAGGACTCAGGACTCAGCACTTCCCGTTCGAGAAACGTTGCGGCGGCACGTGTGGTCTCGTCGGATGCCGCTTTTTCACTGTGAGGGCTGTGGCCTCCATTCTCTACCATGTGAATGGTTGCACTCGGCAATGCTGCAGCGACCGCTGCGAGTTCATCAGGCTCGGTTCGGGGGTCACGGCTTCCGTGAATGAAGATTGTTGGCGGCTTCACCTCTGAAAGTTGTCCGCCATAGAGATCGTCTTTCGGGTGTTTGCTCTCGTGATTGATACCGAGCCAGGCCTTGCCGTTGAGGAGAATGAGCTGTTTCCAGTAGTCTTCACCGTGTTCGCGCGAAAGCGTGGTGCAGACTCGCTCGCCCAGACGATCCGGATCCTCCGCCATTTCTTCAAAGAATGCGCGCGATCCTTCCTTTACGCGATAGTAGTGAAACGCCTCGAGAATGAGGCCCGGAAATCTGTCGGGCTCATTCAGTGCCATCATTATGGCTATTACAGCGCCGTCGCTGTGACCCCATAAGATGGGGCGGTCGATCTTCAACTCATCGAGGAAGCTCCTCATCTCGACGGCGGCGAGCTGGTGAAAGTCAGTCGGCAGTTCATCGATCCTCATCGAGCCGCCATAGCCTGATCGATCTGGAATGAGAATGCGAAAGCGACCGCCGATCCCGCTGATTTGGCGACCGAAGGGATAAATCTCGTAACCCCATCCGCCGTGCAAAAAGAGCAGGGGGAGACCGTCGCCGTTGGAGCGGTAGTGAATCGAAACGGGGCTAACCCCAGGGACCAACGGAGACTCGGGTATAGAAACGACTGGCACGAGGGCCTCCTTACAGAGAGTGACGGGCTAAGAGAGGCATCGTAACGCGGCGAAGGGAAATGCGAAATGCGAAATTCCTCCTGGGTACGCAGGCTTCCAGCCTGCAAGCTTGTGGAAGGCCGCACGCTGGAAGCGTGCGTACCCAGAGGAATTTCGCATTTCCTTTTTCCTTTGACGAGCCGGTGCTCACGAATTAACCTCACAGCTTGGTTGCTGCTCACTTGAGCCGAGAAGACTATGGACCTTAGCGAAAGACCTGCCGCGACGATGAAGCTCGTAGGCGGGCGCCTGTTTTTGGACTTCATCAATACGGCTGGTGGACGTCGACCAGACCCATCGCAACGGAGAGCCCATTCGGAGGCGGTGGTCATATTGGGAGATAAGCTCAACGACTATCTCGATCTGCTGGCCTGGGGTCGTCACACGGACTTGATCAGGGAGGCGGACCTACAGCCGCTGATTCGTGAGGCAGGGCGGCGCGGGAATGAGGCAGCGACGGTACTCGAACGAGCCATCGCCCTGCGGGAAGCAGGCTACCGTATTTGCAGGGCGATCATGGGCAAGAGACAGCCGCAGGCGTCTGACATCGATCTCTTGAATCGAGAGATCGCCATAGCCCGCTGTCATGAGAGACTGACTGCTGCGTCTGATGGCTTTGTTTGGGAATGGGCCAGCGCGACAAGTGATCTGGATCGAATGCTCTGGCCGGTGGCCCGCTCGGCTGCCGAGTTGTTGACCAGGGGAGATCTGACACGCTTGCACGCGTGTGGCGGCGAAGATTGCGGCTGGTTATTCGAGGACAGCAGCCGGAACCGGAGTCGCCAGTGGTGCACCATGCAAGATTGCGGGAACGTTGCTAAGGTCCGCCGATTTCGCACGCGGCTACGCGATGCCGGAAAGAGTTAAGAGGGACGTTATCTTAAGATAGCGCTGGACGCGGTCGCTGTATTGCGAGACGAGCCGGCCAGGCAGCTCGAGGTCCCGCACGAGGAGGAAGAACATGTTCGAAGTCTTTGGCCTCTTCTTTTTCTTCTTCATTGCACTCGGATTGGCATCCTTCATCTTTTGGATTTGGGCTCTAATTGACTGTATCACCAACG
>DASYSA010000194.1:0-9412 GCA_036003885.1 Blastocatellia bacterium | reverse complement strand
CGCGGAGATTCAACAAAGCGCCATCGGCTTCGACTATCAGCTTCTTATTCGAGCCGCCAATACTGACCCCGCTGGCCGGCGCGACGATCTGTCCGTTGATCTCGATCTGAGGTTGTCCCCCGAACTTCTTGCCTTTGATGTTCAGCCTCCCTTTATTGTATGAAGCTGTGGACAATCTCGGGCCGCCGGGGTCTCCCTCAGCAACATCGGCGAATGCGGCCGCGCTCAGGTTTCCGCGAGTGTCGGCCACCACCAGACTGACCCTCATCACGGATGGAACGCTGCTGATGCCGGGATAGTCTCTGGCAAAAAGGGTCTTGGTTGCGATTCCGAAGTCTTCCGCGGTAGGTGCGAGCTGGCTTACAAGCTGGTTGTCTTCATCTATCAGGCCGACCTGTACCAGCGACGGATCTCCATCGATATCCGTCAGCGTTGCTCTCACCGAGAGAACATCGCCCCTGATATCCGCCGTCAGGCCGCTGATGACGGGCCTGGTGTTGCCGAACGGCCTGATCGTGTAGCCGAATTTATCGAGCGCTGCGAGGTCCTTTAACGTTATGGTCTGCCGCTTCCCTTGCGGTATTGTCGGGTCCATTATCCCGATGCGATCTCCCGAGAACTTATCATCCTTCCAGTGGCTGGCCGGCTGCCCGTCTCCACCCGTGCCATCGGGCCGGCCGGTTGACAGCGGGTACGACGCACCGCCGGCGAAGTAGACCTGCGAGCCGCCCGAGGAGAGTATTCGGTCCCCAGTTGAGAACGGAGAACCGGGGCGCATTCTGAACAGGTCCCACACCGAGAGTGCAATCTCCTGAGATGAATCCAGCTCGATCAGGCCTGTGTAAGAGACAAACCCAAGCACGTGTCCGATCTCGTGGGATACCGCAGCTTCAAAATCCTCTTTACCGGCGTCAACTCCATCAGTCGGGTCGAAGTCGTAAGCGACACTCGAGTTGAATCCAATGGCCGGCGGAGGTCCCCAAATCCCCGGCTCGAGGGCAGGAACCGCTATGGGAGCGATGAAGTCGAGCGCGCGAAACAATGACGAGGGTCCGACTACCGTGTCTGTGTCGCCCAGGTCGGTCGTGATAAATATCTGCGGCAGCGAGTAGTAGAGCGCCCGCTCCTCGGCACTGGAGGCGCCATCGATCAGGTGCTGCTGCATGTAGGGGTAGATCGGCGTACCAACCAGCAGCTGTGGATTGGTCAGGCCGGCGATGCCCTGCGGATAGGCCTGGCCGAACCAGGTCGGTCCGAAGTCCACATCGATCACGACGGTGATAGGCGTGCTGATCACCGACTGCCAGAGCGCGGCGATTCTGGTAAACGCGGCCCTCGCTTCAGGAACGCTGTCGAGTTGAGCAGTTGAGCGAAGAATAATAGAGAGTCCGTTCTGGTCGTGAGTCCTCACCGGAGAGATAACCGAGAGGGTCTGACTGGCCCTTGCCGCCGCCAGTGTTTCAACCTCTTCCGACGTCGCATTCCGGCAACCGATCCCGTCGTCACTTTGATAGAGCACGTTGGCCTTAGACGCCGCCGAATGAAACTCAGGGATAGCCCTGCTCCTCGCGGCCTTCGTCGGGCGCGCGGATGCGCCTGCGAGCAAGCCAACGGAAACGATCAGCGCCAGGACGGCGATGGACTTCTCTCTCACACTCGAATAAACAGTTCGCGCCATACTCATACCTCGAATGGGGAGCCATGAGTCACAAAGGTGTGACCGCTCGGATGGAAGTGACGTTGGAGGGGCATTCGCGAATCAGAATTGCGTCCGACACGCCGCAGTCTGATTCAAAGTGGCCAAGGTCAAGGATACTGCAAAACGAGGATAGAGCAATACTTTTGAGAGAGTGGGGGAGTGGGAGAGTGGGAGAAAAGGAGAAGGGGAGAAAGGGAGAAGGGGAGAAGGGGAGAAGGTCCTCTACTGCCGTACACTCACACCCCCATTCTCCCACTCTCCCATTCTCCCACTCTCCCCTTCTACCCTACCCGGTGCTTCGACGTAGTGAAAAACGAATGACGCCCGGCTCACTGCCAGGCCCGATCTTCTGAAATCCATTCTTTTCCAGGACTCGGATTGAAGCCTTGAGGTCGGGATAGCTCTCCGCGAGAACGGTGGTCACTTGTGAATGGGTGAACGCCCAGGAGACCAGAGCAGCGACCGCCTCTGTGGCGTAGCCTCGTCCTTGAAATGGCTCGAGAACTGAACAACCGACCTCGACCGTCCCTGTCTCGCTCGGAGGACCTTTGAAGGAGGCGACCCCAACTGCGACGTGCTGACTGGACTCGCGCGAAACGATGTACCAGAACCACCAGCCCGCCTCGTGCGGATGTTGCTCCAGCCGTTTCGCATTGAACTCGACCCGATCCTCGGTCAAAGGCGGAGGCCAACCCTCAGGCAGGAACACGCCCAGGAGCGACATCAGGAGCTCTCGATCCTGCGACTCGGCTTGCGCAAGATCCGCTGTCGCGGCAATCAACTCGAGGCGGGATGTCTCAAGACGCATTAATATACCCTCCTGGTGAGCAGGATCGCCTCTAGCCTGCTGAATTGTGAGGAAGGAATAAAACGACTGGCGCGACCTGCTTGATCGCTTATGTTGAACCGAAGTCCTTTATCTTAATCTTTCTGACCAATCCCCTCGAGCACACCGCCTAAGAAAAGCGGCCCCTAAAAAGGAAAGCGAACTTACGCAACGCATTCTAATACGAATCTCGCTCATGTCAAGGTCCCCATTCAGGGGCCGGAAGGGAAGAAAGGGAGAAAGGGGGAAAGGGAGAAGGTGAGATTCGCCCACTCTCCCACTCTCCCACTCTCCCCTTCTTCCCTTCTCCCCTTCTTCTCTTCTTCCCTGGCCACTGGGTGGACATCTATCCTCCATTTCCTGATAATCCTTGCTTGTGCATCGCCAGACGAAAGGGAGTGAATGGTTCACCCATGTAGACACATCGCTAAGTTAGAGCAAGCGAATGTACCGCTCCGGCTTCAGCGGAAGAGCTTGCTCTCAATCGCGCTTGTGGTGGCCGCCGGTCTCATCCTGCCAGGGTGTTCGGACTCAAAAAGCGGCAATGACAATTCAATTGCGAATTCGAACCGTAGCGGAGCCAATGCGAATAGTTCCACTGCCGCTCCACGCGTCTTTCCGAAAGAGCCCGATCCCTACAGCGCAACAATGACGATTACCCAGGAAGGTCAACAGCCACTGCAAGTCGAGGTAGCTAAGATGAGAGGCGACCGGCGCTGGAGGCTCCAGTTATCCGGCATCGGCGAGGTTGTATACCTGGAGAAGGCGGGGCTGAAGTATATGATGCTGCCCGAACGCAAGCAGTACACGGAACTGCTCCCCGGCAGCCTGACCTTCAGCGGGGGAGATGTTCTGACGCCGACTGCAATGCTTGAGAAGCTCGGTAAGACCAGGGCTGAAAAACTGGGCAAGGAATCCATCAACGGGGCGATGACCATCAAGTACAAACTGCCCGGATCCGGCGATGCTCAAGCCCAGAGTGGAGGCGGGCAGACCGACGATCTGGTCTACATTGATGAAGGGAGTGGCGTGCCGGTTCGTATCGAGGCGGGCCTGAAGAATCTAAACGGGGTCGCCGGTCGGGTGGTGATCGACGCGATGAACATTCGACTGAACCCTGATGCCGCAATGTTCGATGTTCCGGCCGGGACTAAGAAGATTGACGCAGGGCTGTTGAAGCCACAGGCGGAACGGCTGATTGAGACGCTCAAGACTATGGCTGCCTTGATGGGAGCCAAGAAATAAATGCGAAATGCGAAATGCGAAGTGCGAAATTTAGATTTCGGAGTTCAATTTCGCATTTCGAATTTCGCATTTCTCACTCGGATAGAAGGGCAAATTCATGACAAAGCACGAATACGTTGAAAAACTGAATGAGCATCGGGTGAATGTTCTGAAGGCGATTGAGGGGATAACCGATGACGAGCTATGCCGTCCGATGGCGGAGGGGAAGTGGTCTTACAAGGACACACTCGGGCATCTGGCAGCGTGGGAAGGCGAGGTGATAAATGCCTTTGAGCAGAAAGCGCGAGGGGAACGGCCGACGATCGGAAACATCACCGACTTTGATGCCTGGAATGGAGTCGAGGCAGAGAAGCGGAAAGATCGCTCACCTCAGGAGATTCGCGGTGAGTTGCAAAACGCACGCGTTCGGCTTCTGGAGATCGTGAGTGCCCTTCCGGATTCCGATGAGGTCTGGGCGCCCGAGAGGTCGACTGCGCGAATGCTGAGCATGCTCATCGAACATGATCAGCATCACTGGAAACAGATTCACAATTATCGTTCCCTGGCGAAAGGCGGCAGCGCCTAGCAGGGTCAGAGGTCAGAAGTCAGAGGTCAGAGGTCAGAAGTCAGAGGTCAGAAGTCAGAGGTCAGAACCGCTGACGTATGACTTCTGACTTCTGATCTCTGTCTTACCGGCCTGCGCCGCCGTTGGAAGAGGTCAGCTTGATGACCTGATTGTAGGTGGGATTCTTCTCTTTGGGATCTCCAACCGCTGCTGATGCCGTCACGGTTGGCGTTGCTATTGAAGGTGGGCCTAAATGGATGCCGGTGTAGCGCGTATAGATCGTCCGCACGTAATTCTGGGTCTCCTGGAAGGGCGGGATTCGCAGGCCATATAACTCGACCGCGCCTTCCCCTGCGTTATATCCGGCGAGCGCCAACCGCACATCTCCCCTGAATCGATCCAACAGGAAGCGTAAATATCTCGCGCCGGCCATCACGTTCTCTTCCGGGTCAAAGATGTTTCTGACTCCAAAACGAGCAGCGGTCTCGGGCATCAACTGCATCAGTCCCGAAGCCCCCTTCACCGACACGGCGGAGCGATTGAATCCCGACTCGGCTCGCATCACCGATAGGATCAAGCACGGGTCGAGCCCGTTGCGAGCGGCCGCGGTGCGCACAAGTGTGTCGAGCGCCGCGTTCCCCGACGAGATGTGATGTCCCATCAACGCGATCGGGATCTTGATCTGGGTGCTCGAAGGTGTCTTCTCTGCTGTCGAAACTGTCTTGTCCCTATCCAATGACTCGGCGCGGGCACGTGCCTGGTCGGCATCCGAAAGGGGAATGGGCGGACGCACGGGCGGCGACATCGGTCGCTCCTGGGCAATTGCAGGAGCAAAGACGAGAATCAGGAAGAAGAATGCGCTGATCGTTTTGTACATACTTATTGAATATTGACGCGTATGAGTTCGGCGTTCGCCTCCCCGCGCAAAAAGAGGTTCATCTTTTCCTTGGGGGCAATCACCTTCGGATCGAAAACCAACACGCCGTTCATTACTTCGCCGGGATCCAGCTTATTCTCCGCTTTGCTCTGGTGGACTTCAACAGTTATTGGTTGAGTCTCGGTTGCGGAGGTCCTCTCCAGCGCAATCGCGTTGAACGAGAATATCTGATCGCCTGTGTTTTGAATCGTGTATCGGAGGTAGGCCTTGTCATCGATCGTCACGATCCGAGGATCGAGTAGAACGATCACTTTCTTGACCGTCGTGCGCGGATTGCTCACCCTCATCTCGCGCATTCCCATCATGAGGGCTTGTACGAATTTGCGTTGAATCTCCTGCTCCCCGCGTTGTGCCGCCTGGCGGTCAATCTCGAGCGATCTCGCCTCCGCCTCGCCAACTATGCGGTCGGCCTGTTGGTGCGCCAGACGCAGCGTCTCGTCCGCCTTGGTGCGGGCTTGCTGCTCGATCTCGCTTCGACTTTGTTCCGGATCCGGCGCGGGCCTTGCTGTCTCCCCCCCATTCGGCCCGCCCTTCGAGGCAGACTGTGTTGCTGCTACAGCCCCGGACGGGTCGGAACCGGGCTGACCGGCGGGATTGAACACGTAGACGACCCGATGAGCCTGCGGCATCGGCACGATCTCGAGGTCAAAGTTGTAGGTGGTGCTCTTTCCCTTCTCTCCGGTAGTGACGAAGAGATTACTCACTCCCTTGGTCGCGACTGGTTTCAGGTAGACGCTGTTGCCGCGCTGCCGTTCATCCCCGCTGCTCTGCACAACAAAAAGTCCTTTGCCGGTCGCGGCATCGTAGAGGTCGCCGCAGATGATCTCAGAAACCGGTTCAGGGAACGTCATCCGGGTCGATATCCCCTGCGAGGTCTTTACCTTCCCGATCTGGTCGGGACTAAGCACTATAGTCGTCACCGTGCTTTGCGCGCGAGCCAGCGGCGCGAGCATCAACAGGAGGGTCACCGATATTGTCTTGTTCACCCTGGATATCAACTTCGATCTCCAATAACAGCGCGATAAGGAACCTGGTTGCCGGAAGCCTTCATTCTTGCAAAGCGAGAGGACTTTTTCAAGACAACTTCGACCGGCATGACCGGCAGCGGCCCATGTCCTCAATCTTCACCGTTCTCCACCGAAAGGAAGGGATACGATCAAACCAGCACTCTAAGAGTAATCAGAGTGATAAGGAGGGCCGTGAGAATGACAAGAACGATCGAAAGAACAGTCATTCGAATCCTGGTTTCCAGCGGGCGAGTCTGCTTGGCGAGCCAGCCACGCCATCCACAATCATGGCAACGGTAGAGCCGATACACAGTGAAAGCCTTCACCAGCCTTTCACTGATGCCGTGACTGTGCGATCTGTGGAGACCACTCTCGCAAGTGGGGCAGAGGATGCTAGCCAAGTATCCTCCCGACTCTGAAGGATCGGTCAGAGAGTGCGCCTGGGCGCCGGTGCCCGTCGAAGAAATGCGAAATGCGATTTCGCATTTCGAAGTTCGTGTTAGATCACCGGGCTTAACCTGGGCGGGCCGGACGGGCCGCCCGTGACCACGCCTACGGCCATGGCCGCTCCGACTGACACCAGTCCAGCCAGTCCCCACCAGCCGGCCAGTATGAGTCCGGGAGGTTTACCTCCACAGTCAACTATGAAATCGGTGGCGCCGGCCGTCGTCGCCTCAACTGAGCCGCCATAGGTCTCTTTGTTTTCCTTATCCGTACCCTTGTTATCTGCAAGAAGGACCTGGACTGTCGGCTGTTTTACATCCACCTCGCCGCGAGTCACTTCGATCCTTGTGCGGTCGCAGTCGGACTTGATGTGAACATCACCGGGCGTGAATGTGATGGTGACAGTAGTGTTATCTCGAATTTCTATACGCCCCAGGTCTCCGAGGTCGACTATTGCGACCTCATCCTTACCGGTCACAATGCGACTTCCACTGAGAATGGTGGCGCCAGTCTCGGCACTGTTTCCGTCAACCGAAACCTTCTTTCCCTTCTTGACGGTGAGCTGTCCAGTCAAGACGGGGAGAACCGGTGAGCCGGTGAGCGCTCCGGTCAAGGTCGGAGCCACTGAGCCTCCGGGTACGGTATCTGCTTTGGGTTGCTGGTCGCTCGGCGCGGCTAACGAGGTCGCCGAGAACATCGTAACCAGGGTCAATGACAGCAGCAGACTGACTGATCCCTTCATATTTATTTCTGATAGTCGCATTTCTTAAACTCCATTCGCTCCAGGCGAGGAACATAACTCACGCCCAAAGACTTACTTAGGCCCCAGAATATGGGCAAGTGGCTTGAAAGTCAACAGTTTCCTCAATCTAGAGATCAGAGGTCAGCCCTCGTTGCTTATCGTCTTCTGATCTCTTACTTCTGATCTCTGACTTCTGACCTCTGATCTCTGACCTCTGACCTCTGGACTAAACCGGGACGAGGAACTCATCCTTATGCGTGCCTTCGAGCTTCGTCGCCAGGCCAACCCTGCTGGCGGTCAGTGATTGCGGGCCCCGCAGCATCAGCACCCGATTGAGAGCACACCCCAGGGCTTCGCGAAAATCCAGAGTCAGCAGATTGATGTCCGCGAGGATCTGTCGATCATTGCATTCGCGGTACAGCTTGAACGATCCGATGCTCCCGCTCCCATTGCCGTTACCGTTGCCATTGCGGTTCCCATGCCCATTGCCGTTCCCGTGCCCATTGCCGTTCCCATTACTATGTCCATCCATCAGCTCGAAGGAGAGTGTCCAGGTTCCGTTGAGAGGCTCGCCCACTTGAGCGTTCTCATCGGACTTATGCCAGATGAGCTGCTGCTCTCGGGTTCCCTCGTAGCGATCCTGCTTTTTGACTTTCAGCTCAAATCCGGCAAAATCACTCATTTCGAAGGCGTCCTGCAGGATGGTCGAAAGCTCAACAAACGTCTCAACCTTCGAGAGCCTTTCAGTCGCCCGCCGGATCGCAAGGTTGTTAGCCATGATCGGTTTGTGCGACACGGTTCGCCAGGCAAACCTCTTCAGTTCGAGAATCTCGTGATACCCGAGCTGTTGTACTCCTATCCAGACGCCCACACCCACCACTAAAAGGACCAGGCCAACCGTGGCATTCCCAGGAACCAGCAGAAACAGGCTCAAGAACCCAAACAGCGCGGAAACGCCGTAGAGGAGGATGACCGCTTGTCGTTGAGAATACCCCCGGTCCAGCAGCTTGTGATGTATGTGTTCGCGGTCCGCTCGAAACAACGGCTGCCCATTCAGGAACCGCCGAAATACCGAAAGCAGGGTTTCAAGCAGAGGCAGTCCGAACGACACCACCGGAATGGCAACGGCTACAATGGTGGTCGACTTCTGCGAACCCACCAGAGCCAGAGCTGCCAGCATGAACCCGATGAACAGGCTTCCTGAGTCGCCGAGAAAAATAGTCGCGGGATTGAAATTGAACTTGAGAAATCCGGCAATCGACCCTGCAAGGATTAACGCAAGCACGGCAACCAGACCGCTGCCGTTAGAGAGCGCCACGACAAAAACCGCGAAGGTCGAGAATAGCGAAGAGCCTGCCGCGAGCCCATCCAGTCCATCGATCAGGTTAAATGCGTTGGTGATCAGTAATACCCACAACACTGTTAGTGGAAGAGCAACCCAGCCGAAATCGTGCCAGCCAAACAGGACCGGCAAGTTGAATATCTTGAAGCCGCCAAGGTAAAGAATGACCCCAGCCAGAACCTGGCCGGAAAACTTGACGTAGGGATTTACCGACCTGAAGTCATCATAAACGCCGATCAGAAATATGAGAGACCCCGCCACAAGGACATAAAAAACCGTTCTGAGTGAGGCAGCGGTGTCGATTGACGGAAATAACCTGGTTGCCAGGACCAGAGTTGTGACCCCGACAAATGAGAAGAAGATCGCGACTCCACCCAGGCGTGGGATGCAGCGTTCGTGAATGTGGTGTGAAGCAGGAACCGGTATCCACCCGTTATTCACCGCTCGGTTGCGAACAAATCTCGTCAGTATGAACGAAAGCAGGAGGGCAAGAGCGAATGCCGATAGATATGGAACCACCATTTTTGCAAAAGTCCTGCGGTATTTGCGCCGCTCTTTTCAACATCAGCTTCGGGGGTTGGTTTTGAACTACAGGAGGGGGGCAATAACGAAGGGGGGACTACTCA
>DASYSA010000193.1:0-7131 GCA_036003885.1 Blastocatellia bacterium | reverse complement strand
GGTAACTCGACGTTTCCGTCAGCCCATACGCTCCCGGTTCCGATTGTGCGGTTCACCGAATTTCTTTCAGACACGCAACGGATTGGATCGGGCGTTATCGTGGGCCAGAGCGGTTGGGAGACGGTTTTGGAAAATAACAAGCAGTCTTTCGCCGGCGACTTTGTGCAGCGCTCACGTTTCACGACGGCGTTTCCGACGACGCTGTCGCCGGCACAGTTCGTCGATGCGCTCTTCGCCAACGCCGGCGTGACGCCTGCTGCGACGGATCGCAACGCCGCGATTGCCGAATTCGGTGGCGCGGCAAACACGGTCGATGTTGCCGCCAGAGGCCGAGCGCTGCGCCGAGTGGCCGAAAACTCGACGCTTCAAGCGAATGAGTTCAACCGGGCGTTCGTGTTAATGCAGTTCTTCGGTTACCTGCGGCGCGATCCAAACAGTGGGCCAGACAACGACTACACCGGCTATGACTTCTGGCTTGCGAAGCTGAATCAATTTGGCGGGAATTACAACGCTGCTGAAATGGTGAAAGCGTTTATTACTTCCCTTGAATACCGACAACGCTTTGGGCCGTGACGTTAGTCCGATTTACTCGAGCCCGATGAGTTTTTGCAGATCACAGTGCAAGGCCCATGCGGCTCAGTACCGCCTGATAACGGGGGTCTGATCGTAACGTGTTAAACTTCGGATCCACCAGGAGCGCGGGAGCATTAGGAGAGCGTTCGTTGTAGGCTCTTTCAATCCAGTCCAGCGCCTCATCTTTGGCGCCAATCGCGGCGTACAGACCAGCAATCCACAGTGGGTCCACGTATTCTGTTTTGGCGCGCTTCTTTAGTTTCCTGAGAAACTGCTGAGTCTTCTCCTTCTGACCGGCAAACCCGTAGCCGATTGCGAGCTGGATCATTCTCACAGATCCTTCTCCTTCGATCTCAACCGCTCTTTGAAGCGGACCGAGCGCCTCTTTGTACATGCCCTTTGCCAAGTACGTGAACCCGAGATGGGCATGCGCCATAGAAAAATTCGGGTCCATCTCGAGGGTTCTGTGGGATTGTTCAATGGCTTCGTCGTACCGGCCTGCAAAACAAAGGATCTCGGCAATGTCTGCATTGATTACCAGATTTAACGGATCAAGGTCGCGCGCCTTTCTGATCTCGGCCAGAGCCTCACCGAAGCGGCCCTGCTTGACCAGGATGAATGCAAACAGATGATGTGCCCTTGCAGAACCCGGGCTCAGGCTGATCGCCAGTTGGCCTTCCTTCAGAGCTTCGTTCCAATCCCAGTCCGCGTCAATCAGAATCGAGTGCAGGGCGTGCGCTTCACCGAGCGTTTCGTCAATCTCCAGCGCCTTCCGCGCCATTGCTCTTCCTTTAGAAATGAGTTCACGGGGCGAGACGGAAGTGAAATAGATACTCTGGAGATAGCAGTCGGCCAGTCCCGAGTAAGCGAGCGCATCGTTCTGGTCAAGCGCGAGCGCCTCATTGAAATACTCAATCCCTTTGTGGATGCCCTCCGCAGTCCGCTTATTCAAGAAATAGCGACCCTTCAGGTAAAGCTGATAGGCTGCGACGTTCTCAGTGTAGCGTTTGGTCAGTAGCTTCCGCTCTTCACTGGTAAGTTCCAGCGCCAGTGCCCCTGCCACACGCTCTGAGATAGCATCTTCAAGCGCGAATATATCTGTGCAGTACTCATCGCATTTGTATGCCCATAGCGGCGACCCATCTTGTACGTTGAGGAGCCGCACCGTCACTCGTACCTTCTCACCCAGCCGCTGAATGCTCCCTTCCAGCACGGCGTCGACTCTCTGCTCTCGGCCAGCCGCGAGCGGGTCTTGATCTGGCGCCATGTACTTGCGCACTGCGCCTGTAGGTCTAACGATGATTTTCCTCAAGTTACTTAGCTTTGTTATTAGGGTATCAGCCATCCCGAGGCCGAGGTAGTCGTCGCCGCCCTCGGCGTCCAACGACTTGAACGGAAGCACGGCGATCGACCTGACCTGTGGGTCCGGCGCTGCCCGCTTTGACTCGTCTGAACTCCAGAAATAACGAAGCCCGATGACCAACGCGGTAAGCAGCAACGCGATCAGGAGCACTGTTGGACCACGCTTGCGCCTTGTCCACAAAGCTCGTGAAACTGTAGGCAGGGCGAGCTGGTGTGCTTCCATCAGCTCGTCATTTATCGTTTGTTCGTTGTCCTCCTGTTCAATAACCACCCTGACACCTTCGACCTGTTCGGTATAGATTGCTTCGCCCGCAGCAGGTTCTCCGGTCACTATGGCGTCGAAGATGTAGCCACGACGCGGCACAGTCCTGATGTATTCCTGTGCCTGATCGCCGAGCGCCCGGCGCAGCTCGACCAGGCACTGCACAAGCGAATCGTCGGTGACGAATGCGTCTGACCACACCGCCTTGATCAATTCGTCTTTGCTTACGAGGCGATGGTTATTCTCAAGGAGGTACTTGAGGGCGTCGAAGACCTTGGGCCGCAGCTTCACCTCCTCGCCCGCGCGCAGCAGACAACCGCGCGATACGTCGAGCGAAAAGTCATCGAAGCGATATGCATGGTGAGAAATTTTCTGCATTTTGTAAATCCTGGCTCAATTTTTGGCGCTTCTTTGGGTTTCTTTTGGCCTTCCTTCGTTACTTGCCTCAACACCGCGTAGCACTGTGCGGCTCGTTCCGGGAAGAGAAGCCAGAGCGGCTTTGAGACAGGCGGAGGCCGGCCACAGCCAGCGTGACGAAAACCGGCGTGATTATAAAGCGAGCGCCTGGCTTAACGCCATACCAATTGGAGGATGCAAAACATGAACCGAAGGCGTCGCGTGGAAATTACAGCCATCCGCAGGACTGCTATGTTCCTCTGCAATCGCCGCAAGACTGGCCTAAGCGGCGAGGCTGCGAATGAGCTTGCGTCAGATGAGACGGGCGTTGCCGTTATGCAACCGGGCAATCTTTTTCCCGCTGGTGCTGCGTGTTCGTCTGAGCCGGCGATATTGATCGACGTTCTGGTTAAAAGCGACGAAGTCACCGGACCGCGCGGCGAAGAATTCGTTCCCAGTCAGTCTGGAAATTACACAAAGCTTCTTTCTCTCGGAATCTCTATCCGAAGTTCAGAGGGCGGAGAATGAAGATATTTCGCATTATCACCTTGACGTTGGCAGTCACCCTGGGTTTAGGGTTGGTTAACCTCGATGTCAGCTCTCACGGTCAACTTTCTCAGGGCCGCGACCCACTGCAACCAGCGCAGAGCCCGGCCGACTCGCGCAATGATCGCACTGTCTCGGCGCCAGGACGCGGCAACCCCTGGCTCAATCTTTTTCAAGGCCAGAGGGCGCTGACGCTGCTGGCTAAACCCCAGGCCTTCTTCACCGTGATCAATACGAACGACGCCGGCGCCGGCTCGCTGCGACAAGCTATCCTCGATGCCAATAACAGTCCGGGCGCGGACGTGATTAACTTCCAGATCGGCCAGGGCACGCCCACAATCAGTCTGAGCAGCTCCCTGCCCGCAGTCACGGACCCGGTCACGATCGACGGCAGCACCGGAGGGGCCAGCCGCGTAGAGTTAAGGGGACCCAATCTGGGAGGGAATCAACCGTGTCTCGTCATCACGGCGGGGAGTAGCGTGGTGCGTGGGCTGGTAATCAACCGTTTCTTGAATGGTGAAATTGAATTAGATTCCAGCAATAATGTGATCGAGAATTCCTTCATCGGCACCGATAGCGCCGGCAATAGCGTTGCGCGCAATCATCTCTTTGGCGTGAAGATTTCTAATGGCTCCCGCAATCTGATTGGCGGGACGGCGGCGGGCTCGGGCAACCTCATCTCGGGCCATAGCACGGGCATCTGGATTACAGGCAGCGACGCGGGGAACAATCAAGTGCAGGGCAACCTGATCGGGACCAACGCCGCCGGCACCAACGCAATCAGCAATAACACCGGAGTGAGCATTGAGTCTCTTTCTTTCGCTAACTTAATTGGCGGGGCCCAGGCCGGGGCGCGCAACGTCATTTCCGCCAACGGGGAAGGCGTCCACATTAGTTCGGCTGGAAACATAGTGCAGGGCAACTTCATCGGGACCAATGCTGCCGGCACCGCCGCACTCGGCAACGACGCCGGAGTGCTGGTCACGCAGCCCAACAATACAATTGGAGGGACGACCCCAGGCGCGGGTAATGTGATCTCTGGCAACAATACGGGCCTGTTCATTTTCACGACAAACACTCAAGTGCAGGGCAACCTAATCGGGACTAATGCCGGCGGTGACGCTCTAGGCAATTTGCAATGGGGAATAAGAATTGGTGGTGTGAACAACGCGATTGGCGGAACCAGCTCCGGCGCGGGCAACACCATTGCTTTCAATGGACTCGCCGGCATCGCTGTGTCCACCGGCTCGAACACCGGCAATGCCATCCGATCCAACTCCGTCCACTCCAACGCCGGGCTGGGGATTGACCTTAATGAGGATGGCGTGACGCAGAATGATTCATGTGATCTCGACAGTGGCCCCAACAATCGGCAGAATTTTCCAGAGTTGTCTTCGGCCGTCAGCGCCGGCGGCAACACGACCATTCAGGGGACGCTCAACGCCACGGCGCAGACGACCTTCACCATTGAGTTCTTTTCTAACTCTTCGTGCGATTCTTCGGGCTTCGGTGAAGGCCGAACCTTCATCGGCTCAACGACCGTCCTCACCAGCAGTAGTTGCAATGCGACCTTTAATGTTGGTTTTCCGCTTAGCATTACCGCCGGCAGCTCGATTACAGCCACAGCCACCGATCCTTCAGGTAACACCTCAGAGTTCTCGCGTTGCGTGCAGGTCGGGGGAGGTAGTTGTACCTACCGGCTCACGCCGGCAAACCAGTCTTTCCCGGCCAGTGGTGGGACTAACAGTCTGACGGTGACAGCGCCGGTGGGATGTCACTGGGCAGCCAGCAGCAGAGAACCCTGGATCATGATCACTTCCGGCAACAGCGGTAGTGGCAACGGCACGATCAACTACACAGTCTCCCCCAACCTTGACTCCACGCAACGCTCCGGGTCAATGACTATCGCCGGCCAGAGTTTCTTTGTCACGCAAGCCGCCGGTTGCGGGTTCTCGATCACTCCTCTCCTCGACAGCTTTGGCATCAATAGCGGCACGGGCAGCGTGCAGGTGACCGCCGCTGCCGGCTGCGCCTGGACGGCGAGCGCCAACACGAGTTGGCTCACGATTAACTCTGGCAACGGCGGCACAGGCAATGGGACGGTCAACTATTCAGTGGCGGTTAATTCGGGTACGTATCGCACGGGCACGATGACCATTGCCGGACGAACTTTCAACGTCGCTCAGGCTGGGAGTTGCAACGCTACCATTGATCCGGTGAGCAGATCATTCTTCTCCGGGGGCGGGACCGGGACTGTCTATGTTAGAGCGCCGGCGGGCTGCAATTGGACGGCTAGCAGCAACAGTTCGTGGGTCACCATTACTTCAGCAACCAGTGGCAGCGGCGATGGGTCAATCACCTACTCTGTGGCGCCGAACGGGACTGGCGCGCCGCGCACAGGGAGCCTGAGTGTCGCCGGAGAACTTTTCACCGTCACCCAGGACGCAGCGCCCGCGACCATCTTCATTGACGATGCCACGATCACGGAGGGTGACAATGGCTCCAACTCTCTCTTCTTCTTAGTGCATTTGTCTGCTGCGAGCGGCGCGCCCGTCACCGTTGATTACGCCACGTCAGACGGCACGGCTACTGTCGGCAGTGATTACAGCAGTAGTAGCGGCACGCTGACCTTCGCCGCCGGCCACAACGAATGGGCCTTCATCACAGTCCCGATTAGCGGCGATACCCAAATCGAGCTTCACGAGACTTTTTTCGTCAATCTCTTCAACCCGACCAATGCCACGATTGCGCGCGCGCAAGCCGTGGGAACGATCATCAATGATGACCGCCGCACCGTGTCAATTCATCAGGACGCATCAGTGGTTGAGGGGAACAGCGGACAGCGGCAGGCGGTTCTTGACGTGATTTTGTCTGCGCCAGCGAATGTTGATGTGACGGTTCACTATCAGACTGAGGATCGCACAGCTACTGCCGGCAGCGACTATATGGCGACCTCCGGCACCTTGACATTCCCGGCCAATAGCACCACGACGAGCCTTCCCATCAGCGTCACGATTTTTGGTGACACAGACATTGAAACTCATGAGTTTTTCTATGTCAGGCTTAGCAACGCGATCAATGCAGACATCGAAGGAGACATCGGTGTGGGCACGATTATAAATGATGATGGACCGCGAACCCTGTCAATTAACGATCTTTCAGTGAGCAATGATTCTTCAACCGTCCAATTCACGGTCACTCTATCGTCTGTGAGCGACGCCAATGTTTTTGTTTCCTCTGCCACAGCAGATGGCACCGCCGTCGCTGGGACCGATTACAGATCCTTTTCCGGTAGGAGTCTGCTCAATCCCGGCAAGTACCAAACGGAAATCGAAGTCAATATTATCACCGACGACGAGCCTAAGGTTCTTCATGAGTCGCGAACGTTTCTTGTCAATCTCTCCAATCCCGTTGGCGCTACAATCGCAGACGGGCAAGGCGTCTGCACGATCAATGATCATATCCCTACGACTTGCGACCTTTACCCCGGAACTCGCAGTTGCTCATCGTTTATCGCGATTCCTGATTGTCCAATCATCAGAACTTCCCGGAACATAGGTACGATTGATCTCTCACGGCAATTCCGCGACGAGGTGTTGGAGCAGACGCCACGCGGACAGAAGTACACCCAGGCTTACTACCGCTTCGCCGGCGAAGTCGTAGAGTTGCTGGTCTTCAATCCCCGCTTGCTCTGGCGCACGTCTGAGGCGTTGGAGCGTTATAAGCCGATCATGCAGACGTTGGTCAGCCGAGCAGAGGCGACCACTGAGTCTGCGCAGCGGGCGGAAATCAGCATCTCATCGCAGGATTTGGAAGCAGTTGACGACCTGCTGAAGGACATCGAGGCCGAGGGCAGCCAACAGTTGCGCCAGACTCTTGCCGAGATCAGAAGTGACTTGCGCGACCCGCAAGTGCAAGCGGAGTTTGGCGTCAACGTTAGGCCGGCTGACTTGGATCTGCCGAGCGTGCCCCGTGACGATGGCGCCAAGGGC
>DASYSA010000192.1:0-9194 GCA_036003885.1 Blastocatellia bacterium | reverse complement strand
GGGCCGCCTGAATCGCCGAAGCAAGTTCCACCATTGCCCGTCGCAGGGTTTTGCGACAGCCGGAGGAAAGCTTGATTCAGCGAATTGAAACCGGAGAAGGCATACATCCTCGGCACTGGATTCCGATCCTGAAAGAAAGGCGGGCCGCCGCCGGTCACTCGGTTCTGTAAACCATATCCGACGGGGGTGAAGACCGCGTCCTGCAATCCGTTTTGCGCCGACAGTTGATCGAACAACCCGGCGGTCGGAAGCGTCGCAGGAGTGATGCCGCGCGTGTCTCTGTCTCGTACCAGCAGCACAGCAATATCGCCCGGGTCGCTCTGGCTCTGGTTATAGTTAGGATTGGTGACGACCTGAGTGACGGGAATGAGATCGGTCTTTTGGCTGGTCAAGTCGCCGAAGGGAATGGGATTGTCGAAGCTGACGAACGCGGTGAAGCCCAGCGGAGCAAGGTCCTGCTCGAAGAAGGCGGTGCAGTGACTGGCCGTCAGGAAGACGGTCGGCGAGATCAACGTCCCCGAACATATGGGAAAGATGTTGCCGGTGGTCGGCGACTTGACGATGAACGCGCCGGTGTTGGTGAAGACGTTGTTTGTGTCCACGAAGCCATAAACGATCGCTCTCACGACTGTCGGGGTCAAGAGAAGTGTGACCGCAGCGATGGCGAGCATGGCGGCCGGTAGATTGTGTTTGCTTCGCATAGAATCTCCCTCCTTTCGAATTGCGTTTCGTTTGGACTGAGTTTGACGATGGTTACCGAACGGACGCAATTGTATCTACGGTCGGCCTGGACAGCAACTGGGCCAGCATGGGCCGCAGGCAACCAGCTTTGAGGCGCAACGGGCATTGAACTGAAAGCGGCCAGCGTTAGAACAATTAAGGCATTTCAGGACAGAGAACAATTAAGGCATTTCAGGACAGCCTTCGCAGCGATGTACATGAGCACTGATATTCCTCCTCCACAGACCCACCGCCCGCAAAGATTGGAAAAAAGGTCTTCCGCCGAACTGAGAATCGCACTTTACCCTATTGAAGTCAGCCCTCCCTGAGAGTAAGATGCCAGCAGTCGGATATCGAAAGGGTACTCTCGATCGCCAACGATCCAGCCCTGTGGACTCGATAAAAAATTCCATGCTAGCCGCGCGCCAGCGGGAGGTGAGTTATGATCGGATTCGCATTCCGGCAGATTCTCCGCGTTATCGCATGCTCCTTGCTTGTAGTTTCAGTCCAGGCTCAGACCCCACAAACGCCAACAGACCCGCCGCAGGAAGCACTCAAATTAAGAACAGAACTGGTCGTGGTTGACGCCCAGGTCATAGATAAGAGGAGCCGCGAGTTCATCCGAGGACTAAAAGTTCAAGACTTTGATCTGTTCGAAGACGATTCCAAACAGCGCATCGAGTTCCTGAGCCAGGACAAGCTCCCGCTATCCATCGTTTTGCTCGTAGACATCAGCCCGAGCGTGAGACCGGTGATCGAGAAGGTTCGAGAAGGAGCCCTGGAGGCATTGCAGCGTTTGAGGCCCGAGGATGAAGTCGCATTAATGGCCTTTGCCGGTTGGACGGAGTTGATTCAGGATTTTACCAGGGACAGGCAGTTGATTATGGACAAGCTTGGAGTTGCGCTGGAGAGAAAGGGCGGCGGCACCCGCATCCACGAAGCGATTGCCAAAGCGGCCCGGCAGATGCGCTACGCCACCAGTCCGACGAGTCGCCGGGTCATCATCGCCATCACTGACAATCAGGGATCAATGGATCGCTATCGCGACGCCATTTCTGAAGAAGAGGTAAAACAAACGGTGATGGAATCCGGCGCGATGGTGTGTGGCGTCATAGTCAGGTCCCTGCTGAATGTGGCAGATGCCATAATCTTTCAGTACCCGCAGATTCAGGAATATGCAAAACGCACTTCAGTCAATCCGTATGTCGAGCAAACCGGCGGCGAGATAGCGAACGCAAGCAAAGATGAAATCAATGCGAGACTCGGAGAGGTGCTCGATCATCTGCGGAGCAGGTACAGCATTGGCTATTCGCCCACGAATCAGAATTTCAACGGCAAGTTTCGCCGGATCAGACTCGCACTGTCTCCCGAAGCCCGGAAGCGCTTGGGAGGAGAAATAGCGGTTAGCGCCCGGCAAGGATACTACGCGGCTGATTTGGAAAGCGAAGCACTGCTGGCAGGTGACCAGGCGCCTTCGCCGAAGAACCCGGACACCAATGTCCAGCCACCAGTCAATACACCTTTGTTGTCTTCGAGTGCGGAACAGCCACCCGCGGCCGGCGCGCCGCCCGATAGGCCGGCTAATCCGCCAGAGCCAAAATCGGCAGACCGCACGGAAGCTCAGCCATCGGCATCCGATCAGCCGCGGCCGGTTAAGGCGCCCAATCCTTATTCGCATCTGGTAATGCTCGATGTGCGAGCGATGAACAAGAGAACCGGGGCGGTCGCCGACAAGCTGGCGAAGGAAGACTTCGATCTGGACGACAACGGCTCGAAGAAGGAGATACTACATTTCAGCCGGGGCCAGTTGCCGCTTTCGGTGATCCTGCTGATCGATATCGGCGGGAAGACTCCGTACGTCATGAGCTCGTTGCGAAGAAACGTCGCACAATGGCTGCGCCAACTCGGATCGGATGACGAAGTAGCTCTCATGGGTTTTGGAGCAACCGCGGCGCTGATTCAGGATTTCACCACGGATCGCAAAATCATCGCCGCCAGTCTCAGAGACTTTGTCGACACCGCGAGGCAGAAGGTTGTACTCGGGCAGGATCGAACAGCGGCAGTTTTTCAGGCGGCGGAGCATATGGACCAGGCCGCGAATCCGGTCAGCCGGCGTGTGATAATCGCTGTTACGGATGACTCCCCTCGTTCGCTTACGGCTGCGGAGTCCGGTGCGACGGCAAGACTCCTCCTGGATTCCCGAAGCGTGGTCTATGCGATGGTAACCAGAGGCCCCAGACCGTCGCAAAAGCGTCGGATCGCCAGGGCGGCTGCCGAAGGAGCGCTCTACAGCATGGGGAATCCGGTCTCGCTCGCAGTTCGAATCTTGACCACCGTCGCATCAAACGCTGTCCTCGACGCGATTCTCAAAGACCGAGCTCTCGGACAGATGATTCAGAAGACCGGAGGAGAGGCCGTGAGGATTGACGGCGAAGACGCGACTGACAAACTCGCCTTATTGCTCGACCGCATCAGGGCTCGATACGTCGTTGGTATCGAGGCGCCCGTCGCGTCGGCTAATCCACCCTCAGGTACCGCCAACGGTGACAGCTTTCATACGTTGAAGGTGAAGCTCACACCAACAGCCGCGAAACGCAATGGGGAGGTATCGATTGCCACGTCGAATGGCTACTATGTCCGCGTCACAGACCAGAGCAAAGACCCAGATACCGTCAAGAGCGCCGAAAAGCAGGACCCAAAGAACCCCCACTGAGAGTCGAGCGCACAACTCAGCTCTCGACATTGTGGAGACCCAGACCGGGAGAATCTGCTCCAGCGAGGTCTCCGTAGTGCGATAGGCCGCGGCCAGCGGCATCCTGACCCAAACCTGCTCGGAAAAGACCGCCCGCCATCTGAATCCTCCCTTTGCGTCTGCCGGGCCCATCACTATAATGGCCGCCGTAGAACACGGATACTCTCCGAGCCAATCAGCACGCTCAGTAACGAACAACTGCGCCGCCACGCCTCGTCTCTCGCGGCGTTGAAGGAGTTGCCATGAAATTCAACTGGTTCCATCTCATGCCTTATCGCTGGCTCCCGGACAATTTCCGCCAGCAGTATCACGGCATCTGGGTTGATCTGCCCAATAAGCTCTATGATCCTGAGCGCGGCCACACGCTCTACAACGAATACCTGGATATGCTCGAATACGCCGATCAACTCGGCTTCGATGCCATCGGCGTGAACGAACATCATCAGAACGGCTACGGGATGATGCCGTCCCCCAACCTCATGGCGGCCGCCCTCGCGCGCCGAACTTCGAAGGCCATGATCCTCGTCCTCGGCAATTCGATTGCCCTCTATAATCCACCGGTTCGCGTGGCCGAAGAGTTCGCCATGCTTGATGTGATCTCCGGAGGGCGGTTGATTGCCGGCTTTCCAGTCGGCACGCCAATGGATGTCAATTACTGCTACGGCCAAAACCCCGTCACCCTCCGGGACAAGTACCGAGAGGCGCACGACCTGATAATCAAAGCCTGGGCCGAGCGGGAACCCTTTGCATGGAACGGAAAGTACAGCAAACTGCGATACGTCAACATCTGGCCCCAGCCGATTCAGAAACCCCACCCGCCGATCTGGATTCCCGGCACGGGCTCGATTGAGACGTGGGATTTCTGCGCCGAGCTTGGCTACAACTACAGCTATCTTTCGTTCAGCGGCTACAAGCGCGCACAACGGGTGCTGGACGGTTTCTGGGATCGCATGGCGAAGCTGGGCAAAGAACCTAATCCATATGGCTGCTGCTTCTTCCAGCAAGTCTGTGTGAGCGACACCGACGAGGCCTGCGAGCGCGAGTGGTGGCCCCATGTTGATTATTTCTTCAACCGCTGCCTGCATCTCTATCCGGGGATGTTGGGGCCACCAGGCTACATGACCGAAGCTTCGATTCGCGCGGGTGTAGTTGCTCAGGCAGGCAACACCTCGCTGAACCTGGGCACGAACAAGAGCTGGAAGGAGCTGGTCGAGGGCGGGTACATCGTCGCCGGTTCGCCTGCCACCGTGCGCCAGCAAATTGATGAGCTCGCTCGAAACCTGCGCTGCGGGCACTTAGGTGTGGCGCTGCACATCGGCTCGGCGCCGATGGAGTTGACAAACCGATCAACTTATCTGTTTGCCACTGAGGTAATACCCCACGTGCGCGAAATCTGGAATGAGTGGGAGGACCACTGGTGGCCCAGTGCGTTGCCCGAAGAGAAGCGCGAGAAACCGGGCAGCCACAACGCTGCCGTCAAGGCCCGGGCCGAGCGTTCGAAGGAGGTGAACTAATGTTACCGCGATCAACGTTGCTGAATCTCGGCGCCGGCCGGCCCGCCATTCAAGTGCTTGAAGCGGGCGAAGGCTCGCCCCTGTTCTTCCTGCACGGCGCGGGCGGTATCTCCGCGTGGGAAGGCGTGTTGCCTCTGCTTTCACAGCACTTCCACGTTTATGCACCGCTGCTGCCGGGCTTCGGGGAGTCAACCGGCCTCGAATGCCTGGAAGATCAGTTCGATCTTTTCATGCACGGCTTCGATCTGATCGATGCGCTCGGCCTGGACCGGCCCTACGTTGTTGGGGAGTCGATGGGTGGCTGGATGGCTGCCGAAATGGCTGCCCTGCGGCCGAAAGGCATCGGACGGCTGGCGCTTGCAGCTCCCGTTGGCTTGTGGCGCGACGAAGCCCCGGTAGTCGACCTCTTCGGATGCATGATCAACGAACTTGTGCCTTACCTCTATCATGACCAGAGCTGTAACGGTGCGCGGCAGATGCAGGAGCTGACTCAGCTCTTCAGCGATAAGGATGACCGCACCCAGGAGCAGATCGAGACATTGATCGGCATGTCGCGAGGTTTTCGGACGGCGGCCAAATTCCTCTTTCCAATTCCAGAAAGCGGACTCGAACACCGACTGTGGAGAATCACCGCGCCAACGCTGATTGTGTGGGGCGAGCAGGATCGCTTCATCTCGCCGACGTACGCCGACATCTTTCGCGAGAAGATCACGAATTCGGAGGTCGTCAAAGTGCCCAACACCGGCCACGTGATCAGCCTCGAGTCGCCCGAACCGCTGGCCAAAGCGTTGCTTCGCTGGGGAGGGGAGTCGTAGCGACCGTGCCGGTTGGTTTGTGCCCTCGTCAGTTCCCCTCGCTTTCGGCCACTATCCGGCGATACGTTTGCCGCGCGTGGTCGTAAGCCTTCTCAGCCTCTTCGCGTTCCTTTGCGGAGATCCTGCGTGACTTCTGACTCCAACATTGATCCACGGATTTCAGGCACCACTCGGCGCTTCTCTTAGAAGCTCTGATCGGTTTGTCGGCAATAGAGATGAAGAGCGGGTTGGTATGCGAGGATGGCAGGATGCGCAGCGCGACCCAACTGCTGCGCTCGAGCGGCACATCAAAGGTCACCTCTCGTGTCACGCCGTCAGCGACGACGTTTTTCCGCGCCACCGGCTCGCCGTTGACGATGACTTCCACCGGCACCTCACGGGACCCGCCGATCCGCGCTCGCTCAAGGTCCCAGTAAGGTTGCTGTTGGTAGCCCCGGAGACGAATGAGAATGTTTTGTTGTTCGTCCAGGCGTGCAGCCACCTTCGCGGTTACTCGCACGGTTCCCGGCTGATTGAGTTTGACCTCGCTGCCTTCGGTCCCGACGAGCAGGTTGTTGACGCGGAAATCCATGAGGTGGCTCTTGCCATCGGAAACGTAGGAACGTCCGGCGCGTATCCCATCAACCCACGCATCGTAACCGAGCTTGCCATCGAGCTTGACATAGCTCCGCCCCAGTCCGACTCGCTCTCCGTATATGCAGGGAAAATCCGTCTCGCCGCTGATCCGGGTTCGAAAGCCGCAGTTCAGGGTGTGATACCAGATATTGAGCTCCCAGATCGATGGGGTATCTACCGTCGATATGAAATCCACTGCATCGTGGGTCACGTCGACGATGTACTCGTTCGCCCCGATGCCGTCAAACTTCGGCACGTCGTAATGCGGCAGCTTGTCCGTCTTCACCTCCAGGCCCCAGCCGGAATGGGCGAAGCCGACTACGGCGCCCTGCGCCTTCGCCCACTTGAGTACCGGCAGATCCCAGGTGGGCCAGTCTTCGATCACTTTTGCTCCCGGGTAATCCTGATCCTTGAGTCGCAGCAGCACCAGGTGCCCCGCGTGGCTTGAAGGGAAGCCCGAAACCTCCACGTCGTAGCGCATTAGATTCTCGGCCGTTGAGAGCTGGTGGTCCTTCGCTTCAAAGAATTGTTTTTGGTAATAGTAGCAGGGACCCCAGGTCAGAACGCTGCCGACGTTGAGCGCCTCGCCCAGAATGTGGCGGATCATGTCTTGCGGTAAGACCCCTTGAGATGGCGTTTCGTAGTGCATGCACCCCGCCGCATGAATGTGATGATCTCCCGAATACCAGCCGAGTTTGTTCAAGTCGATCCACCTCTCCAGCTGGAAGGTGAAGGTCTGCGATTTGCGATCCGAAACGTTAATCAGTTGGCGCTTAACGAGGTATTCTGGACCGCGCGAGAATTCGACCTGGTAATCGCCCGCCGGGAGTTTGATCTTCTCGCCATCCGCGCGATAGACCTGCGGGTGAAATGCAAAGTCCGGCGCAAGACGCTTGGCCTGAGCCGGATAAACGTGTTCGCGGCTGTCACGAATCACGAAGGCGGCAGTGGTGGGTCTGCCGCGCTCGTCGAGGATTCTAAGACGCACCTCCATTGACGGACGGCAGGTGAAAAGAATGTCGACGTCATTTCGAAAACCGATGTCCTGAGTTCCCTGGCCGACGTTGAAGCTGATCTTCGCCTCACGTCTGCCCGAGTCCCGGCTGTAGAGCTGAATGATGCGGTATTCCAGCTCCAGCCCTGAAAGCTGCGCCTTGAATGGTGGTTTGTTGAACATGGTCAAATCGAGCCAGCGATTCGCTACATCGCGCTCGGAGATCGTCTGAGCTGGTCGCGGCTCGAAGGATCCGTTGCCTTTGCCGTGAGAGAACACCGGCAGAGCGTGTGGGCTCTCGGCTATGAGCTGGGCGGTCACACCGGCTTCGTTGCGGACTTTGACCAGGAACGAGCGCCATCCATTTTCCAGCAGTTCTGCTTTGGCCGGACCCTGCGCTACCTTAACCCGGCTTTCCGGATTGATGTGCACGTCTACAAGGCAGTACTTGTCGAGCACGTCTTGTATCCCGGCGACTGCACGTGACGCATCGGCTTCGTTGGCCGCTTTTTCCAGGGCTTCTTTGTGCGCAGGGCTGAGTGGCGTTCCGAGATAATCCATCGTTTCCGCCAGGCGCTTGACCTGCGCAACGAAGGGCTGTAACTCCACCTTTTCGACCTTTGCTATTTCCTGCACGCCTGAAGCGGATGGCAGCAAACCCAGGGTCAGCAGCAAGACGGCAATTTGCGCGGCGCATATTCGGCCGCCAGGTCCTTTATGTGAATGCAGAGCGAGAGCAAGCCTGGGAGCCGTCATAGCACCCTCCTTCCGATCTCGAATTTATTCGTTCACAAAACTCGGGTTCCAATGCGTTATTCAGCCGTTCGCATTAAAGCACTCTTTGTGGCCTCGGACAACGTTCTGGGTACGCACGCTTCCAGCGTGCTGACTTGTGAAGCGTGTGTTTGGAGGCCGATCGAGGCGCGCGCCAGGGTGCCGATCGAGGCGCGCGATTCCATCGGGCTCGCGGATGCGCACGGCTGGCACGCTGGAAGCGTGCGTACCCAGGGATTAGTCGGCGCTTGGGGGACCCTGTTTGATTCGCGCGCGCACCTTGTCCATCGAAGCCCAGACGCTTTCAAGCCACCAGGTTGCGCCCGCCTCCTCGAAAGGACGAACAATCTCTATAGCGCGTTTGCGCTTGCCGCCGGGCGTTTGCCCACCTGCGATGATGTCAAACCGAGACTTCTTGCGTCGATGCTTCTCAACGTAGGTCCTGATCTCGAGTATGTCGGACGGCTTCGCCCTGTCGGCAGGGGTTGCCTTGTATTTCTGCGGAATGATCCCGTCCCAGCGAAGAGTTCGCTGCATCGACTTCTCCTTCGGCCAAACCCCGACAACCCACACCGGGATTCTCGGTTTCTGGACCGGAGGCGGAAGCATCGACATCTTCTGCACGTTGTAGTGCTCTCCCGAAAAACTGAACGGCTTGCCTTTCCACAACCCGTTCATTATCTCCAGGCCTTCATCCAGCAACGCGGCGCGGACTCGAAGGTCCGTCGCTTCGCCGACCTTGAAGAAGCCTCCATCGTCTTCGGCCGCGCCGAGGCCGACCCCAAAGATCAATCGGCCGTTTGAAAGATGATCGAGGGTGACCGTCTCTCTCGCCAGTTTCCAGGGACGGCGACGCGAAACCGGGGTGATCATCGTACCGATCCGAATCCGCGTTGTGCTCATCGCCATCGCCCCGAGCACGACCCACGGATCGAACCAGGGGAAGTCGGGAAACTTCTCGGTGCCGATAGCAATCGCGTCGGCAAGAGGCCGTCCCACCCTGCTGCTTC
>DASYSA010000191.1:0-5569 GCA_036003885.1 Blastocatellia bacterium | reverse complement strand
TGCCGGAACTGACTTCGGTGTGCCATACGTCGTCCCCGGTTTCAGCCTGCACGAGCTGGCGCTGTTTGTGCAAGCGGGCTTCACTCCATTGGAGGCACTCCAGACCGCCACCATCAATCCGGCAAAATTTCTCGACCAGGCCGATTCCCTCGGCACGGTGGAGAAAGGTAAATTGGCCGATCTGGTTTTGCTCGAAGCGAATCCATTGGAAGACATCCACAACACACAAAAGATCAATGCGGTCGTGGTTAATGGGAGACTCATACCAAAGTCAGAGTTGCAAGCGATGCTGGCCAGCGTTGAGGCAGAGGCTAATAAGAAATGAGTTTGTCTGTAAAATCATCGGGCCTAACACCCGTTCCAGCGGAGCCGCCGCACCCGAGTCATGTGACTATCATCAATCGCTCGGCGGCGGCCCGCTGAACATGGCCGTTAGGCGGCCCCACGTTCAAGGACGGCGATGAATACCAGATTGACATCCATTGCCTCTCACCAGCCTTATGCGAGTGAAGGGACCTCAGGTGAGCACCCGACTTGCCGCCTAACGAATTAAGGATTCTTGTCGCGCACAGTCCTGCAGTATGTGATACGGGACCGAGTGGTGAGCCGGCCGGGCGGAAGAATAAAGCCCAGGGCGGAGCTTGCGGAGCCCTGGGACTGCCCGACCATTCTCGACACCCTGAGCCCGGCCGTTTTTGGGCCGGGCGACAGAATTCCGGGAGCTTGGCTGGCAGCCACTACATCTTCACGCACGTGCAGCTCCCCGAGCCAATTAATATTCAGGAAGTCCGAGGTGAAGCCAAGCCTTACCAGATTAGACAACTCCTACGACTGGTCGAGCGGTATAATCTAAAGCTGATGGAAGTGGCCGGGACTGGCAGCGGCTGCCATCCGCCAGTATGCCGAGTGCGATTAGATTGGCCGGCACGAGAAACTGATTTTTATCGGCAAGCATGGCACCGGCAAAACGCACGCGGGGATTGTCTTTGGCATGGAAGTGTGCCGGGCCGGTTATCGGGTACAGTTCTGGACGGCGGCCGACCTGGTCAACACACTGGTGGAGGCTCGTGAAGAGCGGCAACTGAAGCGCACCCTGATTCGACTGCAGCGTTTTGATCTGATCATTATCGTGGGTTTTTCCCGCAACCCGCTTTTACGTCGACCGTGTTTCCGGGCGGCGCCGCCGTCATCATCTGCACGAGTCTGTGCTGCAGAGGAGCGTGCGTGAGGCTGTCCTGCGGGCTGGGATAGCGAAGCCTGCGAGTTGCCACACGCTGAGGCACTCGTTCGCCACACATCTGCTCGAGGACGGCTACGGCATTCGGACGATTCAAGAGCTGCTGGGGCACAGCGATGTAAGCACTACGATGATTTACACCCATGTTTCTCAATCGAGGCGGTCGCGGGGTGCGGAGCCCGCTGGACAATGTGTCTTCACGATGACGTTTCCGCGTCGAACCCATTTGCCCTGACGTTGACGGACGAAGGCATCCGTGGTCGGGGAGACGCCTCGCTAGGCTAATCGGGTTAAGCAGACCGGCCTCGCGATCTATCTGGATAGGCCGCGACAGTCACTCGCTCGCAACCCATTGATTTTTTTCGGATATGTCAATCGTAATGAAGACTACGCACCATGATAGACGGCTGGCGCCCGTCCGCCTATCCAATTATCCAGAACTGTATACTTCAAGTTATGCCGATTGAGAGATTGAGAGGAGGTCCGCGTGAAGACGGTGGCCGTGATGCTAATTCTTGCCGTTTCGCCACTGCTGCTAATCGGTGAGAGTCAACAGTCGTCGAAACCAACGTCGATTTTGCAGTCTTTTGTCATGACTGTTTCCGAAGACGGCAAGGAACAGGCTGACTGGTTCGAGCTTTGGGAGCTCTCAGGCGAGTTTGGTGGACGGATGCCAACGTGTTCCATCCAAGTGGCGTCGTTTACAGCACAGGACGTAACGCGCGTGTATCTCTGGAGCCACACAGCCCAACGCGTGACGGAGGTCCGACCGGTATCTTCCGAGTTGAGATGAATGGTCGGCTGAATCCCTTTTCTGGCTTGGAGGTTATCGTTGAGGTCAATAAGAACCGCACTCGCATTATTGAAATGACTGCCTCAATGCGAAGTGGGAGCCGTGGCCAATCCGTCGTTACCTTTCGTATCGATCGAAGTAACGAGACTCGGAAGCTGCCTCCACTTCGTAATCCATCGTGGTCCCTTGAAAACAGGTGAGGCAGACGGCATAACAAGCCGCTGCAGACCGACGAGCGGCGCGCGGCGGTTGCGGCTCAATTGCAACTTGACTCTCGCGCCGCTCGCGGCTGAGCGGCAGGACGTTCGGCGTCGGGGCTTGAGAGACAAGTCCCGAGTTGAGCAGACAAGGAGAGTGGAGTATGTCAAACGCAGCGCCGATCGAGCTTGGTTCGGTGGTAGCGCTTTGGCGATATCCCGTGAAGTCCATGATGGGCGAGGAACTGAACGCGACTGAGGTTACGGATCGTGGGCTGCTTGGGGATCGTGCGTATGCCGTCGTCGATACCTCCGACGGAAAGGCGGCGACCGCAAAGAACCCGCGAAAATGGCCGCGTCTCTTCGATTTCCGCGCCACCTTCGTCGAGCCGGCGCGTCCGGCCGCGAAACTCCCTCCGGTCCGAATCGCCCTCCCCGATGGCACTACTGTCACCAGTGACCAGGATGATCTGAACCAGATCCTCTCGAAGGCACTCAACCGTGGGGTGACATTTCGTGCAGCCCAGCGCGGGGCGGTCAATGCTGAGGAGTACTGGCCGGACATGGAAGGCCTCGATCACCGAGACACGGTCACCGATTTCACGCTGCCCGAGGGGACATTCTTCGACGTTGCCATGGTCCATCTAATGACCACGGCCACACTCGATCGCCTGCGGGAACTGTATCCGCAAGGTCGTTTCGAGCTTCGGAGGTTCCGTCCAAACATCGTGGTGCAGGTGGCCTCTGCTGAGAAGGGCTTTGCGGAGAATGCCTGGGTCGGCCACACGCTCGCCATCGGGACGGCCGTACGCCTCAACATCACCGGTCCTTGCGGGCGTTGCGTGATGACCACCCTCGCGCAAGGCGATCTCCCGATGGACCCGGGAATCCTGCGCACGGCAGCCCAACACAACCAAGTCAACGTCGGCGTCTATGCTGCCGTGGTGCGCGGCGGCACGATCCGTCGCGGTGATCCGGTCAGCCTTGGGTAACGCCAAGACTACGAACCGCCGCCGAACGAAACGCTGCAGCCGACCGGGCCTCGCGGCCCGGCGGCTGATGCTGGGCGTTAGGCATCTTATTGATGAGTCACTTATGAGAAAAGAACTTCCTACGCTGATACTGCTCCTGTTGCTCTCTCCACCTTTAGTGTTTACTCAACAGAAGGAAAGTTCTCAACCGAAGGTTCTTGCGTTTACACACGTCACAATCATAGACGTTGCGGCGAGAGATTCCAGGCGCGCCCTCAAGCCGAATCAGACCGTAGTTGTCACGGGCGACCGCATCACCGAAGTCGGGCGGTAAGGTCCGCATACCGAACGGGGCGCAAGTGATCGACGCTTCGGGCAAGTACCTTATCCCGGGCCTGTGGGATATGCACGTGCTCGCGACCGCCTTTGGGCTTGTAACTTACCTGTCGAGGGCTTTCGACGCAAAGTCGCACCCATCCTTCGACAATCATCCACGCACAGCTTCCGCCAATTCGCTGTCGCCAGATAACCCTCTTAGCAACGCCACCGTCAGCTTCGGCTCGTGGATGACTACACCGCCGCTGGACAGGTTCCCTAACCTGTCACCACGCACAGCTAACCACCACGAGCTCCTGCCGCAGTTGGCTAAGATCAAAGCGGGCGGAGCGGTGAACTTTATTATCGCTGGCTTCCACCAGGTCGCCGTCTACGACGACGGCACTCAACCCGGCGACATCGATACGAGCATGACGATTCCTCCGACGAATCTGCCAATGCCGCTGCTGATCAACGACCCGACCCGGAGAATATACAGAGGGCTTGATCCGAGCACCCAATCGCAAGACCGGGTCGAGGTGGTGCATTTCGCCAACCCTGGAACCTACCTGGTGATATGCGCTGTGCTGCCCCACTTCCAACAGGGTATGTACGGCTTCGTAAAAGTTGTGAATTAGCGAAGGCCCCTTTAGGTTGAAGGCGAGTTGCGATTGGTTTATTGCGGAGAGAAGCGCGGCGTCGAAAATTAAAGAACGAACCCGGATGTTCAGGTAGTTACGTATCGCCTCAAAATAGATTAAACAGAACCCGTGAAGGGCGGAACCAGGAGGAAAAGATATGAACAAGAGAATCAGGTCACGTTCCGCCCGCGTCGCGTTGGCGATCGGGTTAGTGCTCACGCTGCTGCTCGCGCCGCTTGCCCGGCGTTCGTCCGCTGATACGGTCAGCGGGCCGTTCGTTACTTTCAATCAGGTCGCGGATACGCCGACCCGGTGCGGGCCTTCAAGCTGAAGAGCACCGTGCCGGTGAAGAAAGTACCTGCTGCCAGCGCTTAAACAGCACTGGGATTCTTCACGGGACGCGTTTCAACGGGATTTTGAAATGACCCGCGAGATCACAGCCCAGGGGTCACACAGAAGTTCCTAGAGATGGTGAAAACGATGAATGCTGCTGGCGTAAGATTACTGGCTGGCTCAGGCACGCCCGTGCCAACTTTTGTTTGGCCAGGCTTCAGCCTGCACGAGGAACTCGAGTGGCCGTTAAAGCCGGCCTGACACCGATTGAAGCGCTCCAGGCAGCCACACTCTTCAAGTGGTTGAACAGGAGGAGCCAACGCCGGAGCATCAACTGGCAAGGCTTCAAAGACCTGCTCGAACACTTCGGGGTGCCAAGGCCACGGGTCTTGCCCAAGCGACGGATTGAGAAGCCGGCAGCGATCCAGCTAGCACTTCTATGAAGCGCTGTTGGCTCCAGTTACACCACAGCGAAATCAGAGAGTGCGAATCAGGGCTTGAAAGCCGGACGCGGATGCGAGTATTTCTGAAGACCGGTGCGGGAAAACTGCATGCCGGGATCTGTGCCGGGGCAGCTCGGGTAACTGGCTGTCCTACGTCGATGGCATCTTATTGATGAGGTCACTTATGAGAAAAGAAATCCCTACACTGATACTGCTCCTGTTGCTCTTTCCACCTTTTGTGTTTTCTCAACAGAAGCAAAGTTCTCAACCGAGGGCTCTTGCGCCGCAGTCGCACGCCGATCCGTCCGTGACGCTCATGCCGCCCCAGGGCCGAACCCGCATCGTCGATTTCACGACCGATGAGGGAACTTGGATGGCGCTCGATGTGGCGCCTAACGGTGAGTGGCTGATGTTCGATTTGTTGGGCCACATCTATCGGCTGCCGATTGCCGGAGGAGTAGCGGTGCCGCTCACCGACAACAGCGGCAACGCCCTCAATTTCCAACCGTCCATCTCGCCTGACGGGCGGCGCATTGCGTTCATCTCCGATCGCCAGGGACAGAACAACGTCTGGGTGATGGAGGCGGATGGCACGCGCCCGACGCCGGTCTTCCTCGATCGAGAGACCCGCTTCATGTA
>DASYSA010000190.1:0-11496 GCA_036003885.1 Blastocatellia bacterium | reverse complement strand
CCTCCGGGTCGACCTCTCGGGATTCGACCTGGAAGCCGTAACAGATCACCTCTCCCTTCCGATGTCGCAAATCTGCGGTGATACGCCCCGCCTGAGAGAGACCGGTAGTCCTTATATCAGTTGTCGATTCAAGTGAACTGTCGGAACCCGCTTGCATTTGAAGACCAGCTCTCGGCATGAAAACTCTATCCCCTTTCGGAAGGGCTTGCGCCGACTCCAGCGGAACGGACTTCAACTTACCTAATTATCGAAAAATGTGGAACACGACCTCTGCTGACTCGGCTTGCCGAACCTCAGGCAGAAGAGCGAAGACAGGTTATGTCGGCCGAAGCGGCGACATCCCAACCTCATAAGCCAAACATCCTTAGGGTCGGGACTAAGCAACGTTAATGAGTTGATCCACCCAGCGGCCTTCAGCAGACCACAGTGTCAACCTGGAACGACGCAAGTGATACAAGATACGCCCGCGAGGGTATCACAAATCACTCTACATTGTCATTTGTTTTTTTGAGGGGGCGTTATCTTTTGCGGTTGAGTCGCCCGAACCAGTAACGACGCTTGTTACTCGACCGTCTGTCGCATCACGCCTGAAACCAGGAACCCACAAAACTGAAACCAACAACGACGGTTTTCAGCGATGACACACGTAGCAATCAATGCTCACATTCCGCGCGCGATGACACTCGATGCACCATCCCATTGTATGTTTGACTTCCCGTCGCACCCTTTTCATATCCCCGACCTCGCCATGGCAGGCGGCGCATTCAACCCCCGCTTTCACATGTGGCTTGTGATTGAAGAAAGCATTCGCCTCAGCCTCGAACCAGTACACTCGAACCCAGGGCGGCTGCTCCTTCTTCTCGGCGAAGGCGGCCAGCTTCTGAACTTCCGGCTTGTCCGTCTCCATGAACTCGTGACAGGCCATGCAGGTCGAGGTGTTAGGGATAGTCGCGTATGGCCCTTTGCCCGCATGCTCATGACAAAACACGCAATCCAGTTCTGGTCCCCCCTGCTTCTTCACATGCTGCCAGTGACTAAACTCGATAGGCTGTACCGGAGCCTCGGATTTCCTCGTACCTCCCATAATGGCCAGAACGATACACAGCGCCACAACAAGAACGAAAGTGGTTACCTTGAGGGATCGCTTCATCGAGACTTCCGCAACCGGGCTCGCACGTCACAAACCGGGAGACTCAGAATGAGCTTAAACAAATCAGCGCTACACCTGGAGATTATGCAGCGCCGTTATGCTCGACGCGGCGAGCATTATACAAACAATCCCTATATGCTCAAATGAGTTTTAGTTCTTGCCGCTTGTCATCCCTGAACAAAAACGCGGGAGAGGAAACAACCTCCCCCGCGTTCATGAAATCGCGAAGAATGAAACCCATCGGCCTGTCGTCCGGCCTATGAGTGCGAAGCCCGCAGGGCTCAGTTACAACTTGATCACGATGCCGGCCTGGAATCTGAAGTCGCTGTTCCAGGTGCCGTTGAGCCGATTCGGAAAATAATCTGCCTGAACCAGCCGAAAGGCCAGGCTCTTGCCGGCATTGATATCGACTCCCCCGCCAACCGCCATCGCGAAATTGGTCGCCGATCCCCCGCCCGCCTTCAGTCGCGCCCCGCCTACGAGCACGTGCGCGAAACCGGTGGCTGCGCTGCCGCGAGAAGAGACCCGCGGACCAAACAAGAACGGGTAGATGCTCGTTTTTACATCGACCGTCCCAAACGGGGTCACCAGCGGAACCGTCGCGTAGTTACCCCCGAACTCAGCGACACCGCCCCACTTCGGTCCGAAGTTGCCGGTGACGCTGGCGCCCCAGCCATTCATTCCTGTTCTCGATCCAAGCGGGTGCGCACTCAAATAAGAGTAGCCCCCGAATATCTCGGTCGTGGGATAGCTGGACTGGGCGAAGGATGGAACGGCTGCCGCAAACAGTACTACAACAAACAAAATCAGTTTTCGCATTCAGTTTACCTCCTAAGGCTGTTGGTTCGAGTTACACCCTTTCAAACGATGGGACGTCTAGTCGCCTCCAAGGTTGAGGACGACGCCGGCCTGCGCCCTGAAGTGATGGACCCACTTCTTGTCGCTAAACAGGTCGTCGACGCGGGTGGGCAGGTAGTCGGCTTGAAAGGCGCGAATGGCTATCATCTTATTCACCCTGACGTCGACTCCGCCGCCGAAGCCCATCGCAAAGTCGGTCTCCCTTTCGGCTCCGAATCCTTTGAGATGGGTCTTCGATCTCACTCCCCCGACCAGGGCGTGGCCGAAGATTGTGGCCTTGTCGCTGCGCCATGAAAGGCGCGGGCCAAAAAGAAAATAGAACGCGTTCAGGTCAACATTGAAAGCCCCTACTTCAATATTGTTCTTCACGTTGTAGCTGAAATCTCCTGTTATGCCGATCTTCTTCGACAGATTGGCCGCCAAACTGAAGCCCACGCCGTGCAAGTGCTGGCGATCAATGCCGATCGCGTCTTCACCCTCTACATTGAGGTAGGAGTACCCTCCGAAGATCTCGGCCTTTGGATAACTGCTCTGCGCTTTCGCAGAAACACCGCACGCAAGAAGCACTACGGCAAACATGACCATCCTTCGCATCCTGGTTACCTCCTGAGCTTGTTTATCCCATCTGCCTAACGCCAGCCTGATTGATGAGGTACAGCAACCAGCCACAGGCCAGTGCTTCGGAAAGCCATCGCTCCTCAAGTCAGACGTTAGACACCAACTACGCAACGAACGTTGCAGCAAATTCTAGTAAACCTTCTGAACTCTCACGCCCGTGTAGTACTTCTGAAGAATACGAAGATAGGAATAACCTACCTTCGCAAGAGCATAGGCGCCCGTTTGACAGAGACCAACCCCGTGCCCCCACCCCCGACCCGTGAAGACAAACGCCGTAATTCGGTCCGACTCGTCGCGCTCACGCTCGATGACAAACAGACTCTCTTTTAACCCGAGGGCGCTCCGGACCTGTTGCCCGCGAAGAGTGGGACTCCGGTCGCTCCCAACGATCTTCATCTCAACCACGCGGTTTGAAGCTCCGTACTCGACTGGTATCAAGTCTTCGACTTCGCCCACCGCAAAGCGAAAGCGCGCTAATCGGCGCTTCACCTCATCCACCGAAAGACGCTCACGCCACTGGGCGGTGTTTGCAGACATATCATTCGGCGCCGCGGCTGACGCCTCGGCTTCCAGAAAGTCTATTCGACCGCCAGAGTTCACGTGGTATTTCACGCGCTCCCCACCTCGTAGCGGAATCCGATCGGCCGCGTAGCTCTCGCCTCCCAGCCTCCGAAACAATTTCGCGCCCGTTTCGAGCTCTAATCGAAGAGTCGCGGCCTCGCGGCCGGATGTCCGAGCGGCTTCGGACTTCGTTGCGTTTGCATTTGGAGCCGTGGATGGAAAAGACCGGAACCGCCCTTCGATTTTTGTGGGAGCGGCCGCTGGGACCAGCAGGCGATTGTTTTCTGCCGAGAGCGCAATCGAATCGTAGATTCCTGGAGCGAGCTTCGAGCTCGCCGGTTCTGCTCCTGGATTCGCGCCTTTCGCCTTCAAACAGATTGCGCGAGCCAATGTCTCAATCGCATACTCGCGAGTCACCTGCCAGTTGAGCTGAAGGTCGCCGGGCAGTCTCAGCACACCGTCCTTCACGAGCAGCGCCGTGTCGGCACGCGCCTCGCCGGGCAGTTCGTCAGGGGAGAGCCCAAATAAGATGTAATTGATCTCAGAAGCGGGAAGCAGCAATCGGGCGTGTCCCTCGCCGTAAAGCGCGGAAGAAACCGTACTAATGAACTCGATCAGCCTCGGCCAGCGCGCCGGCGGGCGATTGGGCCTGTCGCGCCCCAGCAAGCCGGCGAGCCGAGCAGTCCAACTCTGCAACTCGGCGTCGGCCGCGGCAGCGCGCATGTATTGGAGAGTTACCGGGCGAGGTAGAATAAATCCAGTCGCCTGCAGGAGCGACACCTCTCGGGCCTTCGAACGCCCATCAGATCCAATGAGGGTATCTACGGAGGTGGCCGATACGAGTTGGCGATCGCTGGAAGCCTCACTGTCTGCTCTGCACTCGACTCCTCGCAAATATGGCACGGGCTTCGTCAGGAAGACCGCTTCGTTGTTCTCGGTGTGCCCTCCACAGTTTGAGGTGTAAAGCGCTTCGATTGGAACCAGGCGGCCATCTTCATTCGGGTAGACCGCAACCAGGCCCCGAGTCTCTTCCACCGCGCGATTGGTCAGCGGTTGCTCGGCGCCCAGGCCCCCGTAGACCTGCGACCGCGCATCGTCATATAGGTCGAAACCTTCCCTGGTGAACCGGCCGCGAGTCGACAGCGCGTAGGACCGCGCGGCGATCGCCTGGGCTTTGAGCGCTTCGATCTCCGGATATGAAGACGGAGAAAGCTCCAGGGGGACCACTCCGCGCAGATACTCTTCGAGCGGCACCACGTTGACAACGTTGATCTTCCCGCGCGAGTTCAGGACCAGGTGTATCTCGCCTCGATAGTCTCGATTGGCTATGCGCACCGTGGGAATCGGCCGAGGTGGTACGCCGCGCCGGAGCGACGTGTCTTCAGTCGTTCGCACGGCTTTAGTAGCTTCAACTCCAGGTTGTGAGGTCCCGACTACCAGCAGATTTTCACTCGACGTGATCAGCCTGGTGGCTTCGAATGCGACGAGGCCGGCGCTTGAACCAGTCTCAACCTTTGCGGCCGGGCTTGCATCAACAGAGCGCGTCTTCGCCGCGCGGCCCAGCTGTTGGTTCGAAGCTGGAGTCGCCTCCGAGTAGCGCGGGACGGGTGTTGGCTGGGCGGCAATTCGCGCTTCCGAATAACCGGCGTGACGGAGCCGGTCGACCATCTCAGTTGCCTCGCTCCTGGTTGAGAAGCGGCCAATCAAAACGCGGTGCTTCGCAGACTCATCGTCATAAATCGTCGACGACGGCTCATCAAACTCCTTCTTTATCGCTTCAGTGATCCTGCCTGCGCGCCGTGGGTCCGAGACCGCAGCCACTTCTACGCGGTACACCGGTTGGTTTTCCCGCACTCGACCGTGGCTCACTTCGACTCGCATCTGCCCCGCGACCACCGTTGGAGCGTTGTCGTCGTCACCGGCGGACCGTCGGACGGTAAGCCTGGAGGAAGAGCTAAGGGTCACGTTGGTCACATCAGTCATAAGCCCAACGCGTATCGACGGACCGTCATCCCCGTATTCGGCTCTCTGGTCTTCGACTCTTCGTGGGCGATTCTCCTGTTCATCGCGAGGCCGGTTCGCGAAAACGGGTTGAGGTAGAGTTGAAAGGCATAGTGCAGCCGTGGCGGCACAAGCCGGCAGCTTGAGCCAGAACTTCGAGCTTCCCATCAATGTGCGCATAGCGGTTACCGCCAGGGTGTGTAGGAGACCGTGACCGTCAGAATTATTACGTCACCTGCATCCGGAGGGAATCCCTCAAAGGGGCTAGCCATGTATATAGCGTCGTTGGCAACATCGTCAAGCCGCGGATAACCTGTGGACCTGACCCTGCGAGCCGATACCAGCCGCCCGCCCCGATCGAGCCGCACTTCGAAGTCAGCCGAGACCTTTTTGCTGAGGACCTCCGCTATCCATGTCCGCGGCATGATCTTCTCATTTACTTGCCTGATCTTCGCGCGAACGTAGGCCCTGAATTGGGCCTGCACATTTTCCATCCCCAACAATGTCGTCTCGGTTCCGTCTCCGCGAGCCGATCCCTGAGCTCCAGGCTGCGTGCCCACCCCTTGCCCGGAGTTGCTCGCTTTGGGCGCAGGCACAGGAGGCGGTGCCGATGCCTGCGGAATGAGCGCCTGGGCGACCGGTTGCGCTTCCGGTTTTGAAACAGTCGAGCCTGTAACGGACTGAGTGACGGGAGGCGCCTGGCGGCCCTCTGAGGTGCGATTACCCTCCCCTCCGCCGCGCGATGAGTTCTTCGAATGTTCTTCGACCTCCTTCACGGCTGGAAGCTTCAATCCACTTCCGCGTGCAACCGTTGGTTTCGGAGACCGCGCGACCAGATTGACGTCATCGCCATGCTCCGGGTCATATTGAAAGCGGCTCAAGTCGGCTCGTTCGATTGGGTCGGGAGGGCGGCGCAGTTCCGGGCTTCTGTCGGCAGGCGCCGTAAGATCAATCAGCTTCACCAGTTCGCCGCGGTGTCCAGTGCGGGTCCACCGGTGACGACTCACCCATATATCAAGGTTGACGACGACCGCACATAACAGAAGATGTCCTGCGATTGAGACCGCCAGCAATCGAAGAAACCGATGGTCGCGGATGAATCCCGACCCCAGCGAGGCGGGGAGCGCGCCATCGGTTGGGCTTTCGATGTAGCTGTCTATCGTCCTAAGCACGGATGTCCTCTTGTGATCTTACTATAGTTCCTGATTCAAAGAACCGGCAACTACCCACCAAAGCAGTCCTCGACGGCAATCGAATGGAAGCGCTGCCGAGGCCCCTTCATCTCGATCTTTCCAACCTCGGGATGTATGCGATTCGTCAGCAGCACAAAGACCCGCTTCGCGAGCGGGTCGATCCAAACACTTGTCCCGGTGAAGCCCGTGTGTCCAAAGGCTTGTGGACCAAGTGCCGGCCCTGCAGAGCAATCAGGCGTCGACGCCAGTATCCACCCTATCGACCTTGCGCTCGCGCAGTCGGCGGTCAGGTTGTTGCTGAACAGAGAGAGCGAGTCGGGGTCGAACAGTTGGCTTCCGAGCAAGAACTGATTGGCAAGAGTGAAAAGTTCTCGCGCCGTCGAGAAAAGACCCGCGTGGCCCGCCGCGCCCCCGAGAAAATAAGCGTTGCCGTCGTGAACTTCTCCCCAGATCACCTCGGTCCGGCGCAGCGGATGGGGAGATATGTGCACGATTTCAACTCCGTCTTCGGATGAGCTTGCGGGGAAGCGAGACAACAGCGACACAAGATCATCATCGACGGCTCCCGGATCGGCAGCCGCCCGCTTTGGACGACTCACTGACCCGGCTTCGACCGCGCTGACGATGGCAGCCATCTCGTATGCCTGCCCGCGCTCCGTCGCGGCCGTTTCGCGCTTCAAGTCGAGCGGTGGATTAAACATGGTTCGTTTGAGGCCAAGCGGGTCGAGGACCTCGGTGCGCATCAGATCGCGGAGGGTCCGACCCGCAACCCGTTCGATTACGCTACCGAGCAGAATATAGTTCAGATCGCTGTACACAACGGCTCTCGCGTTCGAACCGTACGACACGGCCGACGGCGCACGGGCTATTGTGTGAGGCACATCGGCAGCGCTTTGAGCCTCCAGATAGAGCGGCCGCCATGGCGGGAGACCCGATGTGTGCGTGAGAAGTTGCCGCAGAGTTATCCGTTCTTTTTCACTGGAGCCGGCCGCCGCGTTGGCGTAGTCCGCCAGGTAGTCGCCCACTAACGCATCCAGTTCGATCAGACCGCGCTCGTAGAGTTTGACCGCCAATAACGCTGTGACCAGGGGCTTAGTGAGCGACGCAATGTCGTATATCGTGTCGAGGTCAGCGGCTATGCGCTCAGGTTCGACAACCGCCCAGCCGAGCGCGTCGGAGGCGATGACCTCGCCCGATTGGCCGATAAGATACTGGGCTCCGGGAAAGACACCTCGGTCGATTTCGGACTGAAGGTACAGTGATACTTTGCGGGCCGGCCGTTTCACCCTTCACCTCTGCTTAAAGTCAAAGCCCCGCTGGCGGGCAGCTTCATAGAGAATTATTGCTCCTGCAGCAGCGACATTCAGCGACTCGACTCCTGGAGCCATGGGTATGTGTATCAGCTCATCTGCCAGCGAAGATACATCCTGGGACACGCCGCTGGCTTCTCGCCCGAATATCAAGGCGACTGGTCGTTTGAAATTCACTTCGGTGAAAGTTCGGACGATCTTAACCAGCGCGGCGTCCTCGATCGTACTTCTGGGATCAGGCGGGGCAGCGCTCGAGGCTATCAGCTTCACGTTGCGCTTCTTGCAGAGCTCGGCAACCTCACGGGCCGCGAGGCCGTTAGCGATCGGCAGGCGAAGGGCGGCCCCCATTGAGGCGCGGAGCGATTTGTGGTTGTAAGGGTCGACTGTGTAGCGCGTTGTGATTAGTCCGTTTGCGCCCGCCGCTTCGGCCGTGCGAACAAGGGTGCCGAGGTTGCCCGGATCCTGCAATTGGTCTGCAATGACGACCATCTGGGGCTCGACTGCAAGCACATCTTCGATATCGTAGGACGGCCTGTTGACTAGTGCCGCGACGCCTTGCGGGCTGTCGGTATCCGCGATTGCCTCCATAACCTGCTGGCTCAGGTGGGCGCCCCGACACGGTACGTTTTGAAGCGAGTCCATAAGCGACAGTCCGCGGGCTGTAGCCTCGAGGGCTGAAGTGAACGCGATGCTTTCAAAGTGGACGCCCGCCTCGATCGCGTCTTCGATGAGGCGCGTTCCTTCGAGAAACAAAAGGTGATGTTCGGCCCCCGCGCGCACTCGGCGAAAGCGCTTGACCAAAGGGTTCTGACGGCTGGTTATCTTCTCTACGAGCATAGATCGAGATTTGAAGCTTTGGCTCCGGCTCAAAAGCAACGAAGAGTCGCAACGAGCACAAAACTGATATCCGGCCTCAGCACCTCTTTGGCGGCGGCTATTCTTCTACAGCCCATCCGGCTTCCCGACTGAGCGCATCGAACTCATCTCCTGATCGGCCAACAGTCGAAACTATACCATGCAGAATTGGGACGGTCGTCCACAAGTGAGGGAGCAGCTTGACAACAAGTTGAGTGGGGGTATGCTATCCCATACCAGACAGTCGATCCAATCATTATGTGCTCGGTACTCATGCCATCACGATCCACCATCGCTAACGGCCACAATCATCCGAGGAAATGTACAGACCAATAATCTGAAATCCAAAATTCTTATGGCTTTGGACATTCCCAAGACGACTGGGCGCACCAGGGTGGTGGTTGCCACTTCGGTGATGCTGTCATTCATCTCTTTCTGGCGGGCAGCGGCGATCGTGCTCAACGATCTCGGCTCGTCCGCGTTCTATGCAGGCGGCATCGCCGAGAAGTTCGTAGGCAAGGCCGCGCCGTGGTTCATACTGGGCGTAATGCTGTTCAGCCTTGCGGTGAGGATGCTCTACATCGAATCCTCGACGATGTTCACGCGGGGGGGAGTCTATCGCGTTGTGAAAGAGGCGCTGGGCGGCAGAATGGCGAAGCTCAGCGTGTCGGCTCTCATTTTCGACTTCATACTGACCGGCCCGATCTCCGGTGTGACGGCCGGCGTCTATCTTGCGGCCCTCCTGAACAACGTTCTGACGTTAGCAGGATTCTCGAGTCAGGTCCCAAAGGACACCACTGCGATGATTGTCGCGGTCGGGGTGACGCTCTACTTCTGGTGGCGCAACATCAAAGGCATACACGAATCGAGCGAAGACGCGCTGCGCATTATGTACATCACGACCGTAATGGTCGTCATAATGATCCTTTGGAGCCTGTTGACTCTGATCGAGCGCGGCGGCCAGATGCCTCCGCTCCCGTTGCCGCGCAATCTGAGCTTCTCTGAAGATGCGCTCGGTTGGCTGAACTTCAAGAGCTGGTTCGCCGAAAGGGACGGCCGCTATATCGTTGTCGAAAACGCCCCAAGCCTCATTGGCGCGATCGGCATAATGATCGCGTTCGGACACTCGATCCTCGCGATGAGCGGAGAGGAGACTCTGGCACAGGTCAATCGAGAGATAGAAGCGCCCAAGCTGAAGAACCTCTGGCGCGCCGCGATCGTGATCTTCATCTACTCGGTGCTGTTCACATCACTTGTGTCGTTCTTCGCTGTGGCGATCATCCCGGACGACATTCGGTCCGGTACTCTGGAGAATCTGATCTCGGGACTGGCAATGAATTTCGTTGGGCCGGAGTACCTCAAGCTGCTGTTCAACATCTTCGTAGTCTTCGTCGGCTTTCTAATGCTGTCTGGCGCAGTCAACACCGCAATCATAGGCTCGAACGGAGTGCTGAACCGCATCTCGGAAGACGGGGTGTTGACCGACTGGTTTCGAGCGCCCCACAAGAAGTACGGCACGACGTATCGCACGGTGAACATGATCGGGATTCTTCAAATCGCTACGATCATCCTCTCACGCGGCGATCTGACAATCCTCGGCGAGGCCTATGCGTTCGGGGTCATTTGGAGTTTTACATTCAACGCGCTTGCAACGCTGGTGCTGCGATTCAAGCGGCCCGAAGGACGGAAATGGCGCGTGCCTCTCAACCTGCCCTTCAGGGGAACCGAAATACCGATAGGTGTGATGATAGTGACCCTGGCCCTGGTTTCGATTGCGCTGACAAATCTGCTGACGAAGAAAACCGCGACAATCTCCGGCATAGTGTTCACGGCTGCCTTATTCACTCTGTTCACCGTCTCAGAGAGAATTAATCGGCGCAAGCTCGACCTGACCGCGCAGAACCTCGACCGCTTTCAGTTGCAGCACAGTGAGACAGTCAGTCAGGAAGCGCTGGGAGCGCGGCCCGGCAACGTGCTGGTGGCCGTGCGCGACTACAATACGCTTTCTCACCTCGAGTACGCGCTGCAGCGCATCAATGCGGAGGAAAAGGACCTCGTGGTTGTCACTACTAGAGTGATCGCGGGACCTGATGCGGGCGAACGAAACATACACGATGAAACCCTGTTCAGCGGGTACGAGCAGCGACTCTTCACTCGCGTCGTAGCTCTTGCGGAGAAACAGGGAAAGCCTGTGGACCTGTTGATCGTTCCGACCAACAGCATCTTCGATGCGATAGCTCAGACGGCGCAGCGGCTGGATTCATCGGAAATAATTTTCGGCCCGTCGTCAAAGATGACGCCGCAGGAGCAGGCACGCGAGCTGGGCCGCTCGTGGGAACGGCTCCAGGATAAGCCCCGGCGACAGGTGGCTTTCAAGGTCATCGATCTCGACGGCAAAGAGCACGTCATCGTCCACCTGGGCGCTCACGCTCCGCATCTTACCGAAGATGACGTCAATCTTGTTCACAAGATATGGCTGCGAGTGAGTAACGTTCCGAGTCGCCGGCGGGTCCATCATCGCGACGTAGTGAGAGTAGCCCTCAATCGCCTCGAGCGTGACTTGAGGGCGCAGGGAGATGTGATGCTGGATTTCTATAAACTCGAGCACGAGGAGGAACAGGGTTCAACTCGTCCAAGGAGCAACGGGCCGGCCAATGGAGATGAGCGTCCGCCCGACGTGAGAGCACGATAAACGGGCCAGCGGTTTTCTTGTGTTTCATATCAAATGAAATATCCCTTCCGCTTGACAGGTTCGCATGTGACACTCGAAAATGGAGCAACGTTTCAAGGAGAACGAGATGGCCAGCGACGACCTAACTCAACAACTCCCGGACGAGGAGAGAACCACTCAGCCGACCATCATAACCGTGCTCGAACGAATTCAAGCGTTGGACGAGCGAATGCAGAGATCCGAGGGACGAACGGAAAACCGTTTTGATCGCCTCGAGCA
>DASYSA010000189.1:0-5030 GCA_036003885.1 Blastocatellia bacterium | reverse complement strand
AGTGACCAATGACAAGTGACCAATGACGAGTGACCAATGACAAGTGACAAGTGACAAGTGACCAGTGACAAGTGACCGCGCACTAGTTAGCAGATGGCACCGAATTGAACTCGGTGCGACTCGCCTCTTTCAACGGGTTCGTCTACCCAGCAATCAAAAGGACTTTATCCTGACGATCACGATCGCGGTCGCCTGCGGGCTGCTTGCGGTCAGCTACCACGGCCTCATCTTACTGATCTCCAAGAATGTCATACAACGCGCGATCGAGCTTCAGGGGACCTCGCGCCTTGTCTGGATGGTGATAGTCCCGACGGCGGGCGGACTTGCAGCAGGGCTGTTGATCTACTACTTCGCTCCCGACGCGCGGGGCAGCGGCATCCCGCAGGTGAAGATCGCTTACTCGATGGATTATGGCCGAATCCCCATGCGAACGGCCGTCGGCAAAGCGGTGATCTCAGCGCTGTGTGTCGGGTCGGGCGCAAGCCTCGGCCGCGAAGGTCCCACCGTTCAGATCTGCGCGGCTGTCTCGCACGCCATATCCAAGCTCTTCTCGATACCGCGCCGCAAGCAGATGAATCAGCTCCCCGTAGGCGCAGCCGCCGCCATCGCGGCAGCATTCAATACACCAATCGCGGCTGTCACGTTTGCCCTTGAAGAGATCATTGGCGACCTCAATCAGAAGCTTGCAGCCTCGATCGTGATTGCTGCGGTCATAGCATCAGCCATTGAACGAGGGATACTGGGGCCCAACCCTCTCTTTGTCGGCGCGAATTTGTACGTGCTCAACAGTCCGACCGAACTGCTGGCCTACGCTGCCCTCGGTATCACCGCGGGGTTCGTGGGAGTCGGATTCTCGAAGCTGATACTGTGGCTCCGAATGGTGTTCCGGGATCGGGTGAACATACCGGCCTGGTCCAAGCCGGCTGCCGGCGGGATGATCATCGGGGTCATAGGTCTCTGGCAACCACACGCGCTGGGGCTGGGATATGACTATCTCGGTGAGTTCCTCGCGGGCAAGGAGAATCTCGTACTCAAGGGCGTGCTTGCCCTCCTGTTGGCCAAGATGCTGGCCTCGGCCTTCAGCTACGGATCCGGGATGTCGGGCGGAGTGCTGGGACCCTCGATGTTCGTCGGCGGCATGTTGGGCGCAGCCGTATGGCACGTAGTCAACCGTCTCAGCCCCGGCCCGGAGATCGGCGCCTTCGCCCTGGTCGGAATGGGAGCGATGTTCGCAGCAGTGATTCGAGTCCCGATCACGTCCATCCTGCTGATCTTCGAAATGACCTACAACTACAAGATAATACTTTCGGTCATGATCGCAAATGCTCTGGCCTACGCCGTGGCGTCGAGGCTCACCCCGCTCTCGATCTACGAGGCGTTCATGTTTCAGGACGGCATTCAGCTCGGGCCGTCTCCGAAGAGCGATGCGCTCACTCGAATTACCGCAGCGTCGATGATGACCCGTGAGGTGGTGACATTGCCTGATGATCTGACCGTGGGTGAAGCACACGACCTGGTCGGGGCGCTCGAGTTCAATGGTTATCCGGTTCTACGCGATAGCCGCATGGTCGGGCTGATCACGACCGGGGATTTGAAACGGCTCGAGGCGGAGGGACGGCGAGACGCAATGATCGCCGACGTTATGGTCAGGAAGGTTGTGCACGCCCATCCGGATCAGACTCTTGACACCGTTGTGCTCAAGTTGGCTCAGCGAGAGCTTTCGCAGCTCCCCGTTGTCTCGCGAGCAAATGACGGCCAACTGCTCGGCATCATCACGCTGCGCGACGTCGCACGAGCCCAGGCGAAGATGGCGTCTCTGCAGTACTCGCTTGGGCCTGATGACACGATCCGACCTGCGAATCTTCCCTGAGTTTTAGCCAGCGTTGCCTTAGTCGAGCCCTACCAGACACCATAAATGTCGTTATGGAAGTAGAGTTCAACTGGCATGCACCCCTTCGCTTTACCTGTTTTTTGAATCTACCGCCGACACAAGGGGATCCATTTAATAAGAAAAGGGCGCCCAGGAGGACGCCCTTTCTCAAGATGCACCTCGCTCATTTATCCGGGTATACCCGTTGTGATGAATTTAGTGTCTATGTTGCTGCGTTTGAAGAGTGCTTCGATGCCCGTCTTATCGACACTCTTGCTGAAAGCTTCCTCAGCAGAGACCACGTCTGACTTCACCAACTCTGTCAGGGCGTCGTTCAGGGTAACCATGCCGATCGCCCGTCCAGTCTGCATCGACGAGGCGATCTGGAAAGTCTTGCCCTCGCGTATCAGGTTGCTGATAGCCGGTGTAACGATCAGGACCTCCAGCGCCGCAATCCTCCCCCCACCTTTCTTGCGCAGCAGAGTCTGCGATATCACACCTTTCAGGGATTCGGAGAGCATCACACGTATTTGCGCCTGCCGGTCGGGCGGAAACTGGTCAATAATGCGGTCCACTGTAGAGGCCGCGGTAGTCGTGTGCAGAGTCCCGAAGACCAGATGGCCTGTCTCAGCCGTCTCGATCGCGATGGCCACAGTTTCGAGATCGCGCATTTCACCCACCAGAACAATGTCAGGATCTTCGCGAAGGGCGGCCCTTAGCGCATCCTTGAATGAGTCGGTGTGGTTATGCACCTCACGCTGGTTGATCAGACACTTCTTGTTTTCGTGAACAAACTCGATCGGATCTTCGATCGTGATGATATGTTCCTCGCGGATGCGGTTTATGTAATCGACCATGGCGCAAAGAGTGGTCGACTTTCCCGAACCGGTCGGCCCGGTTACCAGCACGAGGCCTTTGCTAAGCTTGCAGAGGTTCAGAATGAACTGCGAGAGGCCAAGCTTGTCAACTGTGAGGATCTCGGCCGGGATGACCCTGAAAACTCCCCCCATGCCTTTGCGATCCATGAAGACGTTGCAGCGGAAGCGCGCCAGGCCGGAAATCTCGTATGCGAAGTCTGTGTCCCTGCGCCGCTCAAACTCCTCGATCCTGTTCGGAGGCATTAACGAGGTCAGCAGCCGTTTGGACTCTTCTGCTGTGACCGCATCGTGCGAGGCAGCGAGCGGCATCATCCTGCCATCCTTGCGAATCATAGGCGGCTTGCTCACGCTCAGGTGCAGATCCGATGCGCCGGCGGCGAACATCGCGCGGAAAAGGTCATCCATCTTAACCTGCCCGTTGGAAACGTGCGCCTGAGATGTAGCGGCCTGCGGAGGAGCCGGCGCCGTCGGCGGAGGTGGCGGCGGAGCGTAGGTAGATTCCGTCGGCGGAGCAAAAGTCGAGGGTCCCGGCGCAAAAGTTGCCTCCTGCGGAGCAAAAGCTGATGGCGGCACGGCGGGCTCCTGGGGAGCATCCCACGGCGCCGCTGGGTAGACTGGAGCGGACTTGAGCTCGGGCTGGGGAGAGGGCCAGCTCTCCTGCGGTGGCGGAGCGGCCGGCGCCTGCGGCGCCGCCGTCTGTTGCGGCTGCTCGGGGGATTCCAGCGGCCCCCCTCCAAGGAGCGGGTCGGCTCCGTTCGCTGCGGGCTTCAAACTGACGCAAAGACCACCATTCGACTTCTGGATCGAAACCTTGAAGCTTCCAGCGTCGCCGCAGTCGTACTCGAAGTCGACCTCGGGCTGAGTGGACAATAGCCGGCGCACTGACTCAGGAACGATAGGCCCAACCGCATTTCCTATCTCCACCTGGGTGAGCGGCGTCGGGGAGATGTCATAAGCCCCACTCGGAGTAAATAGCCGCGCTCGTTGACCCACTTCGAAGCGAAGCTCTTTGCCTTTCTGATGGTGGAGGATTACAAGCAGGTTATCGATGCTCTCTATCATATCTTGATTGACTCCGTGGTCGCGCCTCGGCGGGCCCTGCGGCCTTCGCCTCAGATTGAGCTTCAAATCTAACTCGGGGATTGTTGGAGGGGCAGGTTCTGATTCAGAGCAATAATACTTGTTAGGTTTATGGCGTCAATAGTTATCTTCTACCGAACTGCTACGGCAATCAAGGCTTCAGCCGATTTTGTTGCATCAGGCCGGTCATTTCTTGAACAGACTTTCGAAGCTTTGGCGAATGTCATCGCCCGGCTTGACGGTTCCCACGGCAGCGGCCTTATTTGGAAGGAAGAAGTCGCAAAAGTTTCCCTTTTCGCGGTCCGAAACCCACTCTGCCTGCGGTTCGCGGCACCGATTGTGCGCTGAAGGATCGTAGTTCAAGCAGTTCAAACAGCAGTGAACGTCCGCGTCACAACCTGGACAAACCTCGGTGCGCGAGATCGGCCCTTCAAACTTCATCTCACTTTTACAGGAGTGGCAGATCATAAAAAATGCGAATTTCGAAATGCGAAGTGCGAAATTGCGAATCCAAAGTATACATCGCAGAGAGGAATTTCGCATTTCGAATTTCGCATTTCTTCTTCTTGTAGCGCGGACGCCGTGCGCGTATTATGCTCGCTGTTTACCGACGACACTTTTACAGAACAGGAGAAGAGTCATCATGTGCACAACAAAGACTTCTGAAAGCAGCGATCATCACCCCGCAGTTCAAGTGGGACGGCGGAGCTTTCTGACGGCGTCATTGGCGAGCGCGCCTCTCCTGTTTCAAGCGGCCAACCTCGGAAAGGGACAGGCCAGGCGGAGCAAAGGAAGTTCCGCCGGTTCGGCTCCGCCAAACGGGGGCTCTGCGTCCTCAATGACCGCGGCGGCACAGGCCTTTGTGTCCGTGCTGACTGCCGAGCAGAGAGCTAAGGCAATCTTCGCTCTCGACGACCAGGAGCGGCAAAACTGGTTCTACACTCCGGTGCCGCGAAAGGGGATCACAATAAAGGACCTCGAACCGGCGCAGAGGCAACTGGCAAACGTCCTGCTCGGCGCAGGTCTGGCGCAGCAGGGGATGCTCAAGGCGGCGACTGTCATGAGCCTCGAACCCGTTCTTCGCGAGATCGAGAAAGGCAGCGGTCCGGTGCGCGATCCCGAACTGTACTATTTCAGTCTCTTTGGTAAGCCCGAGGCGATGACCCCATGGGCATGGCGATTCGAAGGACACCATATCTCGC
>DASYSA010000188.1:0-16779 GCA_036003885.1 Blastocatellia bacterium | reverse complement strand
TGCCGAGCAGGTTTCTTAACCCTTTAAAAAGATGGGTTGATCTCCACCTGCGCCAACCGGCGAGCAATTCTGTTACCGCGGTAACCATCAGGCTCAACAACAAGTAGATGAAGACCAAACCGATAGCGACTTCGAGCACGTCTGAACCCAACATTGTAAGCCTCCTTCCTCACTCGAGAACTCACGAATTGTCACGGACTCGCTAATATCACTAATCGCTCACCAACGCAACGAGTTATGGCTTCCTTCATCGCTTGTGTTCACGTTTCGCGGTTCCACAAGGTATCCAGGGCGCCATCAACCGCCGACCAGAAACCATAGCCCATGAATCAACCTCCTTCGAGGCGCTTGTCCGCTGCTTGGCCGCAGGGCTAATATCTCTACGCGATGTTCAAGCCCTCAATACTCGCAGTCGCACTCGCTCTCATCGTGGGCGTCTGTGGCTACAAGCCCGCCGGTAAGGGGAAAGGGCTGCCTGCAAACATCCGAACGGTAGCCGTACCAGTCTTTAAGAATTCCAGTCAGACTTATCGCGTAGAGCAGCGGTTCACGAACGCGGTAATGGAAGAGATAACAAAGCGGGCGAGGGCTCTCAACGTCACGACCAACCCTGACGGTGCGGACGCCGTCTTGACCGGTGACATTCGCAGCTTTCGCGCCGCGGGCACGATCCTGGACGATCAGGCCCGCACTCGAGTCTGGGAGGTTCGGATAATCATCAGCGTCCTCCTGAGAGACAATCACACTCGAAAGATTCTGTACCAGAACCCAAGGCTGATGTTCGAGGGCGAGTACCAACTGTCCGACGACCCGCAGTCGTTCTTCAACGAAGAGAACACGGCCGTCGATCGCATAGCCAGGGATTTTGCTCAGAGTATCATCTCAACCGTGATGGAAGGACTGTGAGCGGACGACCAAAAAAGAGGGCCGACGGGCCCACCTATGATGAGATAAAGCGCCAGATCAAGGAGCGGCGCATCGACCCGCTCTACCTCCTGGTCGGCGAAGAGCAGTACCTACAAGATCGCGTCATTCGTCTCCTCTTTGACTCAGTGGGCGAAGCCGGCCGTATGTTCAACCTGGCGGTCCTGTCAATGGGCGGCGACGCCGGCTCGAAATCAACGGCTGCTCATGTCGTAGATACGGCCAACCAGTTCCCGATGATGGGAGACCGCCGCATCGTGGTCGTTCGCGACTTCGAGAAGCTCAAAGAAGAAGATTGCGAGCTGTTGCTCGAATACTTGAAGCGACCGTCTCCAACTTCGACCGTTGTTTTTCAAGCGGTCTCGCTCGACCAGCGGAGGAAGATTACAACCGCGCTGCTGAAGGCATGCACGGTAGTCCGCTTCGACCTGCTGGGGGAAGATGAGGCCAGGCGATGGGCGGACAATTATTTGAAGAAGCTCGGTTGTAGTATCGAACCCGCCGCTCTCGGTCATTTAATCGGACTTTTAGGCACTCGATTGACCAGGTTGGTGAACGAGCTTGAGAAGCTTGCCGCTTACGCAGCCGGAGGCGCGATCAACAGCTCGGCCATCGAACAACTGGTCCCGCGTGCGCGCGAGCACACGAACTGGGAGCTGTCGGACGCGGTCCTTGCCCGGGACCGCAAACGCGCAATGAGGCTGGCCCAGCGACTCCTGGCCGATGGGTCGGAGCCGGTGATGTTGGTCGGTATGCTCGCAAGCCTCTATCGCAAAATGCTGGCGGCAAAGGAACTAATGACACGCGGGGCGTCGAGGGATGAGGTGAACAAAGCAACCGGTAAATTTGGCCGCACCGCCGAGCAGTTCAACGAGCATGTGCGCCGGACCGGGCGCGAGGAGATTGTGCACGGCCTTCGCAGACTGGCCGAAGTCGATGACGCAATTAAGAGCTCTCAGGGGACACCCAGGCTTCAGATTGAATACGTGGTTGCGGAATTGACTTTGCCGGAGAGCGCCCGCTGGTATATAAGACGTGATGCGTGATTTGTCACTGGTCATTTGTCAATGGTCACTGGTCATTTGTAGTTTTCCACTTGTCTTATCTAAGCAAATGCAGTTTTCCCGGGGCCCAGACGTACTGACAAGTGACAAATGACAAGTGACAAATGACAGAATGCGGAGGATTGTTGATGCCTATCTTTGCTCATGAAGAGAATCCGCTGAACGATCAGGAATGGGAGAATATCAAGACTGTTGCCATCGAGGTGGCCCGCAAGCGGCTCGTCGGCCGGCGGGTGGTTGATCTCCATGGACCGCTCGGACCGGGAGTTCAAACGATCGTGCACGACCACTTCGCCGGCACGACGATCGGTCGTATCGGGCTCGTCGGCGAAGAGGAGTCTGACCCCGTCCGGTCTGTCCGCCGCGAGAGCGGGATAATACCGCTCATATACAAAGACTTCATACTGCACTGGCGCGACATCGAGACGTCGCGGCAAACGAACACCCCACTTGATGTCGCAGCAGCGGCGGGAGCGGCAGCGTTCTGCGCGGATGCCGAGGATGACCTCGTCTTCAACGGCAACGCCGAGATGGGCTACGAAGGCTTGATGGTCGTGGAGGGCCGACACATCCTGGCCCGCAGCGACTGGGAGAAAGCAGGCAACGCATTCAAGGACGCTGTCGACGCCACGCAGGCTCTCGTGCACGCCGGCTACTACGGACCCTATGCGATGGTCGTAAGCCCGGCCTTGTATGCTCAGATGCAGCAAGTTCACCCGGGCACCGGCGTTCTAGAGATCGAGCACATTCGTCAGATCATCACTGACGGCGTATATCAATCGAGACTAGTGCGAGACGGTTTCGGTATGGTGGTCGCGACAGGTGCGCAGAACTTCGACCTTGCGGTAGCTCAGGACCTGACGGTCGCCTATCTGGGGGCCGAGCACATGAACCATCCCTTCAGGGTGTTTGAGTCGGTCTACCTGCGAATCAAGCGACACGGCTCCATCTGCACACTGGAACCTCCTGGAGAAAAGGGACCGACTTCGAAGAAGGGCGGGAAGTGAGTCGAGCGAGCCGACGAATTCAAGCGCGGCCGCTCAGAGAAGAGAAAAAAGGAGAACAGCAATTAATGTTGAGCTGTTCTCCTTTTTTCTTTGACCCGGTTTCGTATTCGCGTGCTGGTACGCACGGAGAAACTAGGCCTGCAGTTTGCTGACGCTTCCAGTCAACCGCGATTTGTATCTGGCCGCCGCATTCTTGTGTAGCACGCCCTTTTGGACGGACCTATCTATCACGGAGACAGTCTTCGGAAGGAGCGTCTGAGCCTCTTCTCGGTTGCCCTCTTCGACTGCGGCGCGCAGTCTCTTGATCTCAGTGCGCAAAGCGCCGCGGTTGCGGCGATTGACTTCATTACGCCGCTCTGCCTGTCTGTTGCGCTTCTCTGCGGACTTGTGATTCGCCATGCTCTAAACATCTCCTCTATAAACCGAACCGGATTCCAAGCAAAAGAACGAGTAGGATAGCGGTCCGCCCTCAGTCGTGTCAAGCGGAAGAGAAATGCGAAATGCGACGAAATTCGGGTTTGAGATTTTTGAGGTCGGTTTGTCGCGTTAGTAGTTATGGAGCGAACCTGCTGCGGCCGGTCCGCATTCGCCTGACGACAGGGCTGAAGGAAATTGGGGAATGCAAAGTTTCGAAATTCGCAATTCGCATTTCGAATTTCGCATTTCCCTTCCTCGGCCTTGCCTTGAGATTTCAGCAGGCATAGAATTCGCCCGTACTGATAAGGAAGTTCAACACTTGTGCTCCTGCATCTCGACTCGCGGTCTTCTCAAGCGGCAGGTACAAGTCACCGCTACGGCAAAATAACCTATATGAATCGCAGTTTGGAGCGGCCCTTGGGCGATGAACACCGCGTGCACAAGGTCGTCTACCACCCAGATCAAACGGAGGCTATATGGAACGAATCGTTCTAAGACACTTAAGCGGATCAAAGGCGAATCAGGTTGAGGAGTTTCCGCTCGCCCACTTCAAAGACCTTGTGGCCGGGCGCGACCCTTCTGCAACCGTTAAGTACGACCCCGACAGAGATGACCTCGTTGGCCGTCAGCACGCGAAGATCGCTCAGGACCCTGCCGACCCGACACAGTTCACTATCACCGATTTGAACAGCCGCAACGGCACTTACCTCAACAAGCAGAGGATCGTAGGAACCGCGCGACTCGTTCCAGGCGATGTGGTCCAGTTCGGGGCGGGGGGGCCGGAGTTTCAGTTCGATCTCGAACCGCGCCCCAATAATTCTCTTCGACCAACCAGGACTGCCATTGACGGGAGCATCCCGGCGCCGGGCGGAGCCCCGGCCACTCGCGTGCCTGGTCCGGGGGGGCCCTTTCCCGGAATCCCCGTCACCGCCACTCCACAGGGTCAGGTCGGCAAGGCCACCGTCGAGCGGATGATTGCGCAAACCAAGAGCGACTCGCGAAAATGGATGGTCCTCGGGGGCGTTGCGCTGATCTTCGTGGTCCTGATCGTCGCCGCGGCGGCCGGATACTGGTTCCTCAAATCGAAGCAGGAGATTTCCGGCAACATAACCGATGCGGAGAGACGTCGCACGGAAGAGGCCGAATCCAGCAAGAAGAACGCTCCGATGACTGCGGGCCAGATCGTTGAGAAGAACAAGAATTCGGTGGTGTACATCGACGTGAGTTGGAAACTGGTAAACACACAGACCGGGCGCCAGGTATATCACTTCTACGTTCCCAATAGATGGAAAGACAAAGACGGAGTCTATCGAAAAATCATCAACGACGGCCGCGCCGAAGTCGCCACCTACATTGTTTTGAACGACGGAACCTACGAACCTGCGTTGACTGACACCGGCACTCATGCGATAGGCGGGGGGGGCGGCGGATCAGGCTTCACGGTGACCAGCGACGGCTTCATCCTGACGGCGCGCCACGTAGGAGCCGGGTGGAAGACGAGATATCAATATCCGGGCGACGCCTATCCAGGCGTTCTCTGGGCGCAGACTCCCGATGGTCAATGGACGCTCAAGGCCAACGGCGATACCGGAATGCCGGTCACCTATCAGATACCCGAGAACTGGGTGCCGTCCGAGACCAGGCAGTTTGGACGCAACGGACTTCGCTATCCGGTGGAGGGCAAGCACGAGTACATCAACGTTACCTTCCCGGGAAACAAGACTTCGATACCTGCGAAGGTGGCCCGCGTTTCAGATCGCCACGACGTCGCAATGCTCAAGATCGACGTACCGGAAGCTGTTCCCAAGGTCGATATTCACGACAATTATGATACGATCAAGGCTGGCGACAACATTACCGTTCTCGGCTATCCGGCAGTGTCGCCAGTCGTGTACGGCACCGTCACCTCACAGGATGTCTTCAATCGGGAGTCGCAGCTCAAGATGGTGCCCGACCCCAGCGTGACCACCGGGAATATCGGGCGCATTCTGAGGGGGACCGAAGGAACCAAGGAGGATGTCACCAGTAGTTTTGGCGACGCCTATCAGGTTACGGCTAATCCGGGGGCGGGTAACAGTGGAGGTCCCGTGTTCGACGACCGTGGAGGCGTGATAGGAATCTATTACGCAGGCCGCTCGCTGGGCGGTGCAACCGCCGGACAGGTCTCGTTCGCAGTCCCTATCAAATTCGCCAAAGAGTTAATGAGCACGGCCCCACAACCCTAATACGTTCCGAGTTTCGAGTTCCGAGTTCCGAGTTTGTCGTTTCTTACCTCTGGCGCGTCAAACATGGAACTCGGAACTCGAAACGCGAAACTCGAAACTTTTTTTTATGAGCAGGGCGCTTTTTCTCAATTCATCCATCGGCGAGTACCGGCTGGTCGACTTCCTTGGCGAAGGCGGTATGGGCGAAGTCTATCGCGGCGTGCACTCCAAGATCGGGCGAGTGGTCGCGGTAAAGGTGCTGACTCGCGAGGCTGCCAACTCGGGCTTCATCGAGCGCTTTCGCAACGAGGCACGCATTCAGTCGAGTCTCAATCACCCGAACATTGCAACGCTATATGACTTTCTGGAAGCAAACGGCCAGCCCTGCATCATAATGGAATTCGTCGACGGCCAGGTCCTGATGGATCTCATCGCTGCTCGTGGCGCCCTGGCTGCAGACGAAACGCTGTGCATCCTCCAGTCGGTCGTCGAAGCCCTGCAGTATGTCCACTCTCAGGGCATAGTCCATCGGGACATAAAGTCCAACAACATCAAGATCAACTCGGCCGGTGAGATTAAGCTCCTGGACTTCGGCATCGCGAAAGGGGGGTCGAGCCCCAGCCTCACAATGACCGGCGATGTGATCGGCACACTCCACTATCTCTCGCCTGAGCAGATCAGAGGTGGAGTGGCCGACTCGCGATCGGATATCTGGGCATTGGGTGTGCTGATGTATGAAATGATTACCGGGCGTCTGCCATTCGAGGCGACGACGCTTGGGGACCTGTGCGACAAGATCAGCAAGGCAACTTATCTCACACCTTCAGCTTTGAACCTGTCACTGCCCCGCGAAGTCGAAAGGATACTCGCCCGCTGCCTGAAGAAGAGACCCGAGGACCGCTATCAATCCGCAGCCGACCTCCTGCGGGATATCAGACATGCAAGAGACACTACGCAGAACCTGAGCGCGGCTCCCACCGTGCTTTCGCGGGCTGACAACAGGACGGCGCCGGCCCCCCTGACTCCCGCGGCCACAGTAGCTCCGGTGCCAAAGAGTCGGGCGAAGTTATGGGCAGTAGCTGCCCTGGTCTTCTGCGCGCTGCTGATCGGCATATACGTGATGATTCCAGGGTCTGAGACCGCGACTCCGAGTGCGGCGCCCGGACCGGAGCCGCAGGCTAACAAGAACGCCGCACAGGCGATAACGCCAAACGCTCCAATGAAGAGCGTCAGAATCGAGTCGATGGAAGGACCGGCCGAGGTCTTTATCGATGGGAATCTCGTAGGGGTGACCCCTTACCCTCTTGAAGCCCCAATTGGAAAGCGGGTCCATCTGGTGCTCAAACGGGAGGGCTTCCAAGATAGGCAAGAGGAGTTCGAGGTAACCGAGAGAAACGTATATACTTTCTCATTGAAGAATAAGAAACAGTGAGTAATTGCCTCTTCAGATGAACGTAGTCGGAGAAATTGGTTTACACATGTTCAACCGATGGAAGAAGTCAACAAGTGAAGAGAGCGACAATGACGACTCCGAGGCACCAATCGCAAGCGGGCCGCCCGGCACATACGTAGTACAGGCGAGCCTTCAGACCGACGTCGGGTGCCATCGTGAAGTGAATGAAGACTGCGGCAGGTTCATTCAGCCCGGGGACTCAGAGTTGCTCGAGCGCAAGGGACTGCTCCTGATCGTTGCCGATGGAATGGGCGGACATTCGGCAGGCGAGGTCGCTAGTAACCTTGCCGTCAACTGGATCAGCCGCGCTTACTATGATGACCCGCGCGAACCGCAGGCAGCGTTGACCGACGCTGTTCAGGAAGCAAACCGGTCGATATTTGAAACCGCCCAGAGAGACGATAACCTACGAGGCATGGGTACCACGTGCACGGCCCTGGTATTGCAGAATGGCTCGGCTATCGCCGCGCACGTTGGCGACAGCAGGTTATACCTGGTCCGCGATGAAGCGATCTACCTCATGACCGAAGACCACTCTGCGGTCATGGAGATGGTCAAGCGCGGATTGATAAGCCTCGAAGCGGCGCGTCATCACCCTGACAAGAACATTATCTTGCGCGCTCTGGGAAGCCAGCCCGAGGTTGAAGTATCAACCTGGGAACAACCCTTTCCCGTTCGCGAGGGAGATGCTTTTCTTTTGTGCTCGGATGGGTTATACGATCTTGTAGAAGATGATGAGATCAGGCAAGCGGTGCTTTCGAGCACTCCTCATTCCGCGTGCGAAAAGCTGATCGCGCTGGCGAAGGACCGAGGCGGACACGACAACATCACAGTAGGGATCGTCAGCCTCCGGCCCGTTGACAACAAAGGCAACAGAGAATTGCGCGAGACCCGAGAAGTGGAGGTTAGGAAATGATCGGCAGTGTAGTTGGCAATTACAAGATTACTGAGAAGATAGGCGAAGGCGGAATGGGCGCCGTCTTTAAGGGCGTTGACCTGATGCTCGAACGAGAGGTGGCGGTCAAAGTCCTTCGGCCGGAGTTCGCGAGCCAGCCAGAAGTTGTCGAACGCTTTCGGTCTGAAGCAGTAACTCTGGCAAAGCTCAATCACCCCAACATCGCAACGCTCCACAGCTTCTTTCGTCAGGGTAACGAGTACTTCATGGTTATGGAGTATGTGCGCGGCGAAGGGCTCGATCGGGTGATAAGAAGAGGGGGTGCAATGCCCCTGGCAGACGCGGTCGCACACTTCTGTCAGGCCCTCGACGGGATAGGGCGCGCACATAAGCTCGGCATAATTCATCGCGACATCAAACCTGCCAACGTGATGGTCACTGAAGACGGTTCGATCAAGGTCATGGATTTCGGAATCGCCCGCGTGCTCGGAACCGCGCGGATGACAAAACAGGGGAACATCATCGGCACCATCGAGTACATGTCGCCTGAAGCTATTCAAGGCCAGGAGGTGGACGCTCGCGCGGATATATACTCGCTGGGAATCCTTCTTTATGAAATGCTGACCGGCCGCATCCCGTTCGATGCCGACACCGAGTTCTCGATGATGATGGCCCAGATTCAGCAAGCCCCGCCGCCTCCCCGGACCTTTGCGCCCCACATACCCCTCGCGCTCGAACATGCCATAATGCGGTCGCTGGCCAAGAAGCCCGACGCGCGCTTTCAAACTGCAGCAGAGTTTCGCGCGGCGCTTGAAGCCAGTGTCAGAGTTGGGCCTGATACGATTCCAATTGGAGCAGCCCCCACAATACCGGCAATGCCGGCGACTCGCCTGGCCGAGGCTCCTACAAGCGGCCAGTCTCAACAAGTCACAATGCCCATCGCCGCCGTCTCCCATCAGGCAAACGTTCCCACTGCTCAGGCCAGTGTTCCTTCCGCAAAGGAGACCCGGCTGGCGCCGGCCGGGGTCGCCGCGCTCTCGTATCACCAGCAGGCAGCCCAGTATGTGCCGCAGCCTCAGATGAGTTATCCAGTGGCCCAGGCGCGCGGCTCGCTCTTGAGCAGACTCAATTGGAAGCACTACTCGCTGGCCATTTGCGGGCTTATCTTTTTGCTGGCCGTTCCATTTGTGATGTTCCTGGTTATGAAGCCGAGTGTTCCTCCGCCGGCGGCGCCTCCGCAGGCGGTCACACCGGCGCCATCTTCAAATCCAGCGCCGGCGCCCGAAACCAGAACTCCGGTGCCTAATCCAGGCACTCCGGCGCAGACGACGATCGCTCCGGGGGGTGAACCTCAGCGCGCGCCTGTTGGCCCCGGGGACGCGCGACCCACAAGCGATGTCATCGGTGGGGAGAGGAAGAGCAACACCGCCAAGAAGGAGAGCGACGCCGCAGCCCGTGAGAAGGCGCGTAAGGCCGCAGAGGCCCGGCGTCTCCTGAGTCAATGACAAGACAAGTATCGGAGAAGTAAGACAATGATCGGACAAAACAAGGCATCGTCCAGGTGGACGTCACTGCGGTTGATCACTGTTTCCGGCGCCAGCCTGCTTGTGGCGCTCTTCACCGCCGCGGTACTGCTCGCGCAGGCCAAGCCTCCTTACAACAAAGAACCCCTGTTGCAGGTGGTGAAACTGAACGCGATCTCGACGCAGGAGGTCATCCAGAACGTCGAGCAACGAGGCGTTGCCTTTCAAACGACGCCGGCAATCGAAGGCGAGTTTCGCCAGGCGGGAGCGCGGCCCGAGTTGATCGAGGCATTGCGCCGCAACTATCGGGCGCCGGCTCCTCCACCGCCGGCCAATACCACGAAGCCACCCGCCTCCACCGGGAAGCCCATAACCGGGGTACCCGCCGGGCCGCCGCTCTCAAAGAGTGAGATCATTACGATGCTGCAGGCCGGACTGCCAGCGGCTCGAGTAGAGCAATTCGTCGAGGTGCGCGGGGTGAGTTTTGCAATCACGCCAGACGTATCTCGGGAGATCACGGCTGCGGGAGGTAATCGGTCGCTGTTGGGCGCAATCACGGAAAAGGCTCCTGGAGCGCCTTCTGCGCCCCCGGTCCATACGCCTGGCCGCGCGCCTGCCGCTGGTCCCGACTACGATGACCTCAACCAACTGGCCATCGCGTCAATGCAGGCCAATAATTTCAGTCAGGCCATCCCGTTCCTGCAGCGGGCGGTGACGATGGATCCGTCGAAGCCGACAGCTTTTCAGTTGCTCGGCTATGCCCAACTCTATGGTGTTAATCAGGACGTCGTATCGGCCGAGCGATCCATGCGCGCCGCGTTGGAGCGCGGGGGCAACGGGGTGTTTCGCGTCTACCATGACCACGACGGGTTCTTCAATTCTTATTGCCAAGGCTCCTTTTTCGTGACCAAAACCGGGGTGACATTCAAGGCCGACGACGGAAATCACACCTTCGCGGCACAGGATGTGCAGATCAAATCATCCAGTATTAATGACTTCGTGGGATCGCAATTTGGCGCGTTCAACGTGAAGGTTTTTCAGGATGAGAGCAGGAACAAGACGAAGACCTACAACTTCGCTCCGGCAACTCGCAAGAAGACGGAGTCCAACTTGATTTTGACTTTGATAAAGAGTTATTGAGGCAGGCTTCGAGTGGTGCGTATTGGAGGTGGGAAGATGATCGGCAGTGTAGTCGGGAGTTACAAGATCACGGACAAGATCGGCGAAGGCGGCATGGGCGCCGTGTTCAAGGGTGTTGACGTGATGCTCGAGCGCGAAGTCGCCATCAAAATGCTGCGCCCGGAATTGGCCCGAAATCCTCAGATAGTCGAGCGGTTCCGCACCGAAGCCGTTACACTGGCCAAACTCAACCATCCTTACATTGCAACGTTGTACAGCTTCATCCGCCAGGGGGACGATTTCTTCATGGTGATGGAGTACGTGAACGGCGACACACTCGATGCCATTATTCGCAGGACGGGGGCGATGCCGCTCGATCGCGCAGTCAACCTGGCCTGCCAGGCGCTCGAGGGCATCCAGCATGCGCATAGTCTGGATATCATTCATCGGGACATCAAGCCGGCCAACATGATGGTGACCCGCGAAGGAACCATCAAGGTGATGGACTTTGGAATTGCCCGAGTGCTGGGCACAGATCGCCTGACTAAGGCCGGGCACTTGATTGGTACCGTGGAATACATGTCACCCGAGCATGTTCGCGGGGAAGAGACGGATGGACGATCAGACGTCTACTCGCTCGGCATCCTGCTCTACGAGATCCTGACGGGCCGCGTGCCATTCACCGCCACGAGCGAGTACGAGCTGATGCGGCGCCAGATCGAGGACGCGCCGACTCCACCTCGGGTGTTCGCCGCGGACATTCCGCTGGGCGTGGAGCAGGTGATAATGCGATCCCTGGCAAAGCGGCCCGAAGCCAGGCATCAAACAGCCGGCGAGTTCAGGGAGATGTTGCAGCGCGAGGTCAAGGGTTCTACGTCGCCGTTGGACTCAGCAGCGCCGCAGTACACCGCGCCCGCGACGCGGTTCGGCAATCCAATGGCAACCACGCCTAACTATCCCGGCATTCCAAGTCGTTCTGATGCCACGACCGATCCTTCGATCAAAGAGACGCGACTTGGAACTGACAGTAACATTCCGATCTCATCATACGCGCCGACGGTTACCCTTGGACCAGATGCCTACGTTTCCGCCCCGGCACAACCACAGCCTGAAAAGTCGCTGCTGAACATGCTCAACTGGAAACACTATGCGGGGGCCGCCGCCATCGTGCTTCTGCTGGTCGCAGTGCCGATCGCGCTCATTGGAGGCAAGGACAAGGATCCCGCTACACAGCCTCAGCCTCCAACAGAAGTACAACCGTCCACGAACCCATCAGCACAGCCGGCTCCACCCGCGGCACGGGAGGTACCTCAATCAGGAGGCCCCGGAACTCAAGACAATTCCCTGCCTCAAGGGCAACAGCCTGCAACCGGCGCCAAACCTTCCCGCAAACGCGCCGCAGCACAAGCCCCGCCAAAACAGGAAGAAAAGAAGGGGGGGATCATGGACAGGATAAGGGGCCTGAAAGGGATTGTTACGGGGAAGAAGGACAAGAAGAACTGAGAGGGCGGCTGCTGTTCCTTCTCTATTGTCGCCAGGAGAGGTCGCGTGCCAGTTGATCCTGCGGGACAACAGTTCGCTCTTCCACATCTGCACGCCACGTCGCAACGTGTCTTCCATCCCCATCGGTGAAGCTGAACTCCACGACAACGTAATCTTCATCCGGCGGACGCTCGGCTCGCCAGCCTTCGATGGATATCTCTTCCCCGGCAGTCTTGCGATGGTAGACCGTTGCGTAGACGTACTGCTGCACAGTAAAGCTCTCTTTGCGCGAGACGCTTTCGCGAACCATCCTCATGGCTTTCTCGGTTTCGGGCTGATTCCGCTCGTGGACAAGCACTGCGCCATCGACCACTACAATGCATAGCGGAACGAAGATGAATGCGAGTCTCGGCCAGTTCGTAAGGAGTCTTTTCATGTTCCCGAGCCCATATCCAGGCGAGCCCCAGAGGTCAAATAATCGGCATTCCGCAGCGTGGACACTGCTCTTCAGGGTTATCCACCGATACCCTGAAGCCGCACTCTCCACACGGCCGTTGATTCATGCGCCGCTCGATAACCATGTAAACAAACAACAAAGCGACTGTACTGAGTATGGTCAGGAGTAGACCTGTCTTCATCCCTTCCGATCTCCAAATATCAGCCAATCAGCCCCTGGCGGCGGCGGCGCCTACCAGGCCGCTGTCTGCCATGTGCAGGTTGTTATTGAGTTGACTGTCCCGGCGCACACGCCAGATCTTGCTATCCAGGAAATAGTGCGTGAACGCGCCTCCCCAGATGAATGCCATCGCGAAGCCCCCGGGCGCCACAATCGTGTAGTGGGGGATGTGATAGGCTGCCCCAAAGAGAATGGCCAGCACGATGTAACGCCAGACAGACTTATTGATAATCGAGGCCGCGCCGTAATCGCCCGACTGTGGCCGATTGTACTTGTTCTGATTATGGAACCAGATGATCCGATGGTACTGAATGTTGTGATAGATTGTCAGCGTAGCCACCGCCGCGAACGCTCCTTCGGGCGCCGGCTCCAGCAGCCTCAGCACGATCCAATGCATCGGCAAGGCTGCGGCCAGCAGTGTAAGCTTGGGCAGGTTCACCGGCTGGCGGAGATAAAGCCTTTGTACCTGCCTTCCCAAAAACAGAACCAGCGAGACAACGAACCCAGAGAGAACCAGCGCCTGCAGCCACCAGAAAGGACCCGAGTTAGTCGCGAATGGAGCACGTTGAGCTGCCGATGGACTGTTGCTCAAAAAATGCAGGAGCGGATAGGTCATGCCGAGCAATATGAAAGCTCGGTCGATCAGGTTATCAATCTCGGCGAGGTCGTTGTTCTTTTTCTTGTAGAGCACCATGAACCCATAGTGCTGCTTGACGAGGTGATAGTAGGCCCACAGTGAAGCGAAGAAGAAGAAGATCGGTCCCCACGCATCGGTCCCCAGCAGTCTTACCCGGGCTGCCAGTACCATCAGGGGGCCAACCAGAAAGAGCACGAGCGTGCCATACAAAAGCTTCGCACGCTTTCGTCGCTCCTCCCGATCAGCATAAGTTCTCGAGACCGTTCCATACACGTGGGGGCCATCGAAGCCAAGCGCCCATATCCAGGTCAATACGGCTGCTGAAATCCCAAACATGAGATTGGCACAAAGGAGCGCGTAACTGGCGAATACACTGCCAATAAACCAAATGAGATCATCTTTGCGATTGATGATCCAGCCTTGAGCGATCAGCTTCCCTTCGTGAACCGCAACAGCCGCCGATGCCATAACGATTTCCCTCCCGGCCACGCCCGGATGAGACTGTCGAATTCCCGGGCCGCGAACAGCGCAAGCCCGCCTGCGCTAAGCGCGAAGAGCAGTCGTGAAATCAAAGCCCGCGAGTAGAATCGTCAACTCGCCGTTTAACTGCTGTTACTGCCTGCAACAAGGAGAGTAAGTCTATCATGACGCGGCGCGATTCCGGCAAACCCGAATTACGTTTTACGTTCGTTGTAAGCTTGGCCAAATGGGGCCGAACGCAAAACGTAAAACGTAAAACGCAAAACGATATATTGCCACCGGGTACATACAACATGTAAGATGGGCTGGATCAGTCACATCGGAAGGGTGAATTTCTTCGAGTCGAACGGGAGGGCCTTCTCATGAACACATCACATCGCATAAAAAACGGTATCCCGGTCTTGTTCGCAGTACTTGCAGTCTTGACTCTCATGGACATCGGATTTGCTCAACTCGGCCGCATCGGAGACGCAGCCGGTAAATTAAAGAAGCACACCCCGGGTGTGTCCTCGATCCTCGAGGGCAAGCCGCCGATCACTACGAGCTTGAGTGATGCCACGTTCGGCGTCGATTCGACAGATGGGACGCCAAGCGGTGTGCGGCCTTTGGTGTCTCTCCAGCGGACCCTTTGGGGCGGATTCACGTTAAGGCCGGGCTATTACGAAATGCAGACCCAGAGCTACTGCTTAAAGGCGGGCACTCACGGCCCGGGCGGCGGGGACGGGTACCTCTATGCGCCGCCCCTGGGCCCCGCAGAGGATGCGGTCGTCAGCATAGTCCGCAACTCGGTAAGCCATGAGGAAATCCCGCAGCACGAAATCCAACTGCTCCTCTGGGCAATCATTGCCCGCGCAAAGTTCGAAGACCTGTCAACGCAGCTAAAAGCCACTGCCGCGAGGCTGCTCACTCCGCAGCAGATCGCATTGCTCAATCGGGGAGCGCTCGACATGGTGCCGGGTCCCGTACTTCAAGAGGCCCTCAGCAAGGCGCCTGCTCCGGTGCGGGCGACCCTCGAGGCCGAGGCCACCCTTAGGCGGATGCTTACAACCGGGAGCTCCACCTTCGCTGAGATGGAGCGAGTGGCGGTGCTGAGCGGAATGGCCCCGCTCGGAGAAGGCAGCAGGAACGTACCTTCGGGTAAATGGTCGCTTCACCCAGACGGATACTATGTCAGGTACATACCGAGCGGATACAGCTCAACTCGCCTGGAGATTTGGGTCCCGGAGGGAAGCAAGGCGGCAGGCCGGGAGTTCGATCCCGCGTTGCACGTTGCCGTACCGGGTAACACGGCAAGACAGCGACTCATTCAGTCGGGCCGCGTTCACCCATAAGAAATTCGAAATGGAAGCTCGATTTCGCATTTCGCATTTTCGCATTTCGCATTTCCTCATTCTGGAACGTACACGGCATAACCCCGCGGAGGAGCCCAGAAGTCGGCCCAACCGGTCGCTTCTGTCTGTTTCTCCATCGGAACTCCAAGATCGTCGGCGCCTCTCCAGGCGACGGGAACAAGCCTCGTATGTTGCCATTGTGTCTGGACCCAGGTTCCGCTCCATTTCCTGCTCGTGTTCAGGATAAAGACCAGTCCTTTCTGGCTGCCCAGGCCAGTCCTTTGCATTATGTATAGATCGTCAGCGATATGCAGTACCGAGGTCCCGCCCCCAGCGTAGTCCTCATGTACACTGATCAGTTCCGCGATGCCGCTCACGCTGCCCGGCTGTCCAAGTCCCCAGTTATAGTAGTCTTGCCAAAACACGCACGGATAGCCCTCGTGTGTAAGGATGAAGGCATAGGCCAGCATCTTGTCTGAAACGATCGAGTCGCTTCGTACCACGTCGTGGTTCTCTACAAAGGTCACAGCCTCAGAGGGTCTATCGCTCAGTAACGTTCCTCGCTCGACAAGGTTCTTGAGACTGTATCCCTCGAGCTGGCACATGTCTTTCAGTCGGTACCTCAACGGAAAATCGAAAGCGCCGACCGGGTTGTCCGACCACGCATTGGCTTCATCCAGCCAATCGTTTATTGCGCGATTACTGTCCCAGCACTCACCGACACCGTACGGTTTGTAGGGCTTTTCATTCTTGAGGCCTCTCAATTCCTGGATCGCCCGCACCATCCAGCCGCCGTAACCCTTCACGCAATCGTATCTGAAGCCGTCAAACCCTATCTCTTCAATCAGCCAGCTCGCATATTCGAGAAGCTCGGTGTAAACCCGCGGATTCCTGTGACAGAGGTCGGGCATGTCACCGAAGGTTTCCCTGTCCCATGTCTCATAGCGAGCCGGATGAAAGTAATCCCAGCTTCTGGGGAACTTTCCGCTCTTCGGGTTGAACCGCGTCCACCTGTTCTTATTATCGAGCGGGTTGGTCTCTTGAGAGTCGGCGCCGTTATTATGATTCAGGACGAGATCCGCATAAACCTGCATCTCCTCTGCATGAGCGGCGCGAATCAGGTCGATCAAGTCACCCTTTGAGCCAAACCATGTCTTTGTTGATCCCTTCTGATCGATATCCCCAAGATCGTAGTAGTCGTACGGATCGTAACCCATGGACATACCTCCGATATTTGCTCCTTTATTGACAGGCGGTAGCCATAGCGCGGTGAACCCGGCGCTCCTCAGAGAAGGAACCTGGCGTTTGATATGTGTCCACCATTGATATTCTCTATCCTCCATCCTGGGGCAATCCCAGTAGAACGCCTGCATAATGACGCCCATGGTTTACTCCTCTCCTTACCATGATCCTGAATAGGTCTCGTAGATCATAAAATGCAAAGAGCAAAGAGAAAAGGGAGAACGCCTCCTCTTCTTTGCCCATTACGCTGCGTCCGCTGAAATCACGTCGTTGAAATTGATGAGAAGCACCGGTGGCGGGGATCAACCCGAGGTTTGCAGGTTGC